>NZ_SPQC01000074.1 GCF_004569295.1 Rothia nasimurium
TTGTTGGAAGAGGTGGATGAGTTGTTCTCGTTGGTGTTGGGTGAGTGAGCTTCGTGCTCGCATAGGAGATGCTCCCCATTAGTTGGTGACTGTTTTTTAGTAGTCCAACTTATGGGGAGCAGTTCACTGCCGGGGCGGGGCGGTTTTAGGAGCGACCGAGCTGGTCGAGTTCTTCTAGGCTGGTGGCTCGGTTGAGTTCGTCGTTGGTGAGTCCCTCTGCGAGTTTGGCGTTGCGGCGGTCGCGGCGCTTGTCGTTGAGCATAGCGATACCGATAGCAACAAAGAAGAAGAAGAGCAGGGGCAGCATGAGGTAGAGCATGGACATGATGTCGTTACCGGGAGCTGCCATAGCAGCTAGCAGACCAACGAGCACGACTACCCAGCGCCAGGACTTAAGAATGGTCTTACCGCGGATCAGGCCGATGAAGTTGAGGCCGACCAGGATAACAGGCAGTACGAAGGCGATACCGAAGACCAGCAGGAATTTAACCACGAAGCTGACGTAGACGTCGGCGGTGAAGAGGTTGGTTGCGCCATCGGGGCTGAACATGGTTAGGGTGCGGACGGCGGTGGGCAGCACCCACCAGGCCAGGCCGGTGCCCAGAAGGAACATGGGGATGGCGGTGAAGGTGAAGCCCAGGGTGTAGAGCTTTTCCTTGCGGTAGAGGGCCGGGGTGATGAAGGCCCAGAGTTGGTAGAGCCAGACGGGGCTTGCGATAACCAGGCCGATGTAGAGGGAGATACGCACCATCTGGTCGAAGGGAGATGTTGCGGTGGAGTAGTTCAGGGCAGCGGTGCGGCCAGCTTCGGTGTTGATGGCGTAGACCGGGGCGCTGATGGCCTCCATGAAGGGCTCGTAGAGGAAGAAGCCGCCGATAGCGCAGATAAAGGTAGCAACAGCCGCTTTAATCAGGCGGTTGCGGAATTCGCGAAAGTGCTCGCCGAGGGCCATGGTGGCCTGGGGGTTATTCTTTCGGCTGGTTGATTTAGCCATAGGTGCCTTCTACTGAAACTCTGGGAGCCCATAAACCCGTGCCCTGGGTGGCCAGGGCACGGGTTGGGCGGTTAACTCACGAACGCTCTGGGGGCGAGAACTTAGTTCTGTGAGCCCTTGTTCTGGTCGGTGGTGGTGGGGTTGTTGATGACCTCACCGGAAACGACGGAGCCGTTGGTGTCGCCGTTTGCTTCGTTGTTCTTCTTGGAGTCGTTCTTCAGGCCGTCAACTTCTGACTTGAAGATACGCATGGACTGGCCGAGGCTGCGGGCCATGCCGGGGAGCTTGGGGGCACCGAAGAGCAGGATGATGATGACAAGGAGGATGATGAGATGGACGGGGCCGAGGTTACCGAGCACGAGCGTCACCTTTCTTGAAGACGTTTGAGGTCTCCGACGAGTTGGGGCTGTCCGAGTTCGTCGCGGCGCTGAGAGCGGCGGCGGGCTCGGTCGAGCGTTCGAGTGTTCTTGCCCTGGATGTAGTCTGCGTAGGCGGTTCCTACCGGGGTGAAAAGAGCCGGTTGCGGTTCTTCTCTGAGGAGCTGGGCGTGGTTGGCCTGCCCCAGCGCATCTGTAATGCTGGACTCCCAGTCTTGGGCGGCATCGAGTGCCCCTAAGGCTTTGCGGAAGACGCGGTATAGCAGCCAGGCTAGCAGGCAGAGCGAGCTCACTACGAGCACGGTCCACAAAACTATCCAAAACCACCAAGGCATAGTGACAATTATATATCCCAAGCGGCTTTAGTTTTGAGAATATTTTGCTGTGGGCTTGCACCGATTCTGCTGGGATATGGGTGGGTAATGTGCTGGGACAGTTGTTTGTGGCCCCTAGTCACCCAGTAGCTCTAGCAGGTCTTGCCGCAGGTGGGCAGGGGTGAGCAGGCAGACGGCCGGGCCCAGGTCTATGAGCAGGTTAAGGGCCCAGGCGGTGTGGGCGACCGGTATTTTGTAGAAGGTCACACCGTTCTCTTCGGCTATTTCAAGGGCGTAACGGTAGAGGGTGCTGTGGGTTTTTTCGCGCTGGGCTACCGGCAGACTTTTAGTGACAGCCAGAATCATGGTCTGGGCAGCAGCCTGGCCACTGGTCAGCTGGGTGAGCCAGCTGCGAGGGCTAACGGGAGCGGACGCGTCCTCTCCCCTCTCGGGGCTAGTCAGCACCTGCTGAGTGAAGCTATCACCCTCGACCGGGGCCATACTCAACATCTGGTCAAGTCTAAAGTGCCGCACCTGCCCGCTCAAGCGACACCAGGCTTGCAGGTAGCGAGGCCCGTTATCAACGATAAGGGCCAGCGGTTCAATAACGCGGCGGGAGACAGAACGGTGGGAGCTGTAGGTGATATCGAGGGGAATCTGCTGATCAAGAGCCCGCTGTACTAGGGGGTCAAGGTCAGCCCGATAGACCCCTACCCGTTCAGACATGGGTGCAACTTCGGGCCGGTTCTTGGCAGCAACCGAGGCCCATACCTTCTGGCGCAGGTGGCTGTAAAAGGACTCCGTATCGAGGCTGGCCGATAGGTCAAGAGCCAGGCTCAGCGCCAGGGCCTCGGTTTCAGTCGGTGACACACCGCGGGTCAGCACCTGCTGCCCCCGCAGGGTCACGAACCCCGCAGAGTTAATATCTAGGTTCAAAGACTCGAAACCAAGGCTACTGGCTAAACCTTCCAGCTGGGAGCGTGCCTTCTGCTCCGTCGTTGAAAAGAAATCTGCCAGGGTAGCAAGGGGCAGGCCCCCGGTACTCTCGATTAGGGACACCATGAGTAGAAGCCTCATGAGCTGGTCTGAAGCACTTTCACGGGCCCGCTGAGCAGCTACAGGCTTCCAGATCTTAGTCCGTTCAGGAAGAGCAATATCAGATACCGGGGCATGCCAGGCCCGCAATTCCCGCCGAAGCTTTTCCTCTTCATCAGCGACCTTCCACTGGTAGTCCCCTACCACGCCAAGAGCCGATGTGCCCTCCGGGAGCCGGTGGGTGCGTCCGCCCCTCATCGCCTGCAGGGCAGACTCCACCACCCCGTAGGAGGGAGCCAGCTGCACCCCGTCCGCACCCTTCCCGGGCAACAGAGGCACGGTAGCTACCTGCGGAACCTGCTCAGGTTCAAGAGCAGCTAACTCCCGGGCCATCGAAAAAGAGGCAGGGGGCTGCGGCCCCTCAACAGCCAGAACAGACAGCCCCGCTGCCCGGTCAAGCCTAAAAATACGCTGCCCCCGACGGGCCCGATCCCAGCCCACCAGGTACCAGTGGCCAAACCGCAGCCCCAGGCCCCAGCAAGCAACCGCGCGCACCTCGTCCCGGCCAGCATAGCGAAAGCTCACGCCCTTACCCTCAGCCACCGCCGCCAGGCACTCAGCGACCCCGGGAACCGTGGTAAACCGGGCAGGCTCCCCCAGCTCACCGCCCAGACGCTGGCCCACGCTCACCCCCACCTTGAGCAGGGCAGCACGAGCCAACCGCTCCACCTCGGTACCCTCCCAGGCCCGCGCACAGTGGCTCAGCACCACCACATCCAGGGCAGAAAAATCAGCCACCGCCTGCGACTTAGCCTCAAGCCGATACACAAAACCCAGCCGAGAACAATCAGCCCGCTCAGCCACCAGCTCAACACCCAGAGCCCGCAAGACCTGCTTATCGCGCTCAAACATACGCTCAAACGCAGCATCGGTCGCCGCCTGGTCATAGCCCGGCACCCGCTGGCGCACAGCATCCCGATCCAGCCCCCAAGGGGCAGACGAGAGCACATCAAGTAAGGCAGCAGCACGTTCAACAGCTTTAGAAGTCACATACACAAAGATAGCCCCCGGCTCTTTCGAACCGGGGGCCAAACACGCGCAGGCACAAGCCCGCAGTGAGAATCAACGCTTGATGACGTCTACCAGGTCAACCACAAAAATCAGTGACTCGTTAGGGCCAATAGCAGAACCGGCACCGCGGGAACCGTAAGCCATCTCGCTGGGGATCTCCAGACGACGACGGCCGCCCACCTTCATACCCAGCAGGCCCTCGTCCCAGCCGCGGATAACCATACCGGCACCAACCTGGAAACGCAGGGGCTCACCGCGACCCCAGGAAGAGTCAAACTCTTCACCAGTGGAGAAAGCTACACCCACGTAGTGGGCTAACACGGTATCGCCAGCCTCAACGACCTCGCCAGCACCCTCAATCTCATCGATGATGATGAGCTCTTCGGGGGTACCGCCTTCGGGAAAATCAATTTCAGGCTTGCTACGGTCGAGATTACGCTGACCAAATGACATGAGGTTTTACCTTTTCTAATGGAGTGATAACAGAGGTCTTATTCGCTGGCTGAGGCGGTAGCTTCAGCGCTCGCAGACTCAGAAGCAGTTTCGGTAGCGCTTGCGCTGGCATCTGCGGTTGCAGTTGCGGACGCGTCGGCTGAGGCGCTAGCTGATGCTGCGGCGGTGCGGGTGGGTGAGGAGCCCAAGATGTCTACCACGAAGACCAGGGCGCCTTCGGGGGCACCGCTGGTGGCGGCGTCCTCACCGTAGGCCAGCTCGCTGGGGATCACCAGCAGGACACGGGAACCGACGGTCTTACCGGCCAGGCCCTGCTTCCAGCCCTCGATGACGCCGTTCAGGGAGAGGGCGGTGGGGCTAGCGCCGAAGTTGCCGTCGAACTGGGTGCCATCTGACCAGGTCACGCCAACGTAGTTGACGTAGATGGTGTCGGATTCACTCACGGTTGCGCCGGTGCCGGTGATGAGGTCTTCGGTGTAAAGCTCGGTGGGGGCATCGCCGCGGTCTGCTGACAGGGTCAAGGTGGCGGTGCCGTCATCGGCCAGGGAGAAGCTTTCCAGAGCGGATAACTTCTTCTCGTTCTCGGTGCCTTCAGCGCTCTTGAGCAGCTTGCCGGAGACGGTGTAGACCTCAACGTTGGTGGCGGTGCCTGCTGAAACGGTGGGGGTTGCCTCAGCGGTTGAGGTGGAGGCGGTATCGATGTTGGTGGAGTAAGAGAAGGACATGCCGACCTTTGAGCCAATCAGAATGTCGTAGAGTTCGGGGGCGGCGTTCTTCAGGTCTTCACCCACGGGGATAATCATGGGTGCGTCGGTGTAGGTGGTGCCCAGGGAGGTGCCGTCGGTTCCGCTGAAGACGGTGGCGTCAACGAGCAGGCTGTCGCCGTCCTCGATGGTGGCGCCGTCGCCGTCCTCAATCTTGTAGGCTTCGGTGCCGTTGGCTGCGAAGGGGGTTGCGAAGGAAACCGAGGGTTCGGCGGTTGCCCCGTTCATGGAGTAGTCGACATCTGAGAGGCTGCTGCCGCTGCCGGAACCGCCGCAGGCAGACAGGACGAGAGCGAGCACGGCGCCGCTGGATGCGAAAAGGGCTGACTTTTTCTTCACTGGTTTCACTTTCCTTGAGGTTGCGCTCTTCAGCAGAACGCTTTTCTTCACCGCGTACATACTAGCGGATAGAGCTGGGTGGGGTCTGGTAATTTGCCGGTTTGCCTTAGATAAAGGGCGGGGACCAGACGTCCTGGGG
>NZ_SPQC01000075.1 GCF_004569295.1 Rothia nasimurium
GGGCCGCGCCGGGTTGAGGCCATGAACACCCATACCCCTGTGATACGGCTCAGCGCCCTAGAGACCCAGCGCCTGCACGCTGTGCGCGGCTTCGAAAACGTCACTGCCGAGAAGATAATCTCTGAATGGTGCGCGGCCACCCTGGGCACCGTCTGGGTTGATGAGGAAGGCCGCCTAAACCTAGCGGCCCGCGACCGCCTGGCCACCGGCAAGCCCTCGATTACCGATACCTTGGGCGAGAAAGTTTTCGCCGGGGCATGGACCACAGCCCGCGACGGGGTGCGCGGCGGGGTGCTGGTCAAATCTCAAGAGCCATCCCTTCAAGGGCATGAGACTCTGACCCACGGTGTGGTCTACCAGCCAGAAAATATCATCGAGCTAATCCCCAACGAGACCAAAGAAATTTTCTACACTCTGCCTGATGAGGTGGATATGGTGGGGCTTGATACTGGTTTCCGGCCGGTGGTCAAGGCCCGTGATGGTATCTACGATTGGGCTACCTTCAATACCCCCACTGGGTCTTGGTGGGCTATCAGCTTCGAGAATAAGGGGGATCCTGAGGGTTACCGGTGGACCGGTGGGGCGCAGAACCATGAGATTCTTTCAGCGTCTCTGGAGGCTCTGGGGCAGCGTGCTTTGAAAATGAGCTTCGCAGTAGACACCAACGGCACCAGGGCGATTGAGAAGTATTACCTGGCCACTCCCACCCTTGCTGTCGGTAATTTGCGCTTTGGCAATCGTGGGGTGCCCATGCCAATTATCCGGGCGAACTGGGTCATTACCTGGGTCGATAAGGTGATTCATGCCCCTAGCGGGGGGCCTGGTCCTGACTTTGAGCTGGAGGCTGCCTGGTGGCTCCAGCCTCAGGACGCTACCAGGGTTGCGAAGGCCCTGGCGGTGGAGCTAGGGGTTGAGCGTATCACCTTTGATTCGCTCTCAATGCTGTGGGACCCGCGTAAGCAGATAGGGGACTCGCATATTCTGCGTTCTACCGATGAGGCCGGGGCGCGGTGGGAGGTTGAGTATATTCTCACCGGCTACCGGGAGACGTGGGAGGGGCATGTCCCTTCTTGCTCTTATGACCTGGGGGCTAAGCGGGTTACTGATATGCGTGCCGGTAAGACCTATGCGGATATGGCCGCCGCCTACACCACCTACGCCACTATCCCTGCGTCTAAGACTTATGGACAGATGTATGAAGCATTACCTGAAAGGAGCCAATAAATCATGGCTGACTACGGGGGGGGACTACCCCTAACCTAGGAATCCCTTATAAGGGCAATGACTCCCCGGCAACTGTGGCTACTGATAATGAAGCAGCTTACAGAGTCATTGATGCTAAGGTCGCCGATTTGGAAGCGAGGCAGGCAGCCCGTGAGAACCTCATTATCACCCATACCGGTGAGGGCCTGTATACCGTGACCAACGGACTGGGTGAACCGGTAGCGGTTAATAATGATGGCGATGATCATTACAGCTTCGTAGTATAGAAAGGCCTCATCAGATATGGAAATGAATCAGTTTCGCGGGGTCAAGCCCACCGGTAACCTGGGGGCTGTGGCCCGCAAGGAAGTTGAAGACCTGCTCAGTAATGAGCTAAAGCCCTACCCTGATAAGGGTGAGGTGTCTCAGATGATTCAGACCCAGGCACCGGCCCCTGATTTAAGCGGGTATGCCACCATTGAGCAAGTCAATAGTCTAGATCCTCTGCCTACAGGCGGAAGCAACGGCCAGATACTAGCCCGCGTGGGGCGCAATGATGCTGAATGGGTAAACGCCCCTGATACGGGCATTGCAGCTATCACCTCGGTAGGCACCAATACTGTGCGGGTAACACTCAGCAACGGGCAAGTCAGTGATATTCCTATTACGCTAGATAATCTACTGACCAAGACCGCTTTAGCTACCCTCACCGGGTACTGGGAGGTCATCTCTGAGGAAGAGCCCGAAGAGATTAGCGTGCGGCTACCAGACGGTAAAACAGTGCCAGTGAAATGGACTCGCCCACTCACCAAGAGTGTCCCAGTCTTCCCAGAGCCACCTGTCTATGACGATTATGCCGGTACGGTCTTAGTAGCTCCCCTGGTAGGGGTGAGCTACCGTGTGGTTGGTGGAGATGAGGTTACCCCAGGGCAGTGGGTCAAGGTCACTGGCGCTACCTTGCCAGTTGATGTGACCGTTGAGGCGGTAGCAGCAGAAGGGTATGAGCTTCTGGCAACTCCTCGGTGGGTGCATACTTTCCCTGACCCCGAGCAAAGCCAGGTCTTTTTCTCAGACTCCTTCGATAGGGCAGATGGGCAGCTGGCCGGGGCAGAATCAGATTCTGCCCTGGGCGGGATTACACAGACCTGGCAGACCATCGGTGATGTGCGTGGCGATGACGCGAAGAAAACCAAGAGAAACCGGCTGGTGCAGGTCAGGGGCAACGCCCTGGAGCTACTTCCATCCGCCACAATCGGCGCTGACAGCTACGGCTGGTATTGTGCCGTAGTGCCTCAGATGCCGGAGAATTGGCGGTTGGAATTTGACCTCACCAAATTTGAGAGCGTGACGCACGGTGCCACCCCTCAAATTATTTTCAATGGGATTGCATCGGGTGCGATTTCTTTCACCCTATATCAGCTAAGCGTTAATTCGCAGCCTCGTCTAGAAGTGCGTCTACCGGGCGACAGTACCACTCACCGGCTTGCCGATGGGCTACCGTTAGGGCGCTATGTGCTGGAGCGCTTCGGTCGCACAGTACGGGCAGAAACCCCCACCGGGGTGCGTAGTATCTCCATCCCCGAAGAAGTCGATATTGGTGTGAATACTGCCCCGAACCTTTATTTCAGAAATACCACAATCGCCACTAATGGCGCAGCGTCGTTTGCGGTGGATAATGTGAAGATTACAAAGCTGGGGTTCTAACGTATGGCAAGGATATTCAGTAGCGCCAGCCAGGCCTGGGAATACGCAGAGTCCTACACGAATTCAGGTGAAGCGTGGGTGGAAGTTACCGAGGCCACCAGCTACGGCGGGGTGGTCTACTCTTCCATCTTCGCCCGTGAAAGATACTTGGGGGAAGGCACGATTCTCCAAAGGGATGTATCGGCTATGCCCCTTGATGAGCGGTCTGAGGAAACGGCTGCAACTGTAGCGGCCCTTGCGCCCTTTAGGCCTAATGGCGCTTTTGGTAGCTCCACTTCCCTCAATACTTCTTCTTTTGGGACTCAGCCGATTCATGCTTATCTGGTGGACTCTTCTATTACGGGACATGGTACACGCCGTTTTGAGCAAGCGGTGGCCATTGGGACTGATAAGGCGGAGTATGACCAGTATCTGAATGGTGATATTCCAGCAGAGCCTTGGATGGTGCCTGCCCAAAACGGGGACCGTGGCCTGGCGATTTACGATGTGTCTACCGGTATTATGCGTGAGTATTTTATGACCGTATCGGTCTCAGCTGATAGGCCCGAGGTGTGGAAGGGCACCGGCGGATACTCAATCGTGCGCCCTGGTCTTACTCATCTTGCCGAAGATAATTACGCTCTTCAGCAACGGCGCGGACTATCGAATATTGCGGGTATGCATAACTCCTTCGGGTTCATCGGCATTCAGGAGGCCCTGGTGAAACGGATTGACCACGCCTTGTGCGTGACTGCTTCGGCCCTCAGGATGCATGATGATAGCGGCTCTCCTTATATTTCCTGGCCGTCTCGTGGCTCTGATGGGAAGCTAGAGAATTATCTACCTGGAGGCTCGAAGTACGCCCAGGGGCAGGTCTGGGGTGGTTCTACGGTTACTCCTACGCATGGGCAGTGGGGGCGGGTAGACCCGGAGCTTGACCCCATGTATAACCCCAAGACGGGTAAGCCTTTTCCGGAGTTTACTCGGGTGCTGATTGAGGCGGCGAAAAAGTACGGGCTGGTCTTTACCGATACGAATTTGTGGACTCATGCTTTTAATGCTGAGCAGGGGAGAACTTTCGCGCATTTTTACGGTGAAGACCCGTGGAAGCGTGGCGGGATTATCGAAAGAAGCTACATAGATAAGTACGGAAATAATGGGTTTGATGTAAGTGACTTCCCCTGGGCTTCAGTTCAGTGGGCGCCTGTGGATTGGGGGCGGCCGTCCCCTGATATGAATCTACGGCCGGGTCAGCTGGCCCCGTGGGAAAGGGAGGCATAAACTGAGTATTCCCCCTATACCCCCTGAGGCTTGGGCCCTGGTTGGCGTCGCCGTTACCGCTATCGGCGGTGTCTCTGGCGCGCTGATGACAGCTTGGGTGCAGCGCGGCAAGAATAAGGCTGATGCTTCTTCGGCCTTGGTCGATAATCTGCAAGAGGAAGTAGCTGAGCTGCGCGCTGAGGTCCGTAAGCTGCGCGATGAAGCTGCCACAGCCCATAAAGAGATGCATGAGGCGAAGACCGAGGCCTACGCCATTAAGGACGCTGCCCGGCTGCATATCTCTATGAGCGCGGCCTATATCTACCAGCTGCGGGCGCATATTGATACGGAGCAGCCGCCGCCTGCTCCGCCTATCCCGGATGAGCTGATTCAGCTGATGCCGGATTTTTTGAAGCCGCCTACCTCGTAGGTGGCTTTTTCTTTACCCAAAAACACTGCGCCCCTAGCCCCCCC
>NZ_SPQC01000076.1 GCF_004569295.1 Rothia nasimurium
CGTGGGAGCAGATGGGGCAGATGCTGCCAACGAGTTTGAGCCACTGGGTCTTAGCCCGGGCATTGGGGTTGAACCAGCCCCCTGATGGTGCAGGTTCCCCGCAGAGTGCTGGGCTATTCGGTGCTTTGGTGTGGGTGTAGTGCAGTTGCTGGTCTGGGTCTGCTACGTATTCTTCCTTGAGTTCTGCGATGATTTGCTCATAGAGTTGGTCTATGCTGATGTTCTCTCCAAGCCTGGCAACGATGCGGCGGGTGATCTCGCTGGTGCTGGTTTCGGTGGGGCGGGTTGTCATGGCTGGGTCTTTCTATCCGTTATGGGTTGGTTAGTGGTTAGGTTGGTGTGCCAGCCCGGTGGGCTGGAAGTGGTGCCCCTGGCGGGGGTTTGCGCTACGCGGGAACTTTTGAATTCCCATCCCCCAAAAGAGCCCGAGGTTCTGCCGCTGGGTTTCCTCTCCCAGATACGACGAGTAGACCCCCTGTGCTGAGCGTGTACTGTGGCTATGGGCGCCTTGTCGTATGAGTTCTGCCTGGGGAGCTACCCCAAGGGCTGAACGCCTTTGTGTGCCAATGCCGGTAATGGCTCTCTCTGTCATGTGCCCCAGTCCAACGGGGCTAACCGGCCGGTTGCTTGTTTTCGCTCCGCAGCTTGCAAGGCTGGGTGCCGGGTTTCAAGAACCGTAAAGGAAGAAGGACTACCCAAGTGGGTGATAAATAAACCACTTGTATTGAATATATCTATTTATGGGTGGTTTATAAACTGAGTTTAGGGTGTGTCGGTATATTCATCACCCAGATGGGTAAGATGTAGATATGCATATCCCCCGATTTACTCTTAAGGACAGAATTATTAAGGCTCGTACAGATGCTGGGCTTAAACAGCATGAGCTTGCCTCAATTGTGGGGGTATCGGCGAATTCAATGACACGCTACGAGAAAGAGCAGCGCACTCCTCCGCCTGAGATTGTTGAAGCTATCGCTGAAGCTACCGGGGTACCTCTGGAATGGTTCTATCAAGAAGATAATTCTGAGCCCGCATCGCACCCAGCTTTGCCTGAACGCATCATCCTCATCCGAGACGGCAACGGATACAAAGCTGAACTCTAAAGCCTCATAAAACTCAGCGCATGACATACAGCGTCATGATTTAAACATCCAAAAAAGTCTTTATCTAGAACGAATATGCTAGTTATGCTTAAATTGTCAGCTAAGAACTGACACGTAGACTCTTCAGATAAGAGATGCATGCAGGCGTGCAACGGCTGAAGAGCACACCACAAGAAACGAGGTAAACCCAATGAAGCGTCCACTGAAAACCATCATCCTAACCCCCTGATTGCCGGCCTTCTAGCAGCAGGATTCGCACCAGCACAGGCATACGCATCCCCAGAGGCATACACCAGCTCCGGAAAACAGGTAGCCTGCACCCGCGAATACTCTGCCACCTACGATAAGCTCGCCCGCGCAATGGGCAAAGACTCCTACCGCATCCACGAGCTCATGACCAAGGCCGTCAACAACAACACTCGCATCACCCTGGACTACAAGTTCCAGCAAGAATTCGCACAATACGGCACCGCAGCTGGCAAGTTGGCCTACCAGTACTACACCGAATCATGCTGGACCATCTAAAGAAAACCCAGCATGTATAGGAAAAGGGTGCCCTGTCTACCGTGTAGAAGCTGTAAACAGGGCGCCCTTCATATTTAGATATTCAGAAGACAGAAACTATCTCTCCAAAGATAACCATACCCATCTGAGTGCCTTAGACTCAACCTCAAGGATTCCTCATGAATACAAAACTCAGCCTTATCACCCGACTAGTAGCCACAACTACCGCTCTTATAGCAGCCCTTTCCACAGCTGCAACCGCACCAGCTCAAGCACAAAACCCATACCAAACCTTTGACTCTACCGTAGGCATCTATAACTGCTCTGCCTCCCTCATCCAACTCCCAGGAGCAAAAGACAGCGACCGTGCCTTAGTAATGACCAATGGCCATTGCATCAAACCCGTTTTTGACCGTTTCATGGAACGCGGCGAGGTCATCACTGATTACTCACTGCAACGCAACGGCGCTTCCTACTTCAAAGAAGTTTCCTTCTATGGAGGAACGCAACCTCGCGAACTCACCAAAGCCCAACTGACCGACATTGTGTACGCCACGATGGACAACACTGACTTAGCCATCCTACGTACGAACAAAACTTACTCCCAGCTTAAAGCCAGCGGTGTGAAAGTTCGCCCTTTCTCCGCCCAACGCCCCTCCGCACGAACTCCTATTCAGATCCCAAGTACTTACTGGATGAAAACTTACTCCTGCAAAATAGATGGTTTTGCACATGAACTGCATGAGGGGTCATGGGTATGGAAAGATGCCATGCGTTACACAGCTTCCGGTTGCCAGGTACAGCCAGGTTCAAGTGGCTCACCAATCATCAACGCCAATAACGGCTCTATCATAGGAGTCAATAACACTTATGTTGAAGGCAGACAGGAATGTTCTATGGGCAATGCCTGCGAAGTAGATTCCTCAGGTAGGAAAAGAAGCTTCGTTAAACGAGGATACGGAACGCAAACACACTACGTTCCTAGTTGCTTCAATGGGTCATCGCTTGCAATGAACAAATACGGTTGCCAGCTCCCTAAAAAATAGGTTGAGCGATTCTCCCTCTTTACAGGCAAGTACTAAAGAATAAGTAAAACTGCCCCTCCATCGTACAAAAGCGGGGAGGGGCAGTTTCTTTCCAAGCCACTAGGTCAGCGGGGTCTTCAACAGAGCAAGTAGCCCCTGCGAGCCGCCTAGGAAGACCCAGACGGCGGTTGCAACGGTCAGCCAGACTGGGTGCGTGAAGCCCCCAGCACTGTAGCCAACCTGGATCGCGCCCAGCACCACAGAGCCCAGAGCATAGAGGGCGTAGACCCAGCGACGGGTATGGGCAGGTATTAGCTCGGACACCGCGCCACCAGTATCAGCCAACGGGGTCAGGGTGGGGGAGTCCGTATCCAGGAGCTCGCCCACATCATGAGTAAAGATAGGTCCAGTCACTAACGCTCACCTGCTCCCCAAATCATCATCACAGTACCCGGGGCAAGGCTCTTACCCGGGTTACGATCCTTGACCGCCTGCACGCTATAACCGTAATAGGCCGCAATCTTCTCCCAAGAATCACCCGCCTCAACGGTCCACACCAGGGGGCCGGGGATAAAGACGCGCTGACCGATGGCCAGTTTGTTAGCGTCCTTGATGCTGTTGTAGTCGGTCAGCTTCTTGATATCGGCTGCAGATGCGTTGCCGAAGTAGTAGCGGGCAATCTTAGCCAGAGTGTCCCCAGCCCGCACAGTCCAGTGCGGGGCATTGAGATTGTTACCCACGGCGGTCTGCTGGGCCGGGGCAGGGGTAGCATTCTGCGCGGCGGGAGCCACGTGGGTGGTGCCACCGTAAAGAATGTCGTTGATATTCTGGCGCAGGGTGTTCATATCGATGTACGCCGGGTCAATCTTGCCCTGGTCGGAGTATTCCTTATGGCCAATCTGGATGAAGTCCTTACCCTTCCCGTAGCCACGCTCTAGGGCGGCGCCCAGGTGGGGCATGACCCGGCGCTGAGCCTCAGTCCAGTCATCACGGATACCGGAGGATTCCATCTCGTTGCCGATGAAGTAGTGATTACCGGTATTCGCGTAGGCTCCACCGGCTGAGCCAGGCCCGGCGTGGTTTGCCACGCCGGCAGCCACCACGTAGATCGTGCCTGAGCGGCCAAAAGCGATATTACACAAGGGACCCGGCAGGTCAGGGCGGCCACTGATGAGCAGGTTCAGGGTCGGGCAGTCGGCATACGCGAAAGCTGATTCCGCGGTGGCAGTGTGGTGCCACATATGGCCCACAGCAGCGGTTAGGCCCTGCCCGGCGTATCCACGGGTCTTCCAGCCGGCGGTTTCGACTACGGTGAGCTTTGAGCCGTCCGGCGCGGTATAGGCCCGGAGTACGTCAGCTAGGTTGGTGAGCATTGGCATGCTGGTGCCTCCTTTCATTAGATGGGTGCGCCCCCAACCTGGGGGGGCTAGGGGCGCAGTGTTTTTGGGTAAAGAAAAAGCCACCTACGAGGTAGGCGGCTTCAAAAAATCCGGCATCAGCTGAATCAGCTCATCCGGGATAGGCGGAGCAGGCGGCGGCTGCTCCG
>NZ_SPQC01000077.1 GCF_004569295.1 Rothia nasimurium
GGGGCGGCGGGGGCTTTAGCGGCGGCGGTGGAGGCGGACGCTTCTAGGACGCCTCTGCCCGGCTAGTCAGGCCCAGCAGGGCCCGGTGCACGGTAGTATCGCCGGTGAGTTCCGGGTGGAAAGAGATGCCCAGCAGGTGGCCCTGCTGCACCCCGACCACCTGCCCGGCGTGACGGGCCAGCACGGTGACGTCCTCCCCCACCTGGGTGACAATGGGGGCGCGGATGAAGGCGGCCTTCACCGGTGCCTGCCCGCCTGCGCCGGTAACCGGGCCATCACCGTCCGCCCCGGTAGCATCCCAGGCCAGCTCGGTTTCTGCGGAGTCAACCTGGGAGCCAAAGGCGTTGCGGCGCACGGTCACATTGAGCAGACCTAGGGTCTGCTGGCCTGCCGCCGGGTCCTCAATCTCCCGAGCCAGAAGAATCAGCCCGGCACAGGTGCCCAGGGTGGGTAGGCCACCCGCGATAGCGTCAATGAGGGGCTGGCGCAGGCCAAAAATCCTGGTCAACCGGTCAATGGTCGTCGATTCCCCACCGGGAAGAACCAGGACGTCCAGCTCCTCCAGCTGCTCGGGGCGCTTGACCAAAACCACCTGTGCCCCCAGCTTCTCCAGCAGGGACGCGTGCTCGGCGACCCCGCCCTGCAGGGCAAGGACGCCAACAACAGGGCGAAAATTCACTACCAGCCACGCTCCGCCAGGCGGTGGGGGGCGGGCAGGTCTGCCACGTTAATACCAACCATGGCTTCGCCCAGGCCGCGGGAGGCGTCCGCAACCGCTGCAGGGTCGTTGTAGAAGGCGGTTGCCTTGACGATGGCCTTGGCGCGGGCCTCGGGGTTGCCCGACTTGAAGATGCCGGAGCCGACGAAGACGCCGTCCGCACCCAGCTGCATCATCATGGCAGCGTCAGCCGGGGTTGCCACGCCGCCAGCGGTGAAGAGTACGATGGGCAGCTTGCCGGTTTCGGCGACCTCGCGTACCAGCTCGTAGGGGGCAGCGAGCTCCTTGGCCTTGATGTACAGCAGGTCGGGGGCGGTAGCGTGTAGGGCTTGCAGCTCGGCAATCTGGGTCTTGATGGTGCGGATGTGCTTGGTGGCTTCAGAGACGTCACCGGTGCCAGCCTCGCCCTTGGAGCGGATCATGGCAGCGCCCTCGGTGATACGGCGCAGGGCCTCACCCAGGTTGGTGGCACCGCAGACAAAGGGCACCTTAAAGCCGTGCTTGTCGATGTGATTGACGTAGTCAGCGGGGGAGAGAACCTCGGATTCGTCGATGTAGTCGACCTTGAGATGTTCCAGAATTTGGGCTTCTACGAAGTGGCCGATGCGGGCCTTGGCCATGACGGGAATAGAGACGGCGTCGATGATTCCCTCGATCATGTCGGGGTCGCTCATGCGGGCGACGCCGCCCTGGGCGCGGATGTCGGCGGGGACGCGTTCGAGGGCCATGACGGCTACGGCGCCGGCGTCCTCTGCGATTTTTGCCTGTTCGGGGGTGACGACGTCCATGATGACGCCGCCCTTGAGCATGTCGGCCAGGCCGCGCTTGACGAGGGGGGAGCCGGTAACGGTGGTTTCTGTGGTCTTGTTTTCAGTCATGGTTTCAACTGTGCCCCCTGATGCGGTCTAAGAATAGGGCCAGTTTCTAGCAAAGTTTTTAGACCATAGGCAAGGAGGTGGACGCCTGTCGGCACGTTTTAGGGGGGGCAAGCTGTCCCCAAACCCTAAAATTTTTTGGCTCTGCCAGTCAGCTGATGAAGAGGTTTGGGGGACAAACTTCCCCCAAAATCTTTGAAAAATGAGCTATTTTGCCCAAAGAACCCACCCCTGGGGACAGCTTCAAATTTTTTTCCAAAAAATTTTTTCACCAGACAAGTCTACTTTTACAAGGGTAAATAAAATTACTTCACGAGGAAGGTGGTTGTTTTGTCCCCCAAACATCCTATAAAGTTTTCAGCCGAAGCACAAGGGGCTAACCCAAAGCCCACAGGCTCCACCCAGGAGCCACGTGAACCCACCCCAGGGTTCACCTGGATTCCCCAAGAATCCACACCCCGGCTCTCCCCAAGAGTCTCCCGCCCCAAACAAATACACACGAAAGAGACCCAAACCATGCTTTCTGTATCCCGACGCAACTTCCTGTCACTGACCGCCGCAACCGCTGTAGCAACCGCACTGACCACCCAGGCAGCGCACGCAAACACCGGTACCGCGCTCAATGGCAACGGCCTGGCATCAGGCGTCCTGCGCTTTACCCCTCTGGCGGACGTCACCTACACCTCCCCCTTCGCCCAGGCCTTCACCCCCATGGGTGCCAAGACCTCCGACGCTCTGGTTGAGGCAACCTACACCACCTCGCGTCCTGCCGCTGGCACCATCTACACCCGCGTCATCGCACGACGCGTTACCACCGGTCGCGACTACTACACCGCCCTGCTGACCATCGGTAACACCGGCCAGCTGACCCTGCTGATCGAGCGCGTCATCAACAACCGCACCGTCATCCTGGGCCAGAAGGTCCTTGCAGCTACCGCCCCCACCTCAACCTTCTCTTATGAGCTGGCTCTCTCGGTGCGCGCTACCCGCCTCGTTGCCCAGGTCATCGTTGATGGCCAGGCCGTTGAAACCCTGGTGGCAAACGACAACGTCATCCCCTTCTACGGCACCCCCCCAGGGCACCGGCACCGGCATCAGCGTTTACGCAGGCCGCACCGTCCCCTCCACCCACGTTGTCTCTGCCGCTAAGGCCAAGGCAGACAACTGGGGCGAGCACCGCGGCGCTCTGACCGCTTCAGGCTGGGGTAAGCTCATCTTCGAAGATGGCTTCAACAACGGCGCAATCGACGGCGCTAAGTGGCGCGTGCGCGATAAGTCCTACGTAGGCTACGACTCCGGCGTCAACCTCAAGGAAGCCGTGACCATGGGCGACTCCTCCGCCAAGATTTGGCTGAAGAAGCTGGCTACCCCCGTCACCTACAAGGACGGCAAGCTGCGCGAATGGGCCACCGGCTACATTGACACCATGGGCAAGTTCTCCGCTGAGAGCTTCCGCCTGGAATACCGCGCCAAGCAGCCCGCCTCAAATCCCACTCAGATTGGTGCCTGGGGTGGCATCTGGATGCGCCCCAATAATACCGCCCTCCTCGGTGAAATCGATATCTCCGAGTCCTACGGCTACACCTCCAGCAAGCAGAAGGTTGATATCTCCAACCGTTCTGAGGGCACCGTGCACTACGGCCAGCAGCAGGGCAACAAGGCTAAGAAGAGCGCCCTGATTCCCGTACTGGGCCAGAACCTTGCCGATGAATACCACACCTGGGCAGTTGAGAAGACTCCTGCCGGTATCAAGTTCTTCTTTGACGGGGTTGAATACCTGTTCGTCTCGTTAGAGGATCCTCGCTACCAGGCCGCACTGCCTGCTGGTGAGCAGTTCAACATCCGTTTGTGCATGCAGGCAGGTAATGCCTACTGGGGTGGCCTCGCTGAGACCACCGCGGATTGCGCAATCGAGGTTGACTACGTACGCGTTTGGGAGTACGTAGGTTAGTCAGATTCCCTGGGAAGAATCTGATGCGAGAGGGGTGCCGGCGCCAGTAGCCCGGTGCCCCTTTTCGTTATGTTTGGGATAGATGCCCGCCGCGTGTGCTTCGCGGCGGGCATTTTTCATGGGGTGCGGACGCCGGTGGGCTAGTATCGGGGGAGCACGGCTTTGATGTGAGGGGAGTGTGGCGTGGCGGAGTATTCGCGGTTTGATCAGTTGCCGGTGAGTGTGTCGCGGTCGGCGCCGGGTTCTTTGCCGTCGCAGGTGGCTGAGCAGATTCGGGCTCTGGTGCTGGGTGGTTTTCTGGTGGCGGGGGACCCGCTGCCTTCTACCCGTGCGCTGGCTGAGCGGTTGAATGTTTCACGTGGAACGGTTGTTTTTGCGTATGAGCAGCTGGTTGGGGAAGGCTATTTAATCAGCGGACGCGGGGGCACCTGCGTAGCTGACCACCTCACCCTGGGGGCCGTGGGGGTTTCCCGGCAGGCTATTTCAGTGGGGGAGGTGGGCTCTTCGCGCCCTGCCGCCGTGGG
>NZ_SPQC01000078.1 GCF_004569295.1 Rothia nasimurium
GATACGGCGGCCACAGAGATCTACACTCTCTCCGACGTCGGCAGCGTCAGAGGTTTATAAGAGACAGGGGGGGGGGAGGAGGAGAGAGGGAGAGAGGTCGCCGTGCGCGCCCACGGCAGAGGGCGAAATATCTGACTTGGCTTCGTGTCGTATTGCCGACAGGACGGAATTGTGTGGCACTATTGAACCATGACCGAAACCCTCGATTGGGAAACCGCATGGCTACCGCGTTACCCCTACGCTACAGATGACCTCTCACAAGGCATTTGGCGGCAGAAACGCGACGAAGCCATGGGACGGCGCTACATCGAAGCTAACCCCCAGGCGCTCACCAACCTGCTCGTTGTAGACATCGACGACGGCATCGCCCTACAAAAAGCGATTTGGTGCATCAATTACCCGCCGAACTGGGTCGTAGAAAACCCTGCCAACGGCCATGCACACGCTCTTTGGGTGCTCGCTAATCCCATTCCCCGCACAGAAATGGCGCACTACAAGCCCATTGCCTACGCCCACGCCATTACCGAGGGTCTACGCATATCCCTGAACGGTGACAAAGGGTATTCGGGGCTACTGACCAAGAATCCCCTGCACAGTGATTGGGAAACCTACCCGCTGACCACTGCCCCCTACACCCTGGACGAGCTAAAAACGGCTCTGGAAATCGATGGGTGCATGCCGAGTAAGCGTTGGCGCAAGACCAAGCGGCGCTACGCTACAGGGCTAGGTCGTAACTGCACTATTTTCGATTCTGCGCGCCTGTGGGCCTATCGCGAGGTACGGAACCATTTTGGTAATCCCGAGGGCCTAGCGCAGGCTGTAACGGCTCATGTGCACGGGCTAAATGATGAGTTTAAGACTCCGTTGCCTGAGCGAGAAGCTGAGCAGATTGCGGCAAGTATTGTGCGGTGGATTGTCACAGAATCTCGGTTGTGGAACGACGGTCCTGCTGTCTACGAAGCAACTTTTACGGCTATTCAGTCAGCACGTGGCCGTAAAGGTGGAGTGAAAAGTGGGAAGGTAAGAGCCACTAAAGCACGAGAAAGGAAATGGTTTCTATGAGCACTGAAGAACTGCCCCCCAGCGTCTACGCTCGCTATTCGCGGGGAAGTCAGACGGCTAAACAAGCTGCACAACGTGTAGGTGTTTCTGAACGCACTGCACAACGTTGGACTTCTCGTAGCCGTGCTGAATGGCTGGCTGAAAAGGCCCAAGAGCGAGAAGAGATACGCGCTTATCATGACGATTTAGGGCACTCGTGGACTCAGACAGCCAAGCACTTTAAGCTTGCGGTTTCGACGGTGAAAGAGCGTGCTTATCGTGCTCGTCAAGAGAGAGCAGACCAACTAGAACGTCCCCACACGCGGGGTTTTTAGTTCCCTGGGTTCAAACAACACGGTTGACTAGTCCCTGCTATCTTCGGTTAGAGGCTCATGACACATATAGCAGTACCTGAAAAGCACCTCCTCAGAAGCTTAGTATTCCATTCCCGCTCCCACGATAATCTCTGCTCTGTTATCCTGCTCCGGTTCTGGGTCTAGCCAAAGAGCAAGAACACCCGATATCAACACGGCAAATAACAATACAAGAAAACCAATCGCACCCACGATGATTAGTAAATTTCGGATTTCTTTATGTATTCTCATATCTACCAGTAAACACCAAGTTTACTCAGTTCTGAGGATTCCTAATGTTTCTCAAGTTTACTAACGTCACCGCAGTTCTTTCCATCTGTGTTCTGACGCTCAGTGCGGTTCCAGCACATGCACAGAATAATATTTCCAGTACCTTAGACTCTCAGAGAGTTATCTCCCAGATGTCTTCTATCGCGCAGAGCAAAGACCAAGATATACTTGGCTCAGCTATAGAAGTTGCCCCCGAAGAGAATTCAGGCAACATCCTCGAAGTCGCCCTTCCCGATATTGAAATAGAAGTACCTAGCGATATCTCTAGCCCCGTTACGGTTCAAGAAGCATCAACTGAAGCTGTTTCAATCTACCGCCCTTACGATTCGGATAGTGAGAAAGCTGATGTTGTAGGAGAAGGAACTGTTGTCAACGAAGGAGATACGTTCTCTACGATTACTTCTGTTAAAGATGACGGTGGGTTGCAAATAGCAACAATTATTAACTCAGAAGATACTACTGAAAGATTCAGCTACGTTCTCGATGTACCTGAAGATGCAAATATCTTTGAAACGCACGGAGGCGTTTTAATCGAGGACGCTGACGGAAACCTCATTGGTGGCTTTACACCGCCGTGGGCGCTCGACTCCAGCGGCCAGAAAATCCATACTCATTATGAGGTGAATGGGAATGTGCTTACTCAAGTTGTTTCACATAAAGACACCTTGAACGTTCACTATCCTGTAGTTGCTGATCCTGTCTACAGACGCGGAATGATTCACACCGTTGTACATGAACGTTGGGCAAAAGGCGGATGGGAAGTCCGTCTTCAGGTCACAGCACTAGCAAGATGGTATCAGCCCTTTAACCCATCTTATGTGGTAACTGAAGGACTGAAAGATTTACGGGAACATCATCCCCGGTCTATGGCCTCTGCAACGATGGCTCAGCAGTGGGAGTGCCATGTGCTGGGTCTTCCTGGAACAATCAATATTGACTTAGAGAGCTACCGTAGAAGCTGGCCTGGTTGGCGCAGCGGAATCTCTAGTGCAGTCATCAAGTTGCGTCCTTCAAGCGCCTGTAATTGGTAGAGTTGCTTATAACTTATAAAGATATTTTGCTGTTTGAACGGGGGCTCAGAATCTATGTATCCGTAAGTATCTACCTAGCTTGTGGAGAATTTTGCACTGTATTAAGTTACGCGCAACGCCATATGTTCACGGCAAATATCCTCTATAAATTTTATAAAGCAGGCTAAACAACCCCGCACACCCTCCGGTGCGGGGTTTTTAGTTCCCGCCGTAGCTGACGATACGCGGAGCATTAGCCCCCAGATCAAAACTCGTCATAGGGTGGCCGCAGGCCATCGCGCAAGCGACGCCGCAGGCGCCCTTGAAGAGTTTTGGGCGGGGGTTAGAATGCCCGAGTGTCGGCTAAGGCAGGGGGGCGGAAAACCACCCTGAACGGGCTTTTTGGGGTCTTTGGTTAGGGGTGTGTTCAAGGGATAGGCGGGGGAATGAAAACGGGTTCTGGTTAGTATCAAAACAGATAGTAAGTAGGGTTGGTACATCCGGGGTTACTGAGTGCAAGAGGTGTGACGGGTAATCGGCGGCAACGCCGATAGCGTCCGCGCACAAAAAGTTGCACGCGGTTTTGCACATGAGACCAGCGGGCCGTGTAAAAAATCAGGCAGAAGGTGCGAGGAACGAGTACAGGAGAGCCTGAGATTTTTGCGCGGTGATTCTGGGTCGATTGATGTGAAACCGGCTGAGGAAGGAGGGATTTTGAGGGCCAAAAAGTTTTTGGCATACGTGCCTGGTGGATAAGAGAAAAATCTTGAGGGAAGGGGGTTATCCGCATAGAGTAGTGATTGCTGTATTCAGTGCACCCAAAATCAGTTTCTCTTGAGGGATGGAGAAATTGAGTGTACGCTCTTGATAGGTTCGGCTGAAGTATGCAGAACGTCGCTGGTCTTTTGACCAGCTTTTTTTGTAGAGTAGTGCCCGCAGCGGTTGGGTGCGCCCGAATGCAGTTATCCCGTTGACAGCCAAGCAGCTGTCGCACATAGTAGTGATATAGCCGTTAGAAGTGTCTGACAGAGCCGGTCGAGTGACCGGCTTTTTTTGTACCGATACTCAGTCCGTAGTGATGTTTCACTGCGGATTTTTTTATACCTGAAAAGAGGTTCTAGAAGTGTTTCAGCTTGTTGATTTTGTAGGTAGCTGGTGGGCGCTGTGGGTACCTGCGTTGCTCGTGGTAGGTCCTGTGTTGAGGGTAGTTTCGAGTGAGACCCGGGCTTGGGTCTCAGAGGTGCGCGAGTGGGTGCAGATGAGCCATGAGAGGGGGAGAGGGGGCAGGGAGTAGGGCAGGCGGACGCTCTCGTAGGTAGGTTGCAGGGGGGGGGGGGGGGGGGGGGGGAGGGG
>NZ_SPQC01000079.1 GCF_004569295.1 Rothia nasimurium
ATAACGATTTTTGCTAACTGTTGATATGCCATACTTCTAATAGTTAGAATGTTTCTGTTCCCAACAATCATCTTCAGCGTAGAAGAAACGAAAGGCAAGAACGATGGTTAGTGTTAAAGTCAAAAAAATTGCAACTTCTCTAGCGGTTGCAGGTATTTTCACCACTGGAGTTATGGCATCTCCGGCTTACGCAGATGATTCTCATATTACTGAATCTTCGATACAGCTTGTTGGAGAAAATAAAGACAAGTGGGAAGCTCTTTCTGATACAGAACGTAATCAAATCTTAGAAACTATTAACCATCCAGATTTCAGAATTGGGATGACGCAGGAAGAAGCTTCTAAGATTTCTCCCGACCTTCAAGTAGTGGGGACTGAGGAGATTAAAGATAGTCAGGGCTCTTATGCACTTTCTAGAGTTACTGCAAGCTCAGACCGTCATGAAGTTACTTCTCAGTACACCGAAAAAACTAGTCAACTTGGTATTGAGCTAGGTTGGAATAAAATCGAATACAAGTATGTAACTGGTAACAACCAAGTTCTTGAAACGCGTTCTTGCGTAGGAACTTACAACCAGATTGTTCCCTACCGTAATGTCAATGTATCAACGAATCATTGGTTGGATAATGGTGAAGGAATCTGTACTGCTGACTGGTCGGTAGCACGTCTTGGCGGAATTGGCGGGACCGAAAACTGGGAGCAAGGCATGAAAGTGAATGGCCCTGGGATTAAAGAAAAATGGTTTTTTAAGAAGTAGTTATGTTCCATATTTCTACAAGTGAAATATTTTTCGTAGCAATTTGGTTAGCGTTGATAATATACTCTATGGTTTTTTTGATGAAAAATAGAAACTTTATATCAAAAATGCATAGATGCATACTGGGGCTAGCAATTTTAATAGTTCCTTATTTAGGAGCTATTGTGGCTATAACTTTTACTGCTAGTGAAAAAAAGAAGAATATCTCTTCTGGCGAAATTAGTTAAAAAATATTTTTGGGGCTTGCGTTAATGCAAGCCCCAAAAATATTTTTTATCTTGTCCTGTTCCTTAGCGACATAAGCCTCAGCTATTAGATTTTTCGTACTCTTGGACGTAGCGTCCGGCAGCTGACTTAGAAACTCCCATCTTCTCAGCAATTTGTCGGACTGAGAGACCTTGGGCACGCAGTTCGGCGGCTTGTTCTCGTTTATGGTTGGCGCGGGCGAGGTACTTGTCACGAGGCTCAGCCATCAGACGCTGTACTGTCCTTGTTGTGACCCCCAGGCGTTCGGCGGCTTCTCGTGCTGTGAAACGGCGTTGTACGGGTTTAACAGCTCCCATAATTCATCTCCTCTAGGGCCTGTATAAGACTTTCCTGCTTCGCTAAACGGATTTCTCCGGAGCGTTTTCCTAGCGAATATCCCCACCGTTTACGGTTCACCGCTGTTTGCTCTGAAGTGATATTTCGCCACACCCAACCAGCAATCGACTTAGCTATCTGGGCTACCTCGTTCTCACTCATCGGACCGCGTGAGAACTCATCAGCAATCACCGAAACGTTTTTCATCGAAGCGAAGGCATAAACAGTTTCTGCCCACTCGGCATAATCCGTGTACCGTAAACGCGCCCTGTAAGCCCACTGGCGGGTCAGATTGAACAAAGCGACGTTACGCCCCACAGCGGAGCCTAAAACGGTCTGTGCGCTTCTGTGAGGCTCTGGGAGGGCTCCGATGTCTCCAAGTGCCTTAGCAAGGTCTCTAAGTCCGTAGAGGGCTTCTACATCGCCCCAGAGGGGCATATGAGCTCTATGGATGGGGTTTTTAGTGATTCGCCCGCCGTAGCCGATATCCCCGCCGAGAACGTCTGTGAGTCCCTGCTCAACACGGGCGAGCAGATTGACCGGGGCGCGGTGTGCCGCATCGGTTAGGCAGACAGGGCTTTTGAGGGCGTAGACGATGTGCCCGGAACGAGTCTCAGAGTTCATAGCTACCCAGGACGGTTGGGGCAGTCCTACCAGGTCTGCTTGCCAGTCTGCGTCTGCTCCGTCGTGGTCGGTGACAATCAGTGACTGCATGGCTAGCGGGTTGGTTTCGATGTAGGCGTGTTCGAGTGCCTTGGCGCGTGTGCGGCGTTTGTAGGCGCCGTCTTTGCGGTCAGAGCACAGGGGTTTGGCTGGTAGCCAGTGCTGCTCGAAAACGTCTTGGAAGGTCATGGTTTCCAGTAGAGCACGGCGGGACTGTCCCACCTTGCATTTACCCCGGAGTGTCCCAACTACGATTTGAACTTAATCAGGTAGTTACCCCTCCGCGGGTCAACACCCTACCTCCGCGCACATCCCCGGGGCAGGTTCCGCAGACTGATTCGGGGTACGGTTGGCAGCCTGAAAACCCGTTAGGAAACCTGTCGCTTAACACCCCGGCTCCCAGAGACAAAACCAGTACCCAGACCCTCACCTAGAACCCACCAAGATAAAACTCACCAGCTAGAAAAATGTCCATCCCTTCAGCAAGAGCTACCCACCCATAAACCAACTGTCGCAAATGCGACAGAACAGCCAAGACCACAAACCCAGCACCAACGACTACACCCACATAAACCTCAGAACCAAAAGGCACGTATGCCAAACCAAAAATTTGGCAGCAAAACCAAGCTCAGCACCACCCCAAAAGTAGACACTTTTTCTAGATACACGTCTGGGAAAAGCACTAGGGCGTATTTTTACCCCGCAAACCACTTGCCAGCACACCGACTCCAGCGTCCAGAACCTGCCCCGTTAGCCCTGGTTCTGGGCACTGTTTTTCGTCACACCTCTTGCACTCAGTGACTCAGGAAGTACTATCGTGAATAATTCTTGATAGATAAGCAACATGACGAAATAAAGAAAACCCTCACCATGACGCCCCAGCCCTACCGCGAAACCACCACTGTTTGCCCCCACTGCAAAGAAGAATTCACCTACCACAACGGGCGCGGACGTAACCCTATCTACTGTTCACCAACCTGCCGTAAGTACGCCGCCGCTCACCGTAAGTACGCCCGCGAGGCAGGGGCGCCGATGCGTATCATTCGCGAAAAACCCCACACTGAACCCCGTAAAGAACCCAAAGCCATCAGGGTCTACCAGCGCCCTCGCAAAGCAGATATGCGCGCCTATATCCGGGAGGAGCCGAGCAAGGTTATCCCTGATTTGCTCACCGAGCTGAGCTACTGCCTGAATGACAGGAAGCTACCGAGAGAGGAACGCGCAGAGATAGCTCACGCCCTGGGGAAAGCCCTAACCCGTTTGGCACGGGCTGAGTGGGGGTTTGTGGGCAACGAGAAGGCAGATGTGCCGGTTAGCAGTGGGCTGAGTCCGCAGGAACTGGTGCGTTATTCCCAGGTGCTTGGTGGGTTTGAAGAGATAGCGGCTTGGGTGGCTGCGGAGCGTGAGTACACCGAGTACGAGAAGGCTGTTGCTGTGGGGCAGCAGGTGCGTAAAGCCAAGGCTGCGATAGAGCGTGAGAGCGCTGATGAAATCAAAGGATTACAAGAGCAGGTGCGGAAGCTAGAGAAGCGACTGGGGCAGAAAGAGGCTGAGTTGGAGCAGTTCTATGTCGCTAATGCTTGGTTGAGGGAACAGAAGCTGGAGGCAGGGGGTGTGCTTGCGATTGCGCGATTGGAGCAGCAGGTGGCTTCGTTGGAGTCTTTGGTGCTTGGCTGGCAGAGGCGGGCTGAGGAATGGGAGAAGGTTGCGAAGTTGGAGCGTGCTCGGGGCGAGCGTGAGGTTGCTCGGGTGCGGGCTGAGATGCTGGGAGGTGGTTCAACGTTTTTCAAGGGGCGGCAATCTTTGAATTAGGTTATAGGTCGGTTCGGTATCATTTTCATTACATCAGATACCTTTAGATAACGGTTCTATAACGATTTTTGCTAACTGTTGATATGCCATACTTCTAATAGTTAGAATGTTTCTGTTCCCAACAATCATCTTCAGCGTAGAAGAAACGAAAGGCAAGAACGATGGTTAGTGTTAAAGTCAAAAAA
>NZ_SPQC01000007.1 GCF_004569295.1 Rothia nasimurium
GGCTCAACCGGGGCGCTGGGTGGGTCAATCGGGACAACCTCAATCGGGGCGATAGGTTCATCCTCTACAGGTGCCTCAGTGGGTACAGTCTCTACAGGAATTTCACCTGCAAGGGTAGTTTCCTCAGCGGCGGGGGATGCTGAGCTGGCGGCTGCGGTAGGTTCTGCGGTGGTTTCTTCTGCCATTGCTGCGGTGGAAGATAGGCCAGTAACAGCGATTCCTGCTGCTAGTAGTGCGGTGGCGGTCTTTGTGTGAGCTGACATAGGTGCCAGACTCCTTCCTATCACATGATGTGATGTGAAATGATTTAATGTCATGACATGGTAAGGAGCCTGCCCAGCGCTGCAAGCTCTTGCAAAATCCCCTTGAACAGACACTCGCAGAAACTGAACAGGTCCCTTACTTAGATATATGCAAGCTGCTTGCTAAAACGGCGGGCTATTTACTCAGAAATTTCCTTAAAACAGAACTGCTCTCCGGCATGGTGCCGGAGAGCAGTTCTACCTAGCATTTATGCTAGGGCCTAGAACGGTTCTTATCGTTGGTTCTTGCTGGTCACCTGGGGTGCTACCGGCAAGTCGGTAAGGGCCTGAATCGCCTGAGTTAGAGCTGTATCATCTAGACCGATATAGCTTTGCGTCGTTGAAATATCCGCATGCCCTAACAGCTCCTGTACTGCGCGAATGTCCCGGCATCGTGCATATGTTGTGGTGGCGAACCAATGCCTGAGTTGATGGGTGGTGTAACCATCACCCAAAAGCCGGGCAACTCGCTTACCGATGTAATCAGGGTGCCGGTGTCCTGAAAAACGCCCAGGGAAGTAATAGCCCTGGGCTTTCATCTCTAGATAGGGCAGCAGCACCGTGTGAGCTGGAATCGATCGAGTAACCAACCCCTTACCTTGTACCGTAATCCAGCCATCACAGTAATCCTGGGTATGGAGCTTGGCAATTTCAAATCGCCTCAGTCCTGCATAGGCCGCTAGTAGAAGCATGAAGATATCCTCTGAGGTGTCGGTGTTGTCTAGCCCCTTTTGCAGAGCAGTTGCTGGGATAGGCCTTGCTTTGCCTCGCGGGACTTTCACTGATAGCAGCAGCTTCGTGGGGTTATCTGGTCGATGGTTGGTAATTTCCAGGTAGTGGAAGAACCTTCGAATGGTGCCTAAAGCGTTCTTCTTGGTTGCTGGCTTCCAATGGGGATTTGAGAGCCAGTCTTGTAGCTCTCCTGTAGTGATAGTCGCGGGCGTGGCCTGGGGGTAAGCTTTTGACAAAAGATTCAACCATCGCGTTCGGGTGTAGACAGTCGAAGGCTGTCGCCCTGCTGCTAGTAGCCATTGGTTGAAAGCGGTGATTGATAGGGCCCAGGTAGTTGCGTTATCCATAGCTTCTCCTAGTAGCTGTACTAAGGTTTGACGGTGGATACGCGTGTCTCCGAGGCGGGTTACTTATTCTTTTTTGAGAGTGAGGCTGTAGGTTCTCTTAATCCAGGCCAGAGTATTAGACGCCCAACGTCCCTCAGACGGAGTCGACGAGAATCTGATAGCTGGTTTTCAGGGTAGTCGGGGTGGGTGGCTTTATAATGGCCTCTGCTACCTAGGTGTACGGTGAATCCGTTGGCTTTGAGGAGACGAGCCATCTCGCGCCCGTTATTGGGCATAGGTATTTTGTGCATGTGTCCATTATCTCAAATGGTCTTGCGTATCTCCTATGGGGTCGGTTGCCCGTGGTGTGCTTGCCTGGCTGCGAGCTGGTCAATGAGGTCAGGTCTGTAGCCGTTCCATATCTGGGTTTCTTCACCGGGTACTTCGACGATGGGGGCTTGTAGTAGGCCTCGGGCTTTAAGGCGTGCGGCTATGGCTGGTTCGTTCTCTAATTTGATGAGCCTGTAGGGAAGGGCACGGTCATTGAGCTTGCGCTGGGTGAGTCTGCATTGATGGCAGTTTGGGGTGGTGTAGAGGTTGATGGTGGTCATGGTGGTTTTTATTTCTGGTGGAGTTTGTAGGTAGGAGCTAGAGGCTTGGGGAGTAGCTCTTCGGGTATTGAGTAGCCTAGCTGTTCTAGTTTCGCTTGGAGGGCGGTGGTTTCTCCGGGGAGGGCTAGGTAGTAGAAAGTGCAGAGAGTTTCGCCGGTGGGGTTGGTGATGTGTGCTTGGTAGAGGTCTTCGAATTCGGGGGCGCTGCCGGCTGCTGAGTAGTGGTGGCGGGGCCGTTTGGTGATAGTGAGGGTGTGGGGTGTGTTATTAGGCATTACTAGGCTCCCTTGTTCTCGAGCGCAGCTGCGGTGTAGAGCTTTTTTAGCAGTAATGTTGCTTGTAGGACGCGGATGAAGATGGGGGCTTGTAACCCGGAGGCCGCAGGTTCAAATCCTGCCCCCGCAACCAAGATGAGAAACCCACTCGAAAGAGTGGGTTTCTTCGTTTAAACTACTCAGCAAGAGAATCTTTCCCGTAGATGCTTATAAGCGGTAAGCAGGGCGTCAGTGCTCATCCGATTTATGCCTTACACTAGTGAAGTGCTCTTCGCACAAACTTGCTTTTTTACCTATAGGGAAACTCATGGCTAAATACACGCCGCGCCACGCCGCGCCCAAAAACATCGGCAAGCGCCGGGCAACTGCCCTCTCACTCACCGCCCTGCTGGCCCTCAGCATGGCCCCGGCCAACGCAGCCGAAACCGCGCCCCTGACTGAAAACAGCCAGGCCGTGCAAGAAGCAGAAGCGCTCATCCACGAAGCCCTCACCAGCGAGGGAAGTAGCCCCTCAGCTATCTACAACGATGCTCCCGAAACGCTAGTTAGCGAAAATTTCTATGACGCCCCGGCCCAGCTGCCCACCGCTAACGGTGCCCTCATCAAGAAGGAAAACTTCACCTTCAAGGTCGATGCCAACAACGTCATCGCCCACCCGGTAGCCCAGGCCCAGCGGATTATGTATAAGTCCACCGACCACCTGGGGAACCCCGTGGCGGTCACCGGCACCGCACTCACCACCACCAAGCGCTGGACCGGCCCTGGTGAGCGTCCTATCATCGCCATGGCCCCCGGTACCCAGGGCATCGGGGATTCTTGTGCCCCCTCTAACCAGTTCGCAGCAGGAACCGAATACGAGAGCCTCGTTATCACCTCCCTGCTCAATGCCGGTTATAACGTCGTCATTACCGACTACATCGGCCTGGGCACCGTGGGCACCCACAGCTACCTCAACCGAGTAGACCAGGGCAATGCTGTGCTAGACGCCGCCCGCGCAGCTACAGCCGCTGACCTCGGCCTGGGTAGCGCTACCTCACCCATCGGCCTCTGGGGCTATTCCCAGGGCGGCGGTGCGGTGGCGTCCGCCGGTGAACTCCAGGCCAGCTACGCCCCCGAACTTAACCTCAAGGGCATCTACGCTGGCGCCGTCCCCGCTAACCTGCAGGCCGTCACCAGCTTCATCGACGGCGGTCTTTACACCGGTTTCTCCCTGATGGGCGTAGTAGGCCTGGCTGATAGCTACGGCATCGACCTGAGCCACAAGCTCTCAGCCGAAGGCCAGGCAGCCCTCGACACTATTCGGGACCAGTGCACCCTTGACGCCGTGGGTACTTTCGGTTTTAAGAACACTCGCACCCTGACTGCCAGCGGCCAGACCCTGGCCCGTGAAATGACCACCGACCCCCAGATCTCACAAATCATGGCCCAGAATAACCTGGGCCAGCAGGGCCGCCACCCCCAGGTGCCCATTCTGATTGCTTCATCCTGGGGCGATGACGTGATTCCCTACCAGACCAACCGCCAGCTGGCTGCCGACTACTGCCAGCAGGGCTCCCGCGTCACCTTCTACACCCTGGCCGGCGTCACCCACGTGGCGGGTATCTTTGAGGGTATTCCCCGCGGCCTGATCTTCCTAGATCGTCAGTTTAAGGGTCTTCCCAGCATCAACTCCTGTTGGCGGTTCTAGGGTTTAACCGAGACCGTGTATCTATACCAGTAGGCCCGGGTCATCTTACGGTGGCCCGGGCCTACTGCACGTCTTTTTCGGGTGCCTCTCACGGGGAGAGGCTGACTCACGGTATAGGCAACTCCTTTACTCTGTGCTGACTGATGAGATGGAAAAGATTTAGATACCTGCTGACAGGTAGCTAACCACACCCCAGGGTGAAGTAACGGTAACGCGGTACTGGGTCTTGATGACCGAAGCGCTGGTGGTGGCAGCATCGCCGTAGGTTGCTGCGGGCATGCGGGTCATAAAGGAGACTACGCTGGCACCGGCCCGGCCGTTAGCAATATTGCTCATGACCTCGATGTCCCAGCTCCAGCCGTCGCGGCCGTCTGCGGTGGTGTAGTGGTTGCCGTAGCCCCAGGTGTGCATGGTGTTCTTGGTAACCATGGGCGCATCTGCAAAGCGTAGGTAGTTATAGAGCTTGGAGTAGGTGGTATCGGCGCCCTTGAAGTCGTCGTTGAGTCGAATCATGGGGACGTTGGCGCCGGCTCCGCGGGTGCCGTTAGAGCTGTAGGCGGCCCCGCCGTTAGCGAAGATGAAGCGGTAGCTGCCGGTAGGGGTGGGCTGGTAGACCACATCGCCTGCGATGTTCTCGATGGTTACCGAAATGATGGCTCCTTGGCCTACGCCGTTGATACCGTTTACAGAGTTGATATCGGCCATCTGATTGCCCCCCTGCGGGGTAGGTGGGTGGCCAGGTGTTAGCTGTTGCGCTTGAAGAGGCTAGGGGGTTTCCTGCCTGAGCGGTGGGCAGCGAATTGTCGAAAGAGAAAGCCTGTAGCCCGGTAAGACAGCTGCTGGCGGGGTAGACAGCCCACTCAAGTTCCTTGGCAACGGCACCGGTGAAGTTGCCCTGGGAGGGCCAGACATTGGACCAAGGGGCAGAAACGATTTTGTCGTAGGTGCAGTCGTCTTCTACCTGGGGTGCGGACGCGGCAAAAGCAGGTACAGCTGTGCTGGCAAGAATGACGGGGGTGGCCCAGGCTGCGCCACGTGCCAGGGTACGACGCTGGATTTGGGGTGTAGCCACGGCGGTAATTCCTTTGTTTTAGTGCAAGGTTAGGAACGGTTCTGCAACAGCTGTTGAAACAATCGTATCACCAAATCTTTTATTTGGCACGCTTGTCTTTACTTTTTGTGAAAAGTGCTTTGCTAGATTTGGGGAAAAATCCTGGTAAATAGGGTAATGTCTAGAAATATTGGGTATTTAAGATTTTTGTGGCGCTCCTACTGGGTCAAAAAGATAGATATATAAAAACACCTGTGCTTTTACCTCTTGTGGTGGCGTAAAGAAAAGACCGGCCGCACCATTAGGTGCGGCCGGTCTTTAGTTTATTGGGGTGAGGGTCTTAGGCTGCCTGGGCCCAGTGGCCTGCAAGGTCTGCTGCCAGCAGGGTTCGCAGGGTGCCGGTGTAGTCGGCAGGAATTTGGCTAAAGCGGTAGCCGTCGATGGTAAGAGTATTGCCCAGGAAGGGGAGGTGGGTCAGCTTGGCCTGGTCGAGTGCGTGCAGGTCAAGTGAAATGCTGTTGCCAGCCTGGAAGGAGTTCTTGAGAATCAGGACGCGCTCGTTAGTGATGACCAACAGAGAGTCGCCAAAGCTGCCAAACTTGCCGGTGGCTACATCAACAACGGTCTCCCCGCGCACCATGGAATCTGCCATGTGCAGAGCCTTGTGAAACTTCTTGAGCCCACCGTGGGAAGATTGGCGCTTGACGGCAGAGCCCAGCGAAACGCTGGTGTAGGTGTCGGTTGCCCAGTTTGCAAAAATCATGGTGCTCTTCCTCAAACGGTCGGTGGGGTGGTGTACGAGCTGTACCCAACTATACACATATTTTGTCCCCCAAAGGGCAGGCTGTAGAGAAAAAATTTGTCCCCCGCTTGTCGTATCTCCTAAAATTGCCCCTGTTTGAGCTGGTAGGCCCTATATCTGGGAAAAAGCTGGGTGTTAAAGTTTGGCAAAAATTTACCTGTGAAATATATGGGTGGCGGCTGAGGACAAACTGTGCCAGGATTTTGGGGGACAAAGCGGGGTGGGTGCCGTCCCCGGGGAGCATGCCACAATAGATAGCAGTAATACTTCGACCTATAGGGCTGCACACACATGAAACCCCTCATTATCGGTATCGCCGGTGGCACCGGCTCCGGCAAGACCACCCTGACCAACTCCCTGCTTGAAAAGTTTGATGGACAGGTAGGCGTGATTTATCACGACAACTATTACAAGCGCAATGACCACCTCACTTACGAACAGCGCTGCCTGCTGAACTACGATGCGCCCGAAGCCTTCGACAATGATCTTCTAGCGACCCACCTTAAAGCCCTCATCGAGGGGCGGACCATCGAGACCCCTGTCTACGATTTTGCGGATCACAACCGATCAGATGAGACTCTCATCGTTGAACCTCAGCCCATCATCATCCTCGAGGGCATCCTGATTTTTGCTGAGCCTGAAATTCGCGACCTGTGCGATATCAAGCTCTTTGTAGATACCGATGCCGATGTGCGCATCCTGCGCCGCCTACGCCGCGACGTCATCGAACGGGGTCGTACTATTGAGTCGGTTGAGGCCCAGTACCTCACCACCGTCAAGCCCATGCATGAGCTGCATGTGGAGCCTTCAAAGCGCCACGTAGACATGATTATCCCCGAGGGCGTCAATGTGGTTGCTCTCGATATGCTATTCCACCGTATTACCGGCCAGATTGGCACCCAGGCAGGCTAGCCCTAGCCGTAGGCGGGAGCAAATAGTCGCAAGGGGCGTCCTTGCACTCCTAGATACAGATGTGAGGCCCACCTCCTTGGGAGGTGGGCCCCATCTGTTTAACCCTTGTAGCTGTTTTACTGCTTGCCGGCCTTGAGGGCTGCTAGGCGGGCATCGAGCTCTGACTGGCGGCCAAGTTCTTCAAGGTCGTTGAACTGGGCATCGAGGGAGGACGCCGCGAGCTCCTGCTGGCCGCGTACACGGGCTTCTTCGCGGCGCACCTTGTCTTCGAAGCGGGAGATTTCGCTGGTGGGGTCCATGACGTCAAAGGCCTTGAGGGCGTCGTTGACCTGGGACTGGGCCGCAGCTGACTTCTGGCGGGCTACGAGTTCATCGCGCTTCCGCTTGATTTCGTTCAGCTTCTCCTTCATCTGGGTCAGACCGGTCTTGAGCTGCTCAACCACGGCGGTCTGAGACTCAATCTGGGGCTTGATGGCGGAGGCCTCGTTCTCTGCCTGCATCTGGCGACCCAGGGCAATCTTGGCCAGGTTATCGAACTTGTCGGCATTAGCGGTGTCGCCTGCCGCCCGGAACTCGTCGGCTTTGTTGGAGGCTGCCAGGGCCTTAGCACCCCATTCGCCTGCCTCGCGCAGGTCTTCGGCGTGGTCTTCTTCGAGCATGCGCAGGTTGCCGATGGTCTGGGCGACAGCCTGTTCTGCTTCGGCGATGTTGTTGGTGTAGTCGCGCACCATCTGATCGAGCATCTTCTGGGGGTCTTCAGCGGCGTCAATCAGGGCGTTGATGTTGGCCTTGGTGAGCTGGGCGATGCGGCTGAAAATGGTCTGCTTAGCCATGAGGGTACCTTTCGGTGGGTGGGGAAAGCATGAGCGGGCTTGCTGTGCCTTCTTTTATTCTGTCAAGGCTTGGAGCAGATGGTGGTCTGCCACACCTTGTGGTTACTACGTTGTCAGCGAAAACTAAGCCTGTGCACAGGCGCGGGGCCGTGTGTGAACAGGAAGGGGAGAGCCGGACGGACGCCGGTGGGCTAGAAGTTGCCCCCGGCACCTCCGTCGTCGCCCCAGCTGCCTCCGCCGCCGAAGCCTCCGCCAAAAGTGCCACCGCCCATGCCGCCGCCAAAGCCGCCTGAGCCAAATCCACCTGACCCGAAGCCGCCGCCAGAGCTGTGGTTGCTGCCCCCGAGTAGGGTGCCGAGCAGGATGCCGCCCAGCATGGCTGAATTGTAGTTGCCACCGCCGGAGTAGCCGTTGCGCTGGTTGAAGCGGTCCACGTCGGAGCGGGCGATGCGCTGGGCTTCCCCGGCGAGGCGGATAGCGTCATTGGCGTGAGACAGGGCAGCGATAGGGTCGCTGTGCTGGAGCTGCTGGGCTTCGGTGAGGTTGCGTTCTGCCTCGCGGAGGCGAGTGCGGGCTTCGGCTTTTACGCCGCCTCGTCGTGCCCAGACGTATTCGCTGGCTGATGATACCTGGGCCTGGGCAGACACCAGGGTGTGGCCCAGGGTTTCACGGGCGCTGCGCTCTTGTTCGTGGGTTTGGCGCACCGCATCGAGGGCAGTATCGAGGTCTGACCGTACTTCGTGGAGCCGCTGGTTGAGCAGGTAGGGGTCAATCAGCCCGGCGGAGCGTTCGGTTCGGATTTGGCCGAGTACGGCCTGAACCCCGGCGGCAGCACCTGAGAGCTGGCTGCTGCTGCCTGCCCCTGTGCGGGCTAGCTCCTGGGCCTGGGCAACGTCGCGGTTAGCCAAAATCAGGGCGTTATCGAGTGAGGCTGCCATCTTGCCCAGGTCGGTTTCGGCGTGGTGGACCGACTCTAGTAGGCCCCTGGTCTGGCCGAGAGCTTCTTCACCGGCGCGCAGGGCAAGAATGGCCTGGCTTCGCTGGGTGCCCAGCAAGTCTTCTGCCTCCTTGGCCTCTTGCCGGGCAAAGTCTAGGCGGGCCTGGGCTTCGCTGATATTATCTGCCACCGCCCCGAAAGCGCTGGGGGAGTAGAGGGTACCGAGACGGTCGAGGGCTGCCTGGGCAGCGGGAAAGAGCGGGACAGCTGAGGCTATGCCCTGGTTAAGGGTAGCGAGAGCCTGGGGTGCGGTTTCTTCGAGCTTGCGCAGGTTGGTGAAGTTGGCAACCTGCTCGTTGAGAGCCTTCTGGGCGTCCTCGGTGCGGGCAAGAATTTCGTTCAGCCAGGCCCTCTGGTCAGCTTCGGTATCGGGGATCTCATCGTCCAGCTGTTTTTGCAGCTGGAAGGAACGCTGCATGTGGTTCTTAGCCGCCTCGATGGCAGCCAGGAAGGGTTTGACCTCGTCATCGCCGTACTGCAGCCGGGCGAACTCAACTTCCTGCTGGGAGTGGGCGATGGCGTCATCGGTGGCGACCAGCTGGGCACCTGCCCGGGTACGCAGCTCTTCGATAGAGGGCAGGGGCTGGGATGAGCTGGGTTGCCCGCTGCGGCTGCCGCCGGTGTTCTTGCGCGCGGACGCCCGTGAGCGGCTAAAAGCCCAGGCCCCGCCGCCAGCGACGGCGGCTACACCCAGGAGGGTAGCACCACCCACGAGCGCCCCCGAAGTACCTGATGCTACTGAACCAGAACCGAGTTCAGACTCGATACCGGTGACCGCAGCCAGAGCAGCGGCCTCGTAGTCGGAGTTCGCTAGCTCAGGGTAGATGTAATTCTGATAAATCTTCTCCTGCTGGCTGGTAGAAAGAACCGAGGTGGAGCCGGCCATAAAGTAGGCCTGGCGGGCTTCGGTGGCGATGACCAGTACCACGTCGTTGGTACCCATATTGTTGAGGGTGGCAAAATCACTGGTCCACTCCGAAGAGGAGCTGGGGCTTTCGAACTGATCAATGGTCACAACAAAGAGATTGACCTGTTCGTCACTGGCAAGCTGGCTGATGGCATCCTCTAGCGAACTTGTGTCTCCCAGCGAGGAGGTGGTGTCGCTGACCCGAACCCCGGCGTCCAAATCGTAGGGAGCCGCTGCCAGGGTAGCGGGCGATACTCCCAGCGCCAAAGCAAGGGCAAGCAGGGCAGTGGTGGCAGGTTTGCGTGACATGGGGTCTCTCTTCTAGAGGTCAGCGGTACTTGAGCACTATTGTAGCCCCGCTCACCCCGCTCTCTTTTGAGGTAGCTAACGGCGTTCACCCTCAGCTCAGGGCGATGCATTCCTCAGCTCTATGTACAGCAAACACACAGCTTTGCTTCATTTCTAACACAGACCTATAGCGCATAGTGGGAGCTAAGAAAACACCGCAGGTGCACCTCTTGGACAGGTGCCCACATCAAAAGATCTCGAAAGAAAGCTGCTTGAGATGTCACAGAACTCATGGGAACCCACTCCCGATTCGTCGTCCGCTGATCGTACCGTTCCTATGAACCAGCAGCAGGTAGCGGCCTCCGCCGCGGGTGCCTCCAGCCAGGACGACCCCACCACCGCTTTTGCTGCCCAGCAGGCTCCTGCCGCCGGTGCCGGTGCCGCTTACACCGGCGACTACGCTGCTCCTGCCGACCAGCCCGAACAGAACAAGGGCAAGCATGCAACCCGCACCGTCCTGGCGGCAGCTGCTATCGCTGCCCTGGTCGGTGGCGGTATCGGCGGTGGGGTAGTAGCTGCAACCTCAACCGGTGTAGCCTCAAGCATCACAACCACTAGCTCGGGCACCACCATCGTCAATAACACCGACTCCGTCAACGCTGTTACCGCTGCTGCTGCCAAGGCAGCCCCCTCCACTGTCACCATCGCAGCCACCTCATCGAACGCTTCCGGCTCCGGTTCCGGCGTTATTCTCGACACCGAGGGGCACATCCTCACCAACACCCACGTGGTCACTCTCGACGGGGTTACCGCTAACGCAGCCATTGAAGTTCAGCTAGCTGACGGCACCGTCCGCTCCGCCACCGTGGTCGGCACCGACCCCACCAGCGACCTGGCCGTCATTAAGCTGGATGACACCAGCGGCCTGGCCCTCGCCCCCGCAACCCTAGGCGACTCTGATGCTCTGAATGTTGGCGATACCACCGTAGCTATCGGTGCACCCCTGGGACTGTCTAACACCGTGACCACCGGTATCGTCTCGAACCTAGTACGAACCATCGAAGTAGCCTCATCGGCAGCCGACGAATCCACCACTGACTCCGGTAGCAGCACTACCGACCCCTTTGGCAGTTCACCCTTCCAGTTTGAGATTCCCGGCCAGCAGAGCCAGAGCACCACCTCAAGCTCCACCATCGCCATCAACGTCATCCAGACCGATGCTGCGGTGAACCCCGGCAACTCCGGTGGTGCCCTCATCAACTCCAACGGTGAAGTAATCGGTATCAACGTGGCCATTGCCTCCACCGACTCATCCAGCACCTCCACCAGCGGCAACATCGGTGTTGGCTTCGCTATCCCCATCAACTACGCCAAGCGGGTAGCCCAGGAAATTATCGATAACGGCTCAGCCACCCACGGCATGCTGGGAGCTACCGTCTCCACCTCACCCGCCAACAACGACTCATCCGAAGCCTTTGGCGACGGTGCCCTGATTCAGGAGGTCACCAGCGGCGGCGCAGCCGAAGCTGCCGGCCTAAAGTCAGGCGACGTGGTCACCGCTGTTGACGGGCGTAGCATCAGCGAGGCAACCGAGCTGACCGCCGCCGTCCGCCAGGCAGCAGCAGGTGACACCGTCACCCTTACCGTTGAGCGCAACGGCTCAACCCAGCAGGTCACCGTGACCCTGGGGGACGCCGCTAACAGCTAGAGACATCAAAGGCTCTGCCGGCTCACGCTCGCCGTGAACCTGCAGAGCCTTTGTGTGACTAAATTGCTCCACCTACAAAGCCGTGCTGACGCCAGGCCTCAAACACCGCAATCGAGGCGCTGTTGGCCAGGTTGAGGGAGCGACGGCCCGGAACCATCGGGATCTTGACCCGCTGGGTAACGTGCGGGTTATTCTGTACGTGCTCGGGCAGCCCGACCGATTCGGGGCCAAACATGAGCACGTCCCCCTCCTGGTAGGTAATATCAGCGAAGTTAGTGGTGGCCGTGGTGGTAAAAGCAAAGACGCGGGCCGGGGCTAGGGCCTCCCAAGCGTCCTCGAGGGTCTCGTGCACGGTCATGATCGCCAAGTCATGGTAGTCGAGACCAGCCCGGCGCAGGTTGGCGTCCTCAAAGTTAAAGCCCAGGGGCTTGACCAGGTGCAGCTCTGCACCGGTGATAGCGGCAAGACGAATCGCGTTACCGGTATTACCGGGAATCTCAGGGGTATAAAAAAGAATCTTGAACACCCCAACAGTTTACGCGCCCGCCGCGAAATAAAAGCGCGCTGGGAGCTGTTGAGAGGGTGAAGCAGTCCATAGCCTGCCACGGGAGCGGGGGAGTATGATGGAAGGCTAAATTGTTTTGACCAATCGCCACGGAAAGGCCAGCGCCCATGCCCCGGGTCTACCTGGATCACGCCGCCACCACCCCCATGCTCCCTCAGGCTATCGACGCCGTGGTGGAGCAGATGAAAATTGGCGGCAACCCCTCGTCCCTGCATTCAGCGGGCCGCTCTGCTCGCGCTACCGTCGAGTACGCCCGCGAACGTATCGCGCGGGTTGCTGGCTGCGATGCTGCCGAGATTATCTTTACCTCCGGTGGTACCGAGGCAGATAACCTGGCCATCAAGGGGCTCTACTGGAAACGCCGCGAAGCAAACCCGGCTGCGACCCGCATTGTTGTCTCGGGCATCGAGCACCACGCCGTGGGCGATACCGTTGAATGGCTGCAGGCCCACGAGGGGGCCGAGGTGAGCTGGGTAGCTCCGGACGCCAGCGGTGTAGTCAGTGCCGAAGCGGTTCGGCAGGCGGTGGGCGAGAGCCCAGAGACGGTTGCCCTGGTCACCGTCATGTGGGCTAACAACGAGGTGGGCACCGTCCAGCCCGTCGCAGAAATCGCTGCGGTAGCTGCAGAATTTGGAATTCCCTTTCACACGGATGCCGTCCAGGCCTTTGGCACCCTGCTGGTGAACTTCAAGGAATCCGGCGCCACCACCATGGCGATCTCAGCCCACAAAATTGGCGGACCCATGGGAATCGGTGCCCTCATCGCCACCCGCAGCGCCCAGCTCATGCCCGTACTCCACGGCGGCGGGCAAGAACGCTCCGTGCGCTCAGGAACCATTGATGCCGCCTCTATCGCGGGCTTTGGCGCAGCAGCTGCCGAAGCAGGGCAAAACCTTCTGACCGAAGCCAACCGCCAGGCCGAACTGCGGGACCGCCTCATTGAGGGTGTCCTCGCGGCTGTTCCCGAAGCCCAGCTGCGCGGGGCCGCTCCCGAAAGCACCCAGGACCGAGCAGCCGGCACCTTCAGCCGCCTGCCCGGCAACGCCCACTTCACCTTCCCAGGTTGCGAGGGCGACTCCCTGCTCTTCCTGCTCGATATGGCAGGGGTGGAGTCGTCCACCGGCTCAGCCTGTAACGCCGGGGTGCCCCGCCCCTCCCACGTCCTGCTGGCTATGGGACTGAGCGAGGACGAGGCCCGCGGCGCCCAGCGCTTCACCCTGGGCCACACTAGCGCCGAGGACGACGTCACCGCCCTCCTTACCGCCCTCCCCGGCGCCTGGGCCCAAGCCAAAAAGGCAGGTATGGCGGGCCACGCCCCGGACGCCGCTCGATGGAACTAAAACTGCCGAGCCCACAACCAAACTTTTATCGATATTGAGGACAGACTAATGAAAATTCTTGCTGCTATGAGCGGTGGCGTGGACTCGGCCGTTGCCGCTGCCCGCGCCGTTGAGGCCGGTCACGAGGTGGTCGGCGTGCACCTGGCGCTCTCCCGCATGCCCGGCACCCTGCGCACCGGCTCCCGCGGCTGCTGCACCATCGAGGACTCCATGGACGCCCGCCGGGTCTGCGACCAGCTGGGGATTCCCTTCTACGTCTGGGACTTCTCCGAGCGCTTCAAGGAGGACGTGGTCGATGACTTTATCTCTGAGTACGAGCACGGCCGCACCCCCAACCCCTGCATGCGCTGCAACGAGAAAATCAAGTTCGCGGCCCTGCTAGAGAAGGCCGTGGCGCTGGGCTTTGATGCGGTAGTGACCGGCCACTACGCCAAGGTCATTACGGACGAGAACGGCAACCGGGAGCTGCACCGCGCTGCCACCTGGGCTAAGGACCAGTCCTATGTTCTGGGTGTGCTGACCCACGAGCAGCTCAAGCACGCATGGTTCCCCCTGGCTGATACCCCCTCCAAGGACGAGGTACGCGCCGAGGCCGACGAACGCGGCTTCTCGGTAGCTAAGAAGCCTGACTCCTACGACATCTGCTTCATCCCCGAGGGCGATACCCGCGAGTGGCTCGAAGAGCACATCGACATGACCGAGGGTGATATCAAGGACACGGACGGACGCGTGCTTGGCAAGCACCGCGGTTCCCAGGCCTTTACCGTGGGGCAGCGCAAGGGTCTGGCCATTGGGCACCCTGCCCCCGACGGTAAGCCCCGCTTCGTGCTAGAAATCCGCCCCAAGACCAACGAGGTCATCGTGGGCGGTAAGGATCTACTCGAGATTGACGAGATTCGCGGTATCCGCGAAACCTGGGCCGGTCTGCCTGTAGAAGAAGCTGCCGCTTTCCTGGCCGAAGAGCCTGTAGAAGGTGCCCGCTCGGCGTCCTTTGATGTCACCGCCCAGGTGCGAGCCCATGCCGACCCCGTCCCCTCAACCGCCCACCTGGAATGGGTAACTAACGACGAAGCCACTGAGCCCGGTGCCCTGCGCCTGGAAACTGTGGTGCGCCTGCACGAGAAACTGCGCGGTGTTGCTCCGGGGCAGACCATGGTGATTTATCAGGGCACCCGTGTGTTGGGCCAGTCCACCATCGCCCGCGCCTACAGCCTCGACCGGGCTGACATCACCGCTAAGTAACAGATTCCATGAATAGGTGAAGCAGGCTCGCAGCGAAGCTGCTGGCTCGGCGGCTGGCGTGAATCGCTTGTGAGCGAAGCGAACCAGCGAGAGGGGCGGCAGCGAGCGCGAGCCTGCTGAACCTTTTGAAGCTTCTACACCCGGACAAGTCCACAGGGTGAAATCTGCGGGCTTGCCCCTGCAAACAGCACCTGAGGTTTTTAGACTAAACACATGAACACAACTCCGAAGGCCCACGACGTGCAGGCCCATGCTGACTTCGATACCCGCGCCACCTCGATGGCTGGGGTCGATCCGGCCGTCCTGGAAGAACTTTTCACCATGCGCCAGACCATCGACAACATGGACGCAGCTCTGGTGCATATTCTCGCTGAGCGTTTCCGCGCAACCCAGCGCGTCGGCCACCTCAAGGCCGAGCACTCCCTACCAGCGGGGGACCCGGGGCGGGAGGAAGCCCAGATTAAGCGCCTGCGCTCGCTGGCTGAAGCTGCCCACCTTGACCCGGAGTTCGCCGAGAAATTCCTGAACTTCATTATTTCTGAGGTTATAAGGCACCACGAGAAGATTGCGGCTGAGGCCGAACAGAAGTCCTAGCCGCTCAACCCTTAGCCCGCAATGCTACAGCCACCGGTAGGTGGCAGAAAGAGTTACCTCTATGCCCACTCGCCCTGCCCTTTACCTGCCGACCGACGCCGAAATGCTGGCTGCCCGTAAGGACTTAGAGAACCCGCTGACCTTTGAGGAGCACCTGACGGTTGGGGCTACCGGCCTTGGCCCCTGGGCGGGGGACGATGTGTTCGATGCTGTGATCCGTATCCGCGGTGAGCTGGGGGAGCCCCATATCAGTTACCTGCCGGAGCAGGCCGACCGGGGCTACCGGGCAACCCTGTTGGCACGGTCTATCGCGGCCCTAGAAGGGCTGAGTGCGGACGGCACCGCCGCAGGCTGGCGGCTCACGGGCGGCTACGCTGCTGAGGGGGATGCCGCCAGGTCGCTCCTGGAATCTGATATCAATATCCTGGCGGACGTCGTGGGGAAGGAAAGCGGGGCTGCCCCCGGAACCATCAAGCTACGTCTGCTGGGGCCGTTGAGCCTAGCTGCCAGTACCTACTTAACCAGTGGCGAGCGTGTCCTCTCAGATCATGGTGCTCGGTGCGATCTTGCCGAGGCCCAGCGGGCTGGTTTTCACGGTGTGCTGAAGCTGCTGCGTCAGGCTGTGCCCGGTGCGCAGGTGCTGGTGCAGGTAGAAGAGCCCCTGCTGATTGAGGTGGCGGCAGGTCAGCTGCCGACCTCTAGCGGCTACCGTACCCTGCGGGCTGTGCCCCGGCACGAGTTGGTGGCCCTGCTGGGGGCTCTGCACGAGGAACTAGAGGGCTTGGGCGCTCAGGTTGTCACTCGGACTGATTATGTGAAGCTACACCCTGAGGTCAGGCAGACTCTTGCTATCCCCCTGCTGTCGATGGAGGGCCAACCCACCTCGGCATGGGAGGCGCTAGCTCCCCGCCTAGAAGCTGAGCGGGGGCTTTATCTAGAGGTTGTTGATCCGTTGGTCCGGGTGCCTGCTGGCGACCTGGCCCGGGGGCTGTGGCGTACCTGGTCGGATCTTGGTCTGGGGAAGAAGCTTCTCAACCAGCTGGTGCTGACCGAAACCGGTAGCCTGGCCACCACTGACCCCCAGCGGGCTACTACCGTGCTGGGGCACCTGACCGAAACAGCCCGTGCCCTGTCTGAAATCGCCCAAGACGCCTAAACCGGCTCACCGCCTAACCCCGGTACACTAGGGGGAGGCCCATTGTGAACCTCACCAGGAGACCCACCGTGAAAGAAACCATTCTTGTAGTTGACGACGACGACGCCCTGTCAGAGATGGTCGGTATCGTGCTGGCACAAGAGGGCTACGAGACGGTCTTCTGCGACGCCGGTGACCGGGCCTTTGAGGCTTTTGCTACCCACCACCCCGACCTGATTCTGCTGGACTTTATGCTGCCGGGCATGGACGGCATTGAGGTCTGCACCCAGATTCGCGGGGAGTCGGACGTACCCATCATCATGCTGACCGCCAAGGGCGATACCGAGGACGTGGTCAAGGGGCTAGAGGCTGGTGCCGATGACTACATGACCAAGCCCTTCAAGCCCGCTGAGCTGCTGGCCCGCGTCCGCGCCCGCCTGCGCCCGCGCGAAGACTGCCATAACGAACCTTTGCGTATCGGTAACCTCACCATTGACCTGGCAGGGCATACGGTGAGCCGCGAGGGTGAAACGATTCAGCTCACCCCCCTCGAATTTGAACTTCTGGCGAACCTGGCCCGGCAGCCCGGTCAGGTCATGACCCGCGAGGCCCTGTTGGGCAACGTATGGGGCTACGAAAAGACCGTCGATTCCCGCCTGGTCAACGTGCATATTCAGCGTCTGCGCGCCAAGATTGAGCGCGACCCCGAGAACCCCGAGATCGTGCTGACCGTGCGCGGTGTGGGCTACAAGGCTGCGGCAGGCCACCGTTAACCCGTGGCTGGTACTTTACCTCGCGCGTTCGCTCGAACTACCGCCCCCGCAGGCCCCTCCCGGGCCTACGGACCCCTGGCTAGTGCCCGCAGACTCTGGCAGCAGTCCCTACAGTTTCGAGCTGTAGTAGCCGCGGCCTGCCTGCTGCTGGTGGCCTTCATCTTTGTGGGCTCTTTTATCTCCCACCAGATTGCTAACTCCCTCTTCCGCGGCAACCTGCGGCAGGCCCTCGAAGAATCATCATCTGGTTTTAGTAACGTGCAGACTCTCATCAACGGCTCTGATGCCACCGGACGCACCGAGATTCAGCGCGATGTTTCGCGTTTCTTAACCGTGCTTGAGAGCAGTAGCGCCGATAGCAACCGCAACTGGGTGCTTCTTAAGGACGTGAACGCTACCACCGATGGCTTTATCGTGGAGCAGACCCAGAGTAGCGAGGTCACGGTCAGCGACGTGCCCCAGGCACTCGCCCAGAGCATGAGTGAGGGCACGGGGATTTACTGGCAGTCCTCGAGTATTACCTCAGCGGACGGACGCCGCACCCCGGTTCTGGTGGTCGGCACCAGTATCTCGATACCCCAGAACCCCGACTACTCCCTCTACCTGATTTATGACCTGTCGACCTCACAGGCGACCGTGCAGTACATCAACCTGGTGGTCTGGGTGGGCTTCGGCGTGCTCCTGGTGGTGGTGCTAACCATCGTGTGGATGATCGCCCGTTTCGTGATCCGCCCGATTAGTTCTACCGCTATCACCGCTGAGAAACTGGCAGCCGGTGACTTGGACCAGCGTGTGCTGGTGCGCGGCCAGAACGAGACGGCGCGCTTGGGTATGTCTTTTAACCGTATGGCTGACTCCCTGCAAGATCAGATTTCTCGTCTTGAGAAGCTGTCGACCATGCAGCAGCGCTTTGTTTCTGACGTGTCGCACGAGCTGCGTACCCCGCTCACAACGGTGCGCATGGCAGCCGATATGCTGCACGATAACCGCGATAACATGGAGCCCCTCTACAAGCGCTCTACCGAGCTGCTCTATAACCAGGTGGACCGCTTCGACTCCCTGCTGGCTGACCTGCTCGAAATCTCCCGCTTCGATGCCGGCTCCCAGACCCTCGATACGGTGTCGGTTGATTTCATGGCCGTGCTCGATGAGGTACTCAAGGCTGTAGAGCCCCACCTGATGCGCACCAACACCAGTTTGACCGTGCACACCGATCACACCGAGATTATGGTCGATATGGACCACCGCCGCATTGAACGGGTGCTGCGCAACCTGCTGTTCAACGCCGTAGAGCACTCCGAGGGTCAGCCCATCGACGTGTACGTGGACGCCACCGAAAGCACCCTGGGCGTTGCCGTACGTGACCACGGTATCGGCCTGAGCCCCGAAGAAACCGAGCAAGTCTTCAACCGCTTCTGGCGGGCTGACACCTCCCGCAAACGCACCCTGGGCGGTACCGGCCTGGGGCTCTCGATCGCCGCCGAGGACGTCCGCCTGCACCAGGGAGCCCTCGAAGCCTGGGGTATTAAGGGGCAGGGGGCCAGCTTCCGCATGACCATCCCCATTGACCAGGACGTGCCCATGGGCCCCTCCCCGGTCCTGCTGAGCGGCGAGCCGCTGCCCGCACCATCCGCTCCGGCTACCGGTGCCACCCCGACCGTGAACCCCGACGCCCCAAACCCCTCGGAGCCCACCGTTGAACCCTAACCTTTCCCGCCGGTCAGCCCTCGGCCTGGCCCTGAGCTCTCTCGTGACCCTCACCGCCTGCGCCGCTATTCCCACCGACGGCGAAGTCAACCACTACGCCGACCCCCAGGCTACGGGCAGCACCTCCGCCAGCGGCAACTCGCCCGAAGGGCCCACCCCCGGGGCCCGGCCTACCGAGATCATCGAGGGCTTCTTGCACGCCGGGGTAGGGGTGAAGGATGACTACAGCGTAGCCAGGCTCTACCTAACCGAAGACCTGGCCCAGTCCTGGAAGCCGGACGGGCGCACCCTGGTCTACAACTCATCCTTCACCACGGCCTCCGTCAGCGACTCAAGCTACCTGGTCACCGTGCCCACGAGCACCCTGGTTGACGATAAGGGCCTGGCTACCTCCTACACCACAGTGGCTGATACCGAGGTAGAGTTCACCCTGCGCCAGGTCGACGGGGAGTGGCGTATCTCCTCCGCTCCCGACGGAACGGTGCTGAGCAGAAACGAATTCGCGGACGTTTTCAACCCCTTCACCCTCTACTTCTACGACCCCACCTACACCTACGCTGTGCCCGATGTGCGCTGGTTCGCCGAACGCACCACGGTAGCTACCTCCCTGGTGAGGGTGCTCCTTGAAGGGCCGGCCCCCTACCTCACCGGGGCTGTTGTGACCGCTGTACCGGCCGATACCAGCCTGACCCGCAACTCCGTCCCCATCGAAAACGGGGCGGCTGACATCCAGCTCTCCGGGGGCACTTCCCTCACCGCAGCCAGCGCCCTCGAAACCGAGCGCCTACGCACCCAGCTCACCCAGACCCTCACCAACCTCGCCTCGGTCACCACGGTGCAGCTCACCATCAACGATCAAATCGTTGCGGCCCCCACTCTCGAGAACTACCGGGAACCGGCAGTTAACCCCGAAGCCGCCAGCAACATCGTGGGTATCGAAGATAACCGCCTGATCGCCCGGGCAGCCCTGGACGATACCGCCAGCCAGCAGACCATCGTAGAGACCTCAGCCCAGGCCCTCATTACCCTGCCCGCCATGAACTACACCCGTAACTACTACGCCTACACCAACACCGGGCAGAACGAGATTTGGCTGGCTAACTCCAACGGTGCCCGCTCGGTCTACCGGGGCACCCACGTGCTAGCGCCCTGCTTTGACCACCAGAACTGGCTCTGGGTGGGGGAGCAAGACGGCTCTGTGCGGGTTATCGCCGCAGGTCAGGAAGACAGCGCCGCCCGCGAGGTCACCAGCTGGATCGAGGGGGAGCTCCTGCAGAGCATCTCTATCGCCCGCGACGGTAGCCGGGCCGTACTGGTCACCTCGGCAGCCGACGGAAGCAACTACGGGGCCTGGGTCTCAGCTATCCGCCGGTCGGCAGACGGTACCCCCACCCAGCTCCTTGACCCGGTGCGCCTGGGCGCAGAGATTAACCCGCGCGGGGCTGAATGGGTCAGCGACGTGGAGGTCTTCCTCTGGAACACCGACACCACCCAGACCGAACTGGTCTCACTGACCGGCGAGAACACCCAGTACGATTCCCTGCAAGGCATTACCCGCATTGTCACCGGCAACGGCATCGACCAGGCGGTTGCAATGACCCGGGACGGTGGGCTGTATATCGTAGCCGGGCTGAGCTGGACCCGCATTGAAAGCAGCCTCAGCGAAATCAACTACGCCGGCTAAGAGAAATGGTCTGGACCACTTATCCCCAGCCCTGGCAGGTAGCCACCTGACCCTGCCAGGCTGGGGGTATGACGTCCGCCCACCCTCTTCCGCCCGATATGCTGACCAGCTGGCGGCAGACCACAGAACTCTTCTTCCCCAGGGTCTGCGCCAGCTGCCAGACCTACGGGCCCAGCATGCTGGCGTCCGCTGCCCTCTGCCCCCTCTGCGACCAGCTGGTGCGCCTGGCCACCCTCAACCTACAGGCCATTACCCTGCCCGGCACGCAGCTGCCGGTGGTGTCTGCTGGCCGCTATGAGCACGAGCTGGGGCGCTGCGTCCTGGCCTATAAGGACGCCGGACGCATCGACCTGAGCCCCTACCTTGCCTCGGCCCTGGCCCGGGCCGTGACCTGCCTTCTAGGGCTGAGCGAGAGCGAACTGGCGCCCGCCGAGCCCATCTACCTGGTGCCCCTACCCTCCAGCCGGGCCTCGGTGCGCAGGCGGGGCTATGCCCCAGCCCCGCTCCTAGCCCGCGCGGTGCTACCCCTCCTGCGCCACCCCGCACCAGTCAAGGTGGCGGACGCGCTCGCCCAGGTTCCTGTCTGGAAGCGGGGAATGCGCGGTGCCAAAGGTGCCCAAGCCCAGAAAACCCTGGGCCTCGAAGAGCGCCACCGGCAGATGCAGGGAAAACTTACCCTGGGCAAGCCTGCCCTGCACCAGCTGGGGCGCTACTACCGTCTAGAGGGGGCCCGCTGTCTGTTGGTTGACGATGTGTTCACCACCGGAGCCTCCCTGCAGGAGGGCTACCGGGTGCTTACCAGCCAGGGCGCCACCGTGCTGGGAGGGGCAACGATTGCCTATGTTCCCAAGCGGCAGCCATATAGCACAGGGTGAGGTAGGCCACCAAAATATTGAGTCCTTCCTGCGAAAAGAACCGTAAAAGGCTTAAAAAATGACTTAGACCACAAAAGGGCGTAGAGTTGCGTTAAGGAATCCACAAGATAGATTCCCCAATACCCGGCAGTCACAGGGCCGGGTATTCACCCCCTGAGAATGGAGGGAATTGTGGAACTCAACATCACCGGCCGCAACGTCAAAGTAAGTGAACGTCTGCAGGAACACGTTGAAAGTAAAATCACCAAGTTCGAAGCCCTCGGCGACAACGTAACCGACATCGAAGTCAAGTTCACCAAGGAAGGCCAGAACGGCCCTGCCGCGATTCGAGTGGAAATCACCGTCATTGGCCGCGGCCCCGTGCTCCGAGCAGAAGCAACCGGTCAAGATAAGTTCGCAGTTTTCGACGAAACCTATGGCAAGCTCCTAGAACGCCTCCGCCGCGCCCGCGACCGTCGCAAGACCCGCCGCGCAGGGGGTAAGCACCCCATCTCGGTCTCAGAAGCCACTGGCTCACTGCCCGTCATCACCGACCAGGTTGCCCTCACCGAAATTCAGACCGAGGACCTGCCAGTTGAAGAAGCAGCTTTTGCTGGCGAATACGACCTGCACGAAGAGGCAGATTCGCCCATCGAAATTCGTCAAAAGAGCTTCCCCGCCGACCACCTGACCCCTGAAGAAGCGGTTGACCGCATGGAGCTGGTTGGCCACGACTTCTTCCTCTACGTCGATAAGGCAACCGGATCCCCCGCAGCGGTCTACCGCCGCAAGGGCTGGTCCTACGGTGTCATTACCCTCGAAGAAGGTACTGACTAAGGTCGATACCCGCCCGGCCTAGGGCCCTCTGCCATACCCCTACCGCAGGTAGGGGAGCGCAGGAGCGCAGGGGGCCCTGCCCTGTTCCCGGCCCTACCCCTGTGAATCTAAAAGGTAGGCCCGTCAAGCCCACAGGTGAACGGCCCCAGCCCGTTTGCGGACTAAACTAGAATAGAGTGAGCACGGTGGGCTCACCCTGCCAACCTCCCATACCAAACCAATCAAGGAGCAAACTTCAGTGGCATCTCTCTTGGAAAAGCTACTCCGCAGCGGAGACCAAAAAGTCCTCAAGCAGCTGCGTGCTTACACCGATGCAGTGAACTCACTCGAAGATAGCTTTGTTGCGATGAGCGATGCAGAGCTACGCGCTGAGACCGACGCCTTCCGCAAGCGCGTTGAGGACGGCGAGTCACTGGACCTTCTGCTCCCCGAAGCTTTTGCTGTGGTCCGCGAGGCGTCTAAGCGCACTCTGGGCAAGCGCCACTACGATGTTCAGCTCATGGGTGGCGCCGCCCTGCACCTGGGCAATATCGCCGAAATGAAAACCGGTGAGGGTAAGACCCTGGTTGCCACCGCCCCTGCCTACCTCAACGCCCTCTCCGGCAAGGGCGTGCACGTGGTCACCGTCAACGACTACCTGGCTGAGTACCAGGCTAACCTGATGGGGCGTGTCTTCCGTTTCCTGGGTATGGAGTCGGGCGTTATTCTGGCGAACCAGACCCCCGATGTGCGCCGTAAGCAGTACGAAGCCGATATTACCTACGGCACCAACAACGAGTTCGGTTTCGACTACCTGCGTGACAACATGGCCTGGACCAAAGAGGAACAGGTGCAGCGCGGCCATAACTTTGCCATCGTCGATGAGGTTGACTCTATTCTGATCGACGAAGCCCGTACCCCGCTGATTATCTCTGGTCCCGCCATGGGCGAAGCCAACCGCTGGTACGGCGAATTTGCCCGTATCGCCCGCACTCTGGTGGCCGGCGAAGACTACGAGGTCGATGAAAAGAAGCGCACCGTGGGTGTGCTCGAATCGGGTATCGATAAGGTTGAAGACCACCTGGGCATCGATAACCTCTACGAGTCACAGAACACCCCCCTGATTGGCTTCCTCAACAACGCTATTAAGGCCAAGGAACTTTTCAAGGGCAACAAGGACTACGTCGTAATGAACGGCGAAGTCATGATTGTCGATGAGCACACCGGCCGTATCCTGGCAGGCCGCCGCTACAACGACGGCATCCACCAGGCCATTGAGGCCAAGGAAGAGGTCGAGGTCAAGCCTGAAAACCAGACTATGGCGACCGTGACCCTGCAGAACTACTTCCGCATGTACGACAAGCTCTCGGGTATGACCGGTACCGCTGAGACCGAGGCTGCCGAGTTCATGAACACCTACGAGCTGGGTGTCGTGCCAATCCCGACCAACAAGGAAAAGCAGCGCGTCGACCAGCCCGATAAGGTCTACAAGAATGAGATTGCCAAGTTCAACGCGGTGGTCAAAGATATCGAAGAGCGCCACGCTACCGGCCAGCCCGTGCTGGTAGGTACCACCAGCGTTGAGAAGTCCGAGTATCTGTCTAAGCTCCTGGTTAAGGCCGGTATTCGACACGAGGTGCTCAACGCGAAGAACAATGCCCGTGAGGCTGCCATCGTGGCCCAGGCTGGCCGTAAGGGTGCCGTCACCGTGGCAACCAACATGGCAGGCCGCGGTACCGATATTATGCTCGGTGGCAACCCCGAGTTCGAGGCTGTTGAGACCATGAAGACTCTGGGCCTTGACCCCAAGGAGAAGACAGAAGAATACGAGGCTAAGTGGCCCGAGGTGCTTGCCGCAGCGGAGCAGGCCTCTGCTACCGAGCACGAAGAGGTTAAAGACCTGGGCGGTCTCTACGTACTGGGTACCGAGCGTCACGAGTCTCGCCGCATCGATAACCAGCTGCGCGGACGTTCGGGCCGCCAGGGCGACCCCGGCGAGTCCCGCTTCTACCTGTCACTGTCTGACGACCTGATGCGCCTCTTCAATGGCCAGGCAGCTGCCCGCCTGATGGCCGGTGCCCCCGACGATACCGCCCTGGAAGCTAAGATTGTTTCCCGCGTCATCGCCAACGCCCAGGGCCAGGTTGAGGCCCGCAACGCTGAGCAGCGCAAGAACGTGCTCAAGTATGACGATGTGCTCAACCGCCAGCGCGAGGCCATGTACAAGGACCGCGCCCAGATTCTGGCAGGGGATGACCTCAAGGAACAGATTGCCAAGTTCCGCACCGAGGTTATCACCTCAGCAATCGATGCCCAGGCGGGCGAAGGCCATGCCGAGGACTGGGACTTTGAGAAGCTCTGGGAGAACCTGCGCACCATCTTCCCGGTTACCATTACCCCCGAAGACCTGGCTGAAGAAGCTGGTGACAAGACCAAGGTCACCCGCGACCAGATCGTCAAAGAAGTACTGGCTGACGCTGAGATACAGTACGGCGAGCGCGAAGAGTCCGTGGGTGAGGACGCCATGCGCGAGATTGAGCGCCGCGTGGTGCTCTCGGTCATCGGTAAGCGCTGGCCTGAGCACCTCTACGAGATGGACTACCTCAAGGAAGGCATTGGCCTGCGCGCCATGGCCCAGCGTGACCCCCTGGTGGAATACCAGCGTGAGGGTTACGCTCTCTACCAGAGCATGATGGGCGGTATTCGTGAGGAGACCGTGTCGATGCTCTACAGCGTGGACCTGTCGAAGCAGCGTACCCAGCAGTCGAAGATTCAGCTGAAGATTCCTGCCCAGCCTAAGTTCTTGCAGTACTCAGCTCCCTCTGAGTCTGGTAAGACCGAGGTGCATACTGAGGCCGTGAACGACCGCAGCAACGAGCAGATTTCGATTCTGAACCAGCGCAAGAAGTAGTTCAGCACAAGAAACCGCTCAGACCAAAGGCCCCGAATCCTTGATGTAGGATTCGGGGCCTTTGGTCTAGGTTGAAGCGTTTTCCCGGTCTCGTGAGAGAGCCCGGCTTTAGAGGGGCTTGTCGGTCCCCAGGTGGGAAAGGACGGCCTCGTGCAGGTGGCCGTTGGTGGCTAGGGCGTTGCCGCCGTGGGGGCCGTCCGCCCCAGCCAGGGAGGTGAAACGTCCGCCTGCTTCGGTCACGATGGGGACTAGGGCGGCCATGTCATAGAGGCCGAGTTCGGGTTCGGCGGCGGCGTCGACAACGCCCTCTGCCACCATCATGTAGGACCAGAAGTCGCCGTAGGCTCGGGTGCGCCAGACGGTGTCGGTCAGGTCGATGAAGTTATCGCGCAGGCCCAAATTGCGCCAGCCGGTGAGGGAGGAGTAGGAGAGGGAGGCGTCCTCGAGCTGGGCGACAGAGGAGACCGAGATGCGGGTAGCCTTGGCGAGGGAGCGGCCGGTGTAGGCGCCGGTGCCTTCGGCTGCCCACCAGCGGCGCTGGAGGGCCGGGGCAGAGACGACGCCGACGACGGGCTTGCCGTGGTCGAGCAGAGCGATAAGGGTGGCCCAGACAGGGACGCCGCGCACGAAGTTCTTGGTGCCGTCGATGGGGTCGATGACCCACTGGCGGGGGGAAGACCCGGTTTCCCCAAATTCTTCACCCAGCACTGAGTCACGGGTGCGGACGCGGGACAGCTGGGAGCGGATGAGCTGTTCGGCTTCGCGGTCGGCGTCGGTGACGGGGGTGAGGTCGGGTTTGGTGTCGACGGCGAAATCGTGGGAGGTGAACTTGGCCAGGGTGAGGCGGTCTACCGCATCAGCCATGATGTGGGCCAGGCGCAGGTCGTCGGTGTAGTTAGTCATGGTCTCGTGTGCCTTGGTGTGTTTAGAGGTCTACGACGCCGAGTTCTTTCTCGGTGTCGCCGGTTTCTTCGTCGACGCGCAGGAGCTTGCGCAGGGATTCGAGGCGTTCTGGGCCTGCGGGGCCGGCCTTGCCCGTTTCGACGTAGGCGGTAAGACCGCAGTCGGGGGCGGACGCCGAGTGGGTACAGCCCTTGGGGCAGTTGGCTGAGCCCGAGGCAAGGTCGGTGAAGGAGGCGACCAGGGTGTCAGGCTCGACATGGGCGAGTCCGAAGGAGCGGATGCCGGGGGTGTCGATAATCCAGGTGCCGGGGGCTGACTTCTGGGGCTGGAGGGCCAGGGCTGAGGACGAGGTGTGGCGGCCGCGCCCGGTCACGGCATTCACGTGGCCAGTGGCGCGTTCTGCCCCGGTCAGGGCGTTGACCAGGGTTGATTTGCCTACACCGGAGTGGCCCAGGAGCACAGAGACCGAGCCGTCGAGATACTCAGAAAGCTGCTCAACTAGAGTGGTGTCGAGCCCTTCGGAGCCTTCCTCGCTGGGGGCCCGGCCGTCCTTGGACTTAGACAGCAAGATGGTGAGCTCAAGGTCTCGGTAGTAGTCCAGCAGCCATTTAGGGTGTTTGAGGTCGGTCTTGGTGATGCAGAGAATGGGGGTGAGCTCAGCGTCGAACGCGGCTGCCAGGGACCGGTCGATAAAGCCGGTGCGGGGTTCGGGGTTTTCTGCGGCGACCACGATAACCAGGTTGTCGGCGTTGGCAACGACGACGCGCTCGACGGGGTCGGTATCGTCGGCGCTACGGCGTAGCAGGTTGGTGCGCTCCTCGATGCGGACGAGGCGGGCTAGAGTATCGGGCTTACCGCTGGTATCACCCACGAGGGCAACCTTGTCACCCACCACGATGGGGGAGCGGCGTAGCTCTCGGGCGCGCACGGCGGTGACGACCCGTTCGCTGCCCTTGCCCTCATCGAGGATAGCGGTGTAGCGCCCCCGGTCTACGGTGATGATACGGCCGATTTCGGCGTCCTTGTGGGCTGGGCGGTCCTTGGTGCGGGGGCGGGAGCCCTTCTTATTGGGGCGGACGCGCACATCGCTTTCATCCCAGGAACGGCGCATTAGGCGGCACCTGCCTGCCACTGACCCAGCATGTTCTGCCACAGCCCGGTGAAGTTGGGCAGGGTCTTGGAGGTGGTCTCGACGTTCTCAACCACGATGCCCGGCACCACCAGACCCATCACGGCAGCGGCGGTTGCCATGCGATGGTCGGCGTAGGTACGCATGAGGGCCCCGTGAGCTACAGGGGCGGTGACGCGAATACCGTCCGCAGTTTCTTCGGCTGAACCGCCCAGGCGGTTAATCTCGTCGGTCAGGGCGGCAAGCCGGTCAGTTTCATGGCCACGCAGGTGGGCAATACCGGACAGGACGCTGGTCGCCGGCGAGAGAGCGATGAGGGCAGCAACGGTGGGGGCCAGTTCACCGGCCTCGGCCAGATCTAGCTCAACACCCGGCAGGCCGGACGCCGCGCCGCCGGCAGGGCCGGTGACGGTCAGGTTTCCGTCGGCTAGCTCCGCCCGAGCCCCGAAGAGCGGCAGAATCTTTCGCCAGTGGTCCCCACCCTGGGTAGTGGACTCGGGCCAGCACGGAACCGTCACCGATGCCCCGGTGGCTACCGCAGCAACCAGGAAAGGCCCAGCATTAGAAAGATCGGGCTCAACGGTGACCTCAAAGCCGGGGAAGCCACCGGGGGCAACAGTCCAGGTATCGATGCCGTTGAAGTCGACGCTAATACCGAGCTCACGCATGGTCTCAACGGTCATCTCAATGTGGGGCATCGAGGGCACCGGGCCACCCTCGTGCCGCAGCACCAGACCCCGCTCAAAACGGCAGGCAGCCAGCAGCAGGGCAGAGACAAACTGGGAAGAACCCGAAGCATCAATGGTCAGCTCGGGCACCTGCACCGAACCGGCAGAAACGACGGTAAAGGGCAGGGAGCCGCGACCGGCGTCCTCAACCTCAACCCCCAGGCCCCGCAGGGCCTCAATCACCGGCAGCATGGGGCGTACCCTGGCATGCTCATCGCCATCGAAATGGAAAGTACCGGGCAGCAGGGCAGCAACCGGGGGTACAAAACGCATGACGGTACCCGCCAGCCCCACATCAATGGATGCCGCACGGGCAGCGGTCGCAGAAAAATCTAGGGGGGTCACCCGCAGGTCAGGGCCAAAGGCATTACCGGTTTCAATCTCTTCAAAACGGGCACCCAGGGCAGTCAGCGCGGCCACCATCAGCTGCGAATCGCGCGAATGCAGGGGAGCATGAATCACCGAGGGGCTGTCCGCCAGAGCCGCCAGCAGCAGGTAACGATTGGTGAGCGACTTAGACCCGGGAATCTCCACCCGGGCATGGGCACCGCCGGGCACCGTAACGGTGGGCGCTAGCCAGTCTCCATCGGCCACTAGGGGCCGCTTGGTCGCATCAACCACAAATAAAACCTACTTCGGAATCAGTTACTACGGTGTACTCCCTCCCTATTTTAGGTGGGCGGGGCAGCAAACAAGAAAACCCCGCACCGATATGATGCGGGGTTTATCGAAAGTTCACGGGGTCTTACACCCGGTAGGAGCCAGCTTAGGCGAAGAGGTCCTCAACCTTTTTCTGGGCGTCAGAAGCGGCGTCCTGAACATCGGATGCCAGCTGATGGGACTTCTTAGCTACCTGATCACCCAGCTTGGAAGCTCGCCAGGCTAGTGAGGGGTTACCGTCGGTATCAACAGCTGAGATAGCAATAGCGCCCAGCAGGGAGCCATTGAGCACAGCAGCATTACGGCGGGCAGTCTTCTCTTCCTTAGTCACAGCCTCGGTAGCGCGGTACTCAACGTAGGAGTTAATAGCACCGGTAGCCAGCAGGACGCTCGCAGAAAGACGGGGCAGCTTGCCCAGGGCAAAGAGGGCACCGGCAGCTACCTGAGAGCCAGCCAGAGCCTGACCCACCAGCTTCTCCTGGCCACGCAGCACAGAAAGCTGAGGGGCAGAAGTCGCAGCCAGGTTAACCACCTTAGCCAGGTGCTTGGACGATTCGGGGTCACGTAGACGGTCAACACCCGAGATAATAAAGCTTGAAGCCAGCAGAGGGCGAGCAAAACGGCGAACCAAAGACATGAGTTCCTCCTTCACGGGGTGCGAGGCCCCTTTGCGGTGTATCACAGATACCTAACACTACTAAGTATACATATAGACCGGCGGGTTCAGCCACTTTACAGCACCACCAGTGCAAAATTACTCTGGTGCTGGGGAATAAACTCGTCTCTCTGTCGTTACGCATGACGAGATTTGTTCAAGGTTTCGCAGGCTCACGCTCGCTGTGAGCCTGTTCAACCAGTACAGGTCTCGTTGTACTCGGCGCGTAGCCGCGCCCACTGGCAGGTACAGTAAGACAAAAGACCACAGCACACCTGGAGGGAAATGACAGCCACGCCCCCGGCCCCCAGCACTGAACCTGCGCCGACCACCGACGTCCTCGCCCCCGAAGGCAACGAACCCGATGTGCGCTCCCGCGAAACCGATGCCGAGCGCAAAGCCCGTTTCGAACGAGAAGCCCTGCTGTACGTAGACCAGCTTTACGCAGCCGCCCTGCGCATGGCCCGCAACCCGCAGGACGCCGAAGACCTCGTCCAAGAGGCCTACACGAAAGCCTTCTCCGCCTTCCACCAGTACAAGCCCGGAACCAACCTCAAAGCCTGGCTCTACCGCATTCTCACCAACACCTACATCAACGTCTACCGCAAACGCCAACGCGAGCCCTACCAGGCCAATACCGACACCGTCGAAGACTGGCAGCTAGCCCAGGCTGGAGCCCACGACTCCAAGGGCCTACCCTCTGCGGAAAACGAAGCTCTCGCTCACCTGCCCGACAGCGATATCAAAGAGGCCCTGCAGTCCATCCCCGAAGACTTCCGTATGGCCGTCTACTACTCCGATGTCGAAGGGTTCTCCTACAAGGAAATTTCCGAGATTATGGACACCCCCATCGGCACCGTCATGTCCCGCCTGCACCGGGGCCGCAAACTGCTCAGAGACAAACTCACCGACTATGCCGCCGAACGCGGCATCAAAACCACGACCACCGGCAAGGCCGGCGCCCGCCAAACCGCTAGGGCCTAAGAAAGGAGCCACCAATGACCACCGTACACAACCCGAGCCCTTCTACCCCCTGCGAAGAGCGCCTGGCCAAAATCTACACCTACATTGACGACCCACTCAGCTGCCAGGACCTCGAAGAACTCCAGGCCCACCTGGCCGAATGTGAAACCTGCGCCAAGGAATACGACCTAGAGTGCATTATCCGCCAAGCAGTGCGCCGCACCTGCAAGGAGACCGCTCCTGTCGACCTCAAAAGCCGTATCCGTGCCTGCATCGACGATATCCATACCGGAGGGTACCCGGCAGCTAGCTAGCCAATAACAAAGGGCCCCTGCTCGCTTCTGCGAGTAGGGGCCCTTGTTGATTGCCTTATGAGTTGGGGCGCTTACCGTGGTTAGCGCCACCCTTACGGCGATCCTTACGCTTGCGACCGCGCTTGCTCATGAGAGCCTCCTTGATCAAGGTGGAGTGCCCGTCAGGATAACGGAACACAAATGGTCGATAGCACCTTGGAACAGGCACTTCTCACTATTTTCGCATACCTTGGCTAGCTTTGCACACCCCGGGTTAGTCACAGGGGTAGGCACCGGTCAGGGGCTTCCTTAAACGGGCTCTGAAATCTGAAGCCAGTTGTACCAGCCGCGGTGCAGAACCAGCCAGGCGATCAGGCCGTAGCCGGACTGGCCGGGGCGACCGTCGTTCGCTGCCAGGTCATTGCGCCACTGCTCGTGGTGCAGCAGGGGGTTGAAGGTATCGACGTAGACGTGGTTACGGCGGGTCACCACATCGGCGTAGGCTGCTGACAGGTCGGCAATCTTGCGGTTGCGCTCGGCATCAAGAGTGGGCGGGGGGCCAACAACCAGAACCTTCACATTGTTCTGGGAGGCCATATCGACCATGTTCGCCAGGTTCAGGCGGGAGCGGGCGCTGGTGAGGCCCAGGTCGATGTCGAAGGTTGAGGGGGCAATGACCAGGCGGTTTTCGTGGCCCTGGGCAAAGCGGCGGCTGGCTTCTTCAAACCAGCGAGCGTTGAGCTGTTCACTGCCCTCGCCGGGAGCTGCCAGATTATAGGCAGAGATAGAGGCAGAGGTCTGAGGGGTACGCGCCATAACGCGCCCGAACCACCCGAGGGTGCGGGGATCCCCGACGCCTGCGAGCAGATCATCGCCAACGGCTACAAGTCGAATTTTTCGCTGATCCACGTGTTTCTTTCTACAAGGTTGAGGGCTAGGTCGCCCCGCAACGATGGTCTCGTTCGTTCTGTACCAGTCTAAACCCTGGAACCTGCCAGCGCACGGTGGGCGCACCGCAAACAGGCAGCGCCCGAATCCTGACGGGCAAGATTCGGGCACTGAGAGCTGAGCAATCGCCCTGCTTTAGCGGTCGAATACCTCGGAGATGAGGTTATCGAGCTCGCGCTGGTGACGCTTACCGGTACCGGCTGCGGGGGAAGCAGCTGCCGGGCGGGAAATCAGCTTCATACGGTAGTCAATCTGGGGGAGCAGGTTGACCGCCATGAAGGGCCACTGGCCCTGGTTGGCAGGTTCATCCTGAGCCCAGACCAGTTCTGCATTGGGGTAGGCAGCAATCTGCTCCTTAATCTCTGCGGACGGCAGGGGGTAGAGCTGCTCGACTCGCACAATTGCGGTGCTCTTATCGCCGCGCTTAGCGCGCTCTGCTTCCAGGTCGTAGTAGAGACGACCCGAGACGAAGACCAGGCGGGTCACGTCAGCGGGGTTCAGGTTACCCTGGTCCTCGATGATGGGCTTGAAGCTACCGCTGGTGAAATCTTCAACCGATGAGGCAGCAGCTTTGAGGCGCAGCAGCTGCTTGGGGGTGATAACAATCAGCGGCTTGTGCGGGCGGGAGTGGGCCTGGCGGCGCAGCAGGTGGAAGTGGTTAGCCGGGGTCGAGGGAACAGCAACAGTCATGTTGTTCTCGGCGCACAGCTGCAGGTAGCGCTCCATGCGGGCCGATGAGTGGTCAGGGCCCTGGCCCTCAAAACCGTGGGGGAGCAGCAGAACCAGTGAGGAGCGCTGGGCCCACTTCTGCTCTGCTGACGAGATGAACTCGTCAACGATGGTCTGGGCGCCGTTAGCGAAGTCGCCGAACTGGGCCTCCCAGAGTACCAGGGAGTCGGGGCGCTCGACAGAGTAGCCGTACTCGAAGCCTATGACGCCGTACTCGGAGAGCAGGGAGTTGTAGATGGAGTACTTGCCCTGGGTTTCTGAGAGGTTGGCCAGGGGGTTCCACTCTTCGTCGGTCAGAGAGTCGTGCAGCACGGAGTGGCGCTGGACGAAGGTGCCGCGCTGGACGTCCTGACCGGTCAGGCGCACATCGCGACCTTCCAGCAGCAGGGAGGCGAAGGCAGCAAGCTCGCCGAAGCCCCAGTTGATGTCGCCCTCGGTCGACATCTTGACGCGCTGTTCAAGCAGCTTCTTGAGCTTCTTGTGCACGGTGAAACCCTCGGGAATCTTGCCGAAGGCCTGGCCGATCTGGGCCAGGGTCTCAGCGGAGATAGCGGTCTCGCCGGCAACGTGAACGGAGTCCTCATTCTGCTGGGCAGCAGGGCGCTCGATGTTAGAAACAGCGGCGGCGTCTGCGGTGACCAGGGGAGCGGAGGACGACTGAGCCTCGTGGGTCTCGGTGAAAATCTGCTCCAGGCGGGACTGGTAGTCCTTCAGAGCGCGCTCGGCCTCGTCCTGGGAGATATCGCCGCGGCCGACCAGGGCCTCGGTGTAAATCTTGCGGGTTGAGGGCAGCTCCTCAATTTGCTGGTACATCTTGGGCTGGGTCATCGAGGGGTCGTCTGCTTCGTTGTGACCGCGGCGGCGGTAGCAGACCAGGTCGATGACGACGTCCTTGTTGAAGGCCTGGCGGTAGGCGAAGGCGATGGAGCCTGCGCGGACGACGGCCTCGGGATCATCGGCATTCACGTGCAGCACGGGAGCCTGGATCATGCGGGCGATGTCGGTGGAGTAGGTTGCGGTACGGCCATCGCGCGGGGTGGTGGTGAAACCCACCTGGTTGTTGACCACGATGTGTACGGTACCGCCGGTGGTGTAGCCCTCAAGCTTGGACATCTGCAGGGTTTCCAGCACGATGCCCTGGCCAGCGAAGGCCGCGTCACCGTGAACCAGGATCGGCAGTACGGGGTAGTTGCCGATGCCCTGTTCAGCCAGGGTGTCCTGCTTCGCGCGGACGATACCTTCAAGCACGGTGTTGACGGCTTCAAGGTGGGAGGGGTTGGCAGCAAGGTAGACCTGGATCTGGTTGCCGTTGTGGGAGGTGAAGATACCCTCGGTGCCCAGGTGGTACTTGACGTCACCGGAGCCGCCGGTCAGGCGGGGGTCCATCTGGCCCTCAAATTCACGGAAAATCTGGGCGTAGGACTTACCGGCAATGTTGGTCAGTACGTTGAGGCGGCCGCGGTGGGCCATGCCAATGCCGACGCCCGAGAGGCTGGCGTCCGCTGCCTCAGAGATAACGGAGTCCAGCAGGGGAATTAGGGATTCGCCGCCTTCTAGGGAGAAGCGCTTCTGGCCCAGGTACTTAGTCTGCAGGAAGGTTTCGAAGGCCTCGGCCGCATTCAGGGTGCCCAGCACGCGGAACTGCTCGTCGCGGGAGGGCTTGGTGTAGCCGTGCTCCAGACGATCCTGGAACCACTGGCGCTCTTCGGGGTTCTCGATGTGCATGTACTCCACACCCAGGGTGCGGGTGTAGGCCTCGCGCAGCAGCTCAAGGATGGTGCGCAGGGGCAGGGATTCCTTTTCGCCAAAGCCACCGGTGGGCCAGTAGCGGTCAAGATCCCAGAGGGTCAGGCCGTAGTTCTCCAGACGCAGGTCGGGGTGGGAGAGCATCTGGTAGCCGATGGGGTTGGTCTGGGCAATCAGGTGGCCGCGCACGCGGAAGGCGTGAATGAGCTGCTGGATGCGGGCAACCTTAGAAATCTCTGATTCGGGGTTGACCTGGTTATCGCGGGCCCAACGGACGGGCTCAAAGGGGATGCGTAGGTCCTCAAAAATCTGGTCGTAGAAGCCGTCGCCACCGAGCAGGTAGTGCTCCACAATCTTGAGGAACTCGCCGGAACCTGCACCCTGAATGACACGGTGGTCGTAGGTGGAGGTGAGGGTCAGAATCTTGGAGACACCGTTGCGGGCGATGACCTTTTCTGACGTACCGCGGTACTCTGCGGGGTAGTCGAGGGCACCTGCGCCGATGATGGCTGCCTGGCCCTTAGAGAGACGGGGGACGGAGTGGACGGTGCCGATACCGCCGGGGTTGGTGAGCGATACGGTGGTGCCGGCGAAGTCCTCAACGCCGAGCTTGCCCTCACGGCCACGCTTGACGATATCGTTGTAGGCTTCCCAGAACTCTGAGAAGGAAAGCTTCTCAGCACCCTTGATGTTGGGTACAACCAGGTTGCGGGATCCATCGGGGCGGGGAAGGTCGATGGCCAGGCCGAAGTTAACGTGGGCGTGCTGGATAGCGGCGGGCTTACCCTTGGCGTCCTCACCGTAGCTGACGTTCATGGAGGGGAAGGCCGCAAGAGCGCGGATAATGGCGTAGCCGATGATATGGGTGAAGGAGACCTTGCCGCCGCGGGTGCGGGCCAGGTAGCTGTTGATTTCGGTACGGTTATCGATCAGCAGCTTGGCGGGGATAGCGCGGACTGTGGTTGCGGTGGGTACGCTCAGTGACTCGTCCATGTTGGCCGCTACTGCCTTGGCGGGGCCGCGCAGGGTAACAATCTGGTCTTCTTGGGGAGCGTCGCTCACGGGTTCTTCCTTCGGGGTGGCGGGCTTGGTCGCTGAGGGGTTGCTTGCCTTGGGGGCTGCCTGCGGGGCTGACTTGGGGTCAGCTTCAGGGGCAGGAGTCTTGGGAGTGGAGGGGACGGGGGCCTTGACGGGCTCTTCCTTGGCCGGTGCGGACGCTGCAGCGGGCGCCGGTGCCTGCTGCGAGCTGGGTGCGCTGCCGGTTGTGCCTGCCCACTGATCAAACAGGGGCCACCACGTCTCGTCGACTGAGTTGCGGTCTTGCTCGTACTTTTCAAAGAGCTCTTCGACGAGCCACTCGTTACCCGCGAACTCTTCGGGAACAATATGTTCTGGCTGGTTTGGCACTTCTCTTACGCCTCTTCCATCTCTTGTGATTGCTGGGTGCCAAAACCGCTTTTGGCACGAGGTGGGCGGGCATCGTACACTACATTGGGCGCGTGATGTACCGCATATCTTTGTCTAGTTTAGAAGTGTTTTGGGGGTTCGTCCAACGCACTACTTTCTATGACATCTCGCCGTGAGACTGTCTGGCAGAAACAGGCTGGCATTTCGCAGGTGGTGAAAGGGAGCCCACTGAGTAAACCGCTCGATATTCGCTAGAATTGACCACTATGGAAGACCCTTCTAGTTGCTGCGCATCTTCGCAGCCCTCACGAGCGCTTTGGCGCACATTATTCTTTAACCCAACCGCGGGCGTCCGCATCTCTGGCAACCCGCGCCCAGCCCAGCAGGCGGTGAGAGCCTAAACCATGGAATGGCTCCTGCTTCTCATTGGCTTTGCCCTGATTCTGGGCACCGGCTTCTTTGTGGCCGTAGAATTTTCGCTGGTAGCTCTTGATCAGTCCAAGGTCCAGCAAGAAATTGATAGGGGAGACGCCGCAGGTGAACGAGTGCTTGCCTGCCTCAAATCCCTCTCAACCCAGCTATCGAGCTGCCAGCTGGGTATCACCATGACCACCCTGCTTACCGGTTACACCCTTGACAGCGGTATCAACGCCCTAGCCGGCGACACCATCGCGTCCTGGGGGCTTGCCCCTTCTGTGGCCTCGGCGCTCACCCTGATTTTCTCTATGGGTATCGCCACCTCGCTCTCCATGATTATCGGCGAGCTGGTACCCAAGAACCTGGCGATTGCCGAGCCCTACCGCGTGGCCCGAACCCTGGCCTCGGCCCAGCTGCTTTTCACTAAGGTGATGGGCCCCATCGTCCGCACCGCTAACGGGTCAGCAAACTGGGTGCTCCACCGCTTTGGCATGGAAGCTAAGGAAGAGCTCTCAGCAGCCCGTTCACCCGAAGAGCTTTCCTCGATGGTGCGCCGCTCAGCCGACCTGGGCACCCTGGACTCCGACACCGCCCGCTTCGTCGATAAGACCCTCTCCTTCGCCGAGCTCACCGCAGCTGACGTCATGACCCCCCGCCGCAAGGTCATCATGCTCGAAGACACCGCTCCGGTCAGCGACGTCATCGAGCTGGCCCGCACCACCGGCCACTCCCGCTTCCCCCTCTACCGGGAAGACCAGGACAACATCGTGGGTGTCGTGCACGTGAAGAAGGCTGTGGGCCTTCCCCTCGATAAGCGCGACACGCTGGAAGCCGGAACGCTCATGGAGGATGTGCTGCAGGTACCCGAAACCGTGCACCTGGACTCTCTGCTCATGCAGCTGCGAGAGGGCGCCCTACAGCTTGCCGTGGTGCTCGACGAATACGGTGGCACCGCAGGCATCACCACCCTTGAAGACCTGGTTGAAGAAATCGTCGGTGAAGTCTCCGACGAACACGACACCAACTCCTTCGACGAACGCCCCCTGCGCGTGGGCAGCGGCGACTACATCTTCTCGGGCCTACTCCGCCCCGACGAGGTCAAGGACTACATCGGCACCCTCGATGTGGACGATGACCCCGCCTACGAAACCATGGGCGGCTTCATGATGGACCACCTGGGCCGAGTCCCCGAAACCGGCGACGTGGTGCCCGTTGAGGGCGGGCGCCTGCGCGTAGAAAAGATGGAACAGCGCCGGGTTGACCGCATCCGCTTTATTCCCGAAGCCCTCACCATAGATGACCTCGCCGCTCGAAAGGAGGGGGCCCAATGAACGACTGGGTAGCTATCTCCCTGCTCTTTGTGCTCCTTGCCGGTAACGCCTTCTTCGTGGCCGGTGAGTTCGCCATTATGTCGACCCGCCGCTCCCAGATTGAGCCGCTGGCTGAGACCGGTAATAAGCGCGCGGTCACCGTACTTTATGCGCTGGAGAACGTCTCGCTCATGCTGGCTACCTGCCAGCTGGGTATTACCGTCTGTTCCCTGCTGATTCTGAATGTTTCAGAGCCCGCCCTGCACCACCTGGTGTCTGCACCCCTAGAAAGCTGGGGCATCCCTTACGAGGTGGCTAGCGCTGTAGGCTTTGCCTTCGCGCTAATCCTGGTGACCTACCTGCACGTTATCTTCGGCGAGATGGTCCCCAAGAATATGGCGGTATCGCTGGCTGCCCAAGGCGTTGCTCTGTGGATTGCCCCGCCCCTGGTCACGGTCTCGCGGGTGCTCAAGCCCCTGGTGGGCTTCCTCAACTGGATTGCCAACCACACCCTGCGCCTGATGAAGGTAGAACCTAAGGCGGAGGTTGCCTCAACCTTCACCCTTGACGAGCTGCAGAATATCGTGGCCCAGTCAACGGCAGAGGGCACGGTTGAGGACGGCTCGGGCGTGCTGTCTGGCGCTCTGGAATTCAGCTCGAAGACCGTTGCTGAGATTATGGTGCCCGGCGACAAGCTGGTGACCATGAACTTCCCCTGCACCCCGGCCGAGCTGGAACGGGCCGTTGCTCACACCGGCTACTCCCGCTTCGTCATGAAGGACGAGCAGGACGGCACCTACATGGGCTACCTGCACATCAAGGACGCCCTGGTCTACGAGGCTGATCGCATGGACCAGCCTATTGCCTGGAGCAAGCTGCGCCAGATGTCAATCGTCAAGCCCGACACCGACATCGATGACGCCCTGGCCACCATGCAGCGCAACAGGGCCCATGTCTCTCACGTGGTTGACGCCCAGGGCCAGAGTGTTGGTGTGCTCTTCTTAGAAGACATCCTGGAAGAGCTGGTGGGTGAAATTAAGGACACCACCCAGGAGCACGTGCGCCGCCGCGAGGAGGCCGCTTCAAAGCACAGCGCCGACTAGCTTCCTCTAGCTAGCTACCGGTTTCTGCCGGTGCGCGGACGTCCGCCCCACCTTTCCTGCCCCGTGGCAGGGAGGGGGCGGGCGCCCTTTTATTTCTAGCGGGGAGCGGGTGTGATGCGGTGTACCTGCTTTTTATTTGCGAACCGTTCGCAGAAAGGAGTAGGCTGGTAGAAGCCCTAAACCTAATCCCAGACCAAAGGACAGCGCCATGCGAAAGATTTTCCCCACCGTCTCACTGCTTGCTGTATCGGCGCTGGCCCTCTCTGCTTGCGGGTCAAGCGGGACGAGCGCGTCCTTGTCCTCAAACGACGGAACCCTGCAGGTCGTCACCACCACCGACGTCTACGCCGATGTAGTAGCGGCAGTCGGCGGCGATAAGGTAGAGGTCACCCCGCTCATTGCCTCAACCGCCGTGGACCCCCACTCCTATGAAGCCACTAGTCAGGACCGCCTGACCGTGAAAGACGCTGACCTGGTTGTCGTCAACGGCGGCGGCTACGATACCTTCCTCACCGAAATGGCCGGCACCGATAACCCCGACCAGATTGTGGTGAACGCGGTAGAGCTCTCGGGCCTCTTTAGCGCCGACGACCTGGCCCACATGACAGAAGAGCACAGCACCACCGGTGAAGACCACTCTGACCACGTGCACTCCTACAACGAGCACGTCTGGTACGATCTGGACACCATGAAGAAGGTAGCTGACCAAGTAGCAGCCGACCTGGCTGGGCTCGACTCCGCCAACGCGGACGCCTACACCAGCGCAGCTGCAGCCTTCTCCACCGATGCTGACCAGCTACTTGACCGTCTCAAGGCTATTGACACCGAAGAGCGTACTTACCTGGCGACCGAGCCGGTCTCGGGCTACATGCTGGAGGACGCCGGCTTCACCGACTCCACCCCGGCAGATTTGACCGCAGCGGTCGATAGCGAAAGCGATATCGCCCCCCTGACCCTGCAGGAAGCCAAGGACGCCCTCACCGGCGGTAGCATCGACCTGCTGGCCTTCAACGAGCAAACCCAGACCACCCAGACCACCGAAATCTATACCTTCGCCCAGGAAGCCGGAGTTGCCAGTGTCTCCTTCACTGAGACCCTGCCCGAGAACACCGGCTACATGGACTGGATGACCCAGAACATCGACAACCTAGAAAAGGCAGTAGCATAAAGCCTATGGCTCACCCTTCTACCCAGCTCGCCCCCGCCCTTACGGTGACCGGGGGCGGGCTTTCCTTTGGCCACCGCACCCTGTGGCAGGACCTCAATCTCACCGTCGAACAGGGCGAATATTTTGCCGTCCTGGGCCCTAACGGTTCGGGCAAATCGACCTTTATCAAGGTCATCTTGGGTCTGACCCAGCTGAGCGCCGGCAAAATTTCGGTTCTGGGTGCCCCTGCGCGCCTGGGGAACCCCGGCGTCGGCTACATTCCCCAGCAGAAGGCGATTGGCACCGAGATGCCCCTGCGGGCCCGCGATTTTGTGGGGCTGGGGGTGGATGGCCACCGCTGGGGCTTCCGCGTGAAGAACCGGGCCTACCGGGAGAAGGTTGACTCCCTGCTCGATGCGGTCGGCGCCAGCGACTACGCCAACGTGCCGGTGGGGCTTCTATCGGGCGGCGAGCAGCAGCGCCTGCGTATCGCCCAGGCCCTTGCCAACGACCCCAAGATTATCCTGGCAGACGAGGCCCTGCTCTCCCTGGACCTCAACCACCAGTACGCCGTCTCAGACCTGATTCACCGCTACAACCGGGATCACGGAGCCACGGTCGTTTTCGTGACCCACGAGATCAACCCAATTATCGACCATGTAGACCGCCTGCTCTACCTCGCGGGCGGACGCTTCACCGTGGGGTCGGTGGAGCAGGTCATGCGCAGCGAGGTGCTCACAGACCTCTACCAGACCCCGGTATCGGTGATACAAACCAACGGCCGCTACGTTGTGGTGGGCGGCGAGTACGGGGAACACCACTGTGCCCTAGAAACCAACCACCCCCAGCTACTTGCACCTGCGAAAGGGGCAGATAACCGATGACTTTTGCGGACTTTATGGGCAAGGTCTTTGTCTTTGACCGCTACGGTGAGCTGGTGGCCCTGCTGAGTCAGTCCATTATCGCCGGGGCTATTTTGGGTGTGATTGGTGGCTTTGTAGGGCTCTTTGTGATGCTCCGCCGTCACGCTTTTGCGGTGCACGCCATCGCCGAAATGTCCTTTGCCGGGGCTGCCCTCTTCTTGCTCTTGGGCTATAACGTGGTCACCGGTTCCTTGGTGGGCTCCATTATCTCTGCCCTGCTGATTGCCCTGATGGGCGCCCGGGCTCACGAAAACGATTCGATCATCGGTGCCCTGATGCCCTTTGGTCTGGGGCTGGGAATCCTCTTCCTCTCCCTCTACTCGGGCAGGGCAGCTAATAAGTTCTCGTTGCTGACCGGTCAAATCGTTTCGGTTGACTCTGCCCAGCTGACCTCTATGGTCATCGGCGGGGTGGTGATTATTGCGGCTCTGGCTATCATGTGGCGGCCGCTCATGTTCGCCTCTCTTGATCCGGTGGTTGCCTCAGCCAAGGGGGTGCCGCTGAAGGCCCTTTCGATTGCTTTTATGATTGTGCTGGGTATCGCCACCGCCCTGTCGGTGCAGGTGGTGGGCTCCCTGCTGGTTCTTGCCCTGCTGATTACCCCGGCAGCGGCAGCCCTGCAAATCACAGCCTCACCCCTGCGCGCCCTGATTCTTTCAGTGCTCTTTGCAGAAACAGCCATGGTGGGCGGTATTCTTCTGGCCCTGGCAGGTTCCCTGCCCATCAGCCCCTACGTGACCACCCTGTCCTTCCTCATCTTCGTGGTCTGCCGCCTGGTGCGAGCCGTCCGCCAGCGCTACTCAGCCTCGGGGCGCGTCCGCTCCTCATCTGAAGCCGCAGCAGTACCTAGCCCTGCTGGTGGGCAGAGCAGCTAGAGCAGACCCCGGTAATCTCAATGACGTGCTTGACCTCGGTGTAGCCGTTCTTTGCCGCAATCGCCAGGGCTAGCTCTTCAAGCTCAGGAATCTCAAATTCCCGGGCAGCCCCGCAGATACGGCAGAGCAGGTGATGGTGGTGATGCTCTGAGTCGCAGCGGCGGTAGATAGCTTCGCCGTCCTCGGTCTTGAGGGCCTCTACCTCACCGGTGCCCACCATGGACTGCAAAAGACGGTAGGTGGTTGCCAGCGACACCTTATCGCCGCGCGAGAGCATGAGCTGGTGCAGGTCTTGAGCAGAAATAAAGTCTTCGAGGGTTTCGAGGGTTGTGGTGACTGCCCGGCGCTGTTTAGTGTTGCGAATTTCGGTGGGCTTGCTGGCTGACGACGCTGAGTTGGTGTTCACGGGTCATTCCCTCGTCTAAAATCGGTCTCTCTCTGTGCCTACTGTACACCAGGTTTCCCGGGGCAGATACGGCCCTCACGCGGGGCGAAAAGCAGCGCTAGCGGTGAGGTCTAGCCAGCAGCCAGAGCAGGTAGGCGCCGCCCAGGGCACCGGTCACTAGCCCCACCGGCAGTTGCACCGGGGCAAAGAGATGCCCCGCCCAATAATCGGACCAGGCAAGGAGGACCGCGCCCAGCAGGGGCGACTGCCACAGGGCAGCTCCCGGGGTGGCCCAGAGCCGTCGAGCAATCTGCGGTGCCACCAGGGCTATGAAGCCGATGGGCCCGCCCAGGGCAATAGCACCGGCTGTCAGCAGTACAGCCAGGGCAAGCAGCAGATAGCTGGTGCGGGTGACAGGAAGACCCAGGGCGGCGGCGACGTCATCGCCGAGCTCTAGGATGCGGACGCTGCGGGCAGCTAAGAGGGCAGGGGCCAGCAGGAGGAGCAGGGTAAGCGCTATCGGCCCGGTCTGCGACCAGGTCAGAGCACTGAGGGAACCGTACTGCCAGGTGCGGGCTACCTCGGCGGCTTCAAGGTCTGCCCGAGTCAGCAGATAGTCGTTGACCGAGCCCAGCATCGCTCCCAGGGCTATACCCACTAAAACGAGTTGATGGGCTAGGCTCCGGTTGCCACAACGGGCAAGACCCAGGGCTACCGCTGCGGTGAGAAAGCCGCCAATGAGGGCTCCAGAAGCAACCCCGATGCCGGGCGACCCCGATTCAGCAGCTGGTACCACCAGCATGATAGTGAGAGCACCCGTAGCAGAACCCGTTGTAAAGCCGATAATATCGGGGCTCCCTAAAGGGTTGCGAGAGACCGACTGGAAGACCATACCTGCCAAACCCAGGGCCGCACCGATTGTAAGTGCCGCCACCAGCCGGGGCAGGCGCTGGTTGAGCAGGATATGGGTATCGAGTTCGCTGCCCTGCCCCGCTAGCGTAGCTGCAATCTGGGGCAGCGACAGGGAATAGGTGCCCGTGGTCAGCGCCAGCCAGGCTACACCGCACAGCAGAAGCAAAATACCAACAGTCACCAGACCGGTCCTTGATTTTAACGCGTGCTGTTTCATGCTCGGTCCCCTTCCTGCCTGCTGCCCAGCACCCCAACCTGCTGCGAATACCGACTTAAACGGCGGGCAGCGGGGCAGGAGCGGGGGCGCTCGCGGCGTAGCACCAGTATCAGAAGCACGGGAGCACCAATCAGGGCGGTGACGATCCCGACCTCAAGCTCGGCAGGGGCCAGCACGAGCCGACCGATCACATCGGCTATGAGTACGAGCAGCGCCCCAAAGAGTAGAGAGAGCGGTAGCACCCGCTTGATGCTGCTGCCCACCAGCAGGCGAAGGGCATGGGGAACCACCAGGCCCACAAAACCAATGGGGCCCGCAAGGGCGGTAGCCCCACCGCAGAGCAGGGTGATGGCTAGCAGGGTCAGAAGTCGCACCTGCCCAACGGGCACCCCCAGGGCAGCCGCGGCGTCCTCACCCATGAGCAGGGCATCGAGGGGCTTGATGACGAGCATGCCTAGCACGAGGCCCAGGACGATAAGCGGCGCTACCGCTCCCACCTGCTCGTAGGTGCGTTCGGTCAGCGACCCCACGACCCAAAACCGGTGGGAGTCGAAGGCAGAAGAATTGAACATGGTGATACTGCCGGTGACGGCTCCGGCGCAGGCGCTCAGAGCTAACCCGGTCAGTAGAAGGTGGGCCAGCGGGTCGGTGGAGGGAGAATGCCTTCCCAGACCAATCCAGCCAACCAGCAGGGCAGCTCCTGCGGCCCCTAGACAGGCCAGCCAGAGTCTACCGCTGAGAGAGCCTATGCCGAGGACGGCAGCTCCAACCACCACCGCCAGGGCGGCCCCGGCGTTGACCCCGAGCAGACCCGGCTCCGCCAGGGGGTTGCGGGTGAGGGACTGCATAAGCACCCCGGCAACCGCCAGACCCGACCCCACCAATAGCGCTGCCAGAGCCCGCGGAAGGCGCAGCTCCCAGACAATTACCGAGGCTACTGAATCGTCAGGGGAAACCAGAGCCCTGATGACATCGGGCAGGGGCAGCGCACGGGACCCCAGCGCCAGGCTGATCGCCAGCAGAAGACCTACCAGGGCTAGCCCAAGAACGATGAGAAGAAAGAGCGTAAGGACGCCTGCGCCCGACCGAAAGTGCTGGGTTCGGGCTGGTACTGAGGTAGGGGAGGCGCCTGCCAGCGGACGCCGGTGGGCTGGGAAAAGTGGGGGCACGGTAGCGTTTCTCTAGGTGAGACGGGAATTTGAAATTTACTTAGGCTAGCCTATCTTAAACCTATGGCTACTCTGACTTCAAAAACAGCACGCACTATCTCACTATGCGCAACCCTCACCGCCCTGGCTCTCACCTCAGCCTGCGGTAGCAGCTCAACCACCTCCGAAACCAGCTCGTCCTCAAGTTCGAGCGCCGCGGCGTCCGCAAGCTCCACCACAGAAGCCGCCTCGGCCCCCACCGCCCTGCCCGACGGCATGGGCGCAAGTGAAGCCGACGGCGTCTTCCCCCGTACCGTCACCCACTTCGGCGGCCAAACCACCATCGAAACCCAACCCCAGAAGGTCGTGGTGCTCTCCACCGGCCAGCTCGATGACGTTCTCACCCTTGGGGTTGCCCCCATCGCCTCTACCACCGCGACCGATGCTGAGCTCGTCCCCTCCTACCTGAGCGAAGAATACGGCGATGACTTCTCCAGCCTGAACGACCTGCAGACCGTCGGTACCCGCAAGGCCCCCGACACTGAGGCAATCGCCAACCTTGCCCCCGACCTGATTCTCATTAACTCCACCAATAAGGACGAAGCCCTGATGGAATCACTACAGGCTATCGCGCCGGTAGTGGTGACCGAAGGAACCGGCGTGAACTGGAAACAGGACTACTTGCTCATCGCCGCAGCTCTGGGCAAGACCGAGCAGGCCCAGGCTGACCTCGATGAATACACCGCCCGCGCAGCAGCCCTGGGTGAAAAAGTCGATGACTCCACCACCTTCTCCTTCCTGCGCTACACCTCCGATCGAACCCGCATCTGGGGCGTCTCAAGCTTCGTGGGTTCTATCGCAGCGGACGCAGGGCTAGCCCGCCCCGAGTCCCAGACCTTTGCTGATACCTCCCAGGACATCTCTGCCGAACAGCTTGATCTGGCCGACGGCGACTACCTCTTCTACGGTGCCCAGGGCGGAGACGGGGCGGGGCTAACCGATGCCGCCCTCTGGTCCAGCCTGGGCGCGGTTGCAGCTGGCAAGGCCTACCAGGTGGACGATGAAATGTTCTTCCTGAATGCCGGCATGACCGCGGCTAACGAAGTGCTCGACACTCTCGAAGAAACCGTCAGCTCCAACTAGTCTGACTGTGGTGGGAGCTACTAGGGTGGTAGGTATGAAACTTACCAAATACACCCACTCCTGCGTCAGGCTCGAAAAGGACAGCGCCGTGCTGGTGCTCGACCCCGGAAACTTCTCCGAGGTCGAGCAGGCACTGGACGGGGCCCACCATATTCTGGTCACCCACGTGCACCCTGATCACTTCGATGAGGGCAAGATAGTTGCTTTTCTGAGGGAGAACCCGCAGGTAACCATTCACGCCCCTGCCGCTGTCATTGATAGCGTTCTTGCGGCCCTACCCGAGGCCCACGCGCAGTCTGTAGAAGCTGATGGGGAGCTGACCCTCTCGTCCTTCTCTATCAAAACCTTCGGTGGCAACCACGCTGTCATCCACCCCCTGCTGCCGGTGATCGATAACGTGGGCTACCTGATTGACGATAACCTCTTCCACCCAGGGGATTCTTTTGTGGTGCCCCACGGCATTGAGGTGGGCACTCTGCTGGTGCCGATTCATGCCCCATGGAACAAGATTCAGGAGGTCATTGACTTCATTATCGCTGTGCGTGCCCCGCGGGCCTTCCAGATTCATGATTCACTGCTTGCCGAAAACGGTCGAAACATGATCATTGGCCATGCAACCAACTTTGGTCAGAAATACGGCACTACCTTTGAGTACCTGGCTCCTGGCCAGTCTGTAGAGATTTAGGAGTAAGCCCCATGAGCACTGTTTTTACCAAGATTATTAACCGAGAACTGCCCGGCCGTTTTATCTGGGAGGATGAGCAGGCAGTTGCCTTCTTGACCATCGAGCCCTTCCAGTATGGCCACACCCTGGTGGTTCCCAAGGCTGAGATTGACCACTGGGTTGACCTGCCCGAGGAGCTCTCTGTCCACCTCTTTGACGTGGCTCAGAAGGTATCGAAGGGCCTGATGAAGGCTTTTGAGCCCACCCGCGTGGGCATGATTATTGCCGGTTTTGATGTGCCCCATACCCATATTCATGTGTGGCCCGCTGTTGACCAGAGCGAGTTCACTTTTGAGCAGGCTAACCGTAACCCCGATGTGGCTGTCATGGACGAGGCTGCTGAAAAGCTGAGGGCAGCCCTGACCGAGCTGGGCTACGGCGACTCGGTAGCTTCCTAGCCCCCGCCAGGTAGGTACCATCTACATCAGAAAAACCCACCAACGAGGTGGGTTTTTCTGATTTTTATGGTCTTTTCTGGCGTAGTGGCTGAGTGTCTGTGGTGTGCGGGCCGTCGTCCTAAAAATAAGTAAAGTGTGCTTGACATAACTTCGTGCCTGTATGTAAAGTTTATTTCACATCAGCTGTAAAGTAACCTTTACATAAGGAGGTAATATGAGCATCGATAAGACCCAAAGCACCTGGGGCCGTTCTCGCTTGGGCGGTAGCCAAGCAACCTTGATACTTGCCAGTATTCTGGGCGCAACTGTACTGGCCCAGCTGCTGGCCTGGGGTATTATCGCCCTTCGGTCTGAGCAGGTCACCTGGTGGTGGGTGCCGGTTGCCTCGTTAGCTTTTATTCCGGTGTTAGCCGCCACCTTTTGGGCGCTTCTGGTCGACCGAAACACTATCAAAGGAGCCACCCGCAACCCAGAATCCAGCATCGAAAATCACTGGTACGGAAAGGCAACAGAAACTACCTTTCACCTCATGATTGCAGCGATGGGACTGGGTGCCGGAGCTTTCGCTATCTTCGACTGGCAGGTATCGCCATCCATTCTGCTGACGTCCGTCACCCTGCTGGCCATGATGGTCTTCCTTGTGAGCTACCAGGTCTATAAACGTAAGGGTGCATAGGCTGTGCAGAACCAGCTCAAAGAACTACGCGCTGGGCGGGGCTACTCCCAGCAGCAGCTTGCCGACGTACTCGGTGTGTCGCGTCAGACTGTCATCTCAATTGAAAAAGGACGCTTTGACCCGTCCTTGCCCCTGGCCTTCCAGCTCGCTGAAGTTTTCGGTTGCCGGATCGAGGATATTTTCTTTCCCATTGCACCCGAGAACAACTAGAAGAGAGAAATGACCAGGAAAATCGGAAAAACCCACCAATGAGGTGGGTTTTTCTGATTTAGATGGTACCTAGGGCAAGGACGGGCGGAGCCTAGGCGTTCTTGAAGGCCTCCATGGCCTCACGCAGGGCTTTAGCCACCCGCTTCTCACTGACGGTGTAGGCGGTGCCGAGTTCCTGGGCGAAGAAGCTCACGCGCAGTTCCTCAATCATCCAGCCGATCTGCTCCAGCTCGGGAGTCGGCACCGTGCCCCCTGGCAGGGACTGCATAGCCTTATCGTAGGCGTCCTCAAGTTCCTGCACGGTCAGCATGAGTTGGTTATCCCGGTTGACGTTGGGCCCCAACTTCTCAATGCGCTTGGAGATCGCCTTGAGGTAGCGGGGCAGATGGTGCAGCTGAACCGCACCGGTCTCCGTCACAAACCCCGGGTAGACCAGGTTCTCCAGCTGGCTCTTCATGTCGCTCATGGCGTGAATGACCGCAAGCGAGGTGGACTTCTTAATGAGCTTCTGCACCTTAGCTGTTTCCGACAGAATATCGGCCACCAGCTTGGTCATCACGAAGACCGTGTCGATGAGCTCAGCCCGCACGCTGTTGAACAGGGCAGTGTACTCCGCCCTAGTAAAAGGCGGGGTAGCGGGTACCAGCTGGTCAATAGCGGCTACCGTGCAGTCACTAATGAGCGCGTCAATTGACCCGTGGGGGTTCTGCGTAAAGACCAGCTTTTCGCGGTTGTTCAGGTGCTCAGAGACGTAGCGCTCGGGTGAGGGGGCATTGAGCTTGAGCAGGCGGATGACGCCGCCGCGCTGGGCCCGGGTAGCTTCAGCCTCGGTGGGGAAGACCCGCACAGCAACGGATGCCCCCTCATCAACCAGGGCCGGGTAGCCTGCCACCGTCTGGGTGGCAATGACGCGCTCGACCTTACGGGGTAGATCCTGCTCCGGCCAGTTCGTCAGGCCCGAGACCTCCCGCACGGCTTTACTGCCCGGTACCTGCGCCGGGGCGGACGCTGGTGCCCCCTTGGCCTCTGCACCCCGGCTCCCAGCCCCGCTGGGAGCTGCAGAAGGCACAGAGCCGCCGAGGGCGTCCTGCCCCTTCTTGCCACCAGCAGCCATGGCTGCCATCTTGCCCATGGCCTCGGGGCTAGCGCCCAGAGAAGCTGCCAGGGCAGAGCGAATCTCGGCGTGCAAAAGACCCTGGAGTTCGACGAGGTCTTTACCTTCGCCCAGAATCTTATTCTGGTGGTTGCGCACCTGGAAGGTGAAGCGCAGATGCTCGGGTACCGCATCCCAGTTGAACTCGGCCGGATCGACCACGTGCCCGCGCAGGCGGCGCAGCACCAGGGCCAGGGCCTCAGTGAGGGAATCAGTAGCGGGGGAATAGTCAGCGTTGAGCTTCTCAACGGACTGACGGGCAACGTCCGGTGCCGGAACAAAGTTCTTGCGAATCTGCTTGGGCAGGGACTTAATCAGGGCCGTCACCAGTTCCTCCCGCAGACCCGGAATGAGCCACTCAAAAGGAGCTGGTTCAAGCTGCCCTAAGAAGAGCACAGGAACCTGCACCGCGATGCCGTCCGTCTGTGTCTGGGACGAGCGCACCCCACCAATCTGCACACTGGGGGCGTACTCGTAGCGCAGGTCAAGAGCTAGCTCCCCGCCGGAAGTGCGGGCTGCCCAGGTACGGGGGAAGAGAGACTCATCATAATCGGCGGCCTCTTCGTCAATCAGGTTTTCGGGGGTGAAATCCAGCAGGTGTTCGTTGACCCGGCGTTCCTCCTTCCACCAGCGGTCAAAGTGGCGTTCAGAGACAACGTGCTTGGGTATGCGGGCGTTGTAGAAGTCGAAGAGGACAGAGTCATCGACCCGCAGGTCGCGGCGGCGTAGACGAGCCTCAAGCTCCTCAACCTCAGCCAGAGCCTTCTGGTTGCGGGCAAAGAAGCGGTGGCGGGTCTGCCAGTCGCCCTCTACCAGGGCAGATTGAATGAAAATCTCGCGGGCAACTACCGGGTCAACCCGCCAGTATTGGATACGCCGGTCGGCAATGATGGGCAGCCCAAAGAGGGTGACCTTCTCATGGGCCAGCACCGACCCCTGGCGGGCAGACCAGTGCGGGTCAGAATAAGAGTGCTTGAGCAGGGGCCCAGCCAACTCTTCCACCCACTCTGGCTCAATCTGCGCGTTCACGCGCGCCCACAGGCGAGACGTCTCTACCAGCTCAGCAGATACCAGCCAGACCGGGTTCTTCTTAAAGAGGGCAGATCCCGGGAAAATCGCGAAGCGGGTACCGCGCGCGCCCCGATACTCGTGGCGGTTCTGCTCATCCTGTATGCCGATATGGGACAGCAGACCTGAGAGCAGCGACTTGTGCACCTCGGTCTCACTGGCAGCCGGGTCAATATCGCGCCCGCCCTCAACCGTAATACCGGCCGAGCGGCCAATCTCCCGCAGCTGGGCAAAGAGATCCTGCCACTCACGAATACGCAGGAAGTTCAGGTACTCCCGGTGGCACATCTTGCGGAACTGGCTCGATGACAGTTCGGCCTGCTTCTCATTGATGTACTGCCACAGCAGCAGATAGGAGGTGAAGTCTGACTTCTCATCCTTATAGCGGGCGTGCAGGGAGTCTGCCTCACCCCGGTGCTCGGCAGGGCGCTCGCGGGGGTCATGAATGGTCAGGGCTGCCGCCAGCACCATGATTTCCTTGGCAACGCCCCGCTTGGAGCCCTCCACAATCATGCGGGCTAGACGGGGATCAACGGGCAGAGCTGCCATGGCGCGCCCGGCGGCAGTGAGCGGTGAGGACGGATGCCGCCCCCCTCTACCGCGTGCCCCGCGCGTATCGCGGGGGAGGGCGTCCGCCCCTTCACGGCCGTGGGTAGCAAGTGCCCCCAGCTCTCGCAGCAGGTTGACGCCGTCGTTGATAGCGCGGGTTTCGGGTGGCTGAACGAAGGGAAACTTCTCAATATCGGCGGGGGACTTGACCACGCCGATAGCGGTCATCTGTAGAATGACCTCGGCCAGGTTGGTGCGGAGAATCTCGGGGTCGGTGAACTCGGCCCGGGCCTGGAAGTCCTCTTCGGAGTAGAGGCGGATAGCGATACCGTCGGAGACACGGCCACAACGGCCCGAGCGCTGATTGGCTGAGGCCTGCGATATACGCTCGATGGGTAGGCGCTGCACCTTGGTCCGCGCGGAGTAACGCGAGATTCGGGCGGTACCGGTATCGATCACGTACTTGATGCCGGGCACAGTCAGGGAGGTTTCAGCCACGTTGGTTGCCAGGACGATGCGGGGCCGGCCACCGGGTCTGAAAACCCGGTGCTGCTCAGCCATCGACAGGCGGGCGTAGAGGGGCAGCACCTCGTAGTCGGCCAGGCGGCGGGTGGATCGCACCATATCCTCGATAGCGTCGGCCGCGTCGCGGATTTCACGCTCGCCCGAGAAGAAAATCAGAATGTCGCCGGGGGGCTCTTCGGAAAGCTCCCGGATGGCGTCGAGTACGCCCTCAATCGGGTCGCGGTCGTCGTCCTCGAGGCCGCCACCGGCGTCCGCTTCATCCTCCCCGCCGTCGCCGGTGCGCGCCTCGCTGAGGGGGCGGTAGCGGATCTCGACGGGGTAGGTGCGGCCGGAGACCTCAATGATGGGCGGGGCATCATCGGGCAGGGCTGCCTCGGCGATTTCTTTTTCTTCGGGGCTCAGGCTGTCATCGACAACGCCGACGCCGGGCACAAAGCTGGGGGAGAAGTGGCGGGCGAATCGCTCGGGGTCGATGGTGGCTGAGGTAATGACGATTTTCAGGTCGGGGCGCTGCGGCATAATGCGCTTGAGATAGCCCAGAATGAAGTCAATGTTGAGGGAACGCTCGTGGGCCTCATCGATAATGATGGCCGAGTACTGGCGCAGTAGCCGGTCGTTCTGAATTTCGGCCAGCAGAATACCGTCGGTCATGAGCTTGATAGCGGAGCCTTCGCCCACCTCTGCGGTGAAGCGCACTTGGTAGCCCACCGTTTCGCCGATTGTCTGCCCCAGTTCTTCGGCGATGCGTTCAGCCACCGATCGGGCAGCCAGACGGCGGGGCTGGGTGTGGCCGATCATGCCCTTTTCCGCCAGACCCAGTTCAAGGAGCATCTTGGGGAGCTGGGTGGTCTTACCCGAGCCGGTTTCACCCGCGACGATGGTGACCTGGTTGTCGCGAATGGCTGCCATGATGTCGTCTCTGCGGGCAGAGACGGGCAGGGCTTCGGGGTAGGTGATGGTCTCGGGTATCAGCGGGGTGTAGGAACGGCGCTGGTTCGGTTTCTTCCCGGCCTGCTTGCCTCGGGGGCCTGAGCTGCGGCCGCGACGCTGGGAGCGGGCGGGCACGTCCGCCCCCTCACGCGGGCCGGATGCCTTCTTCCCCCTACCGCCGTGCTTTCCGGCGGTCTGGGGTTCGGTGGGCTCGGATGCGCGGACGCCCGCGCCGTGCATAGCAGCGGCGATAGCGGAAAGGGGCTGGGCAGGAGTGCGGGAAGAATCTGAACTAGACATACTGCCCTCTATTTTAGGGCAGAGCTGGCACGAACGGTCAGGTTTCACTGGGCGCGTGAAGCCTATCGACTATAGTCGACAAAAACTTCAAACTTTCGCAGATTGAAACACGGAGAAGCTAGCCCAGCGCCAGCGGGTTCCCGTTTTTGACACGCGTAATTGTGCATGGTAGGCGAGCAGTAACAGCTGATACAGCGGCTCGGCTGTCTCGTTATTTTGGCACGAGCGCTGAGTTTTGGCTCAATCTACAGGCCCGGTATGAGCTAGATATGCTTGAAGAAACAAAAGCTGAGACTTTGGCAGCTATCGTTCCATTGAACGCTGCCTAGAGATGGGGACACCCCGCCCTCCTGCCCTGGGGTGGGGGAGCGGGGCGCGGGCGTCCTGACAGAAAATTTAGAGGCTGGCAGCAACGGGGAGTACGAGCTCCATCATGTCGGTGAAAGCGGTCTGACGCTGCTCGGCGGTGGTCTCAACACCCTTGAAAAGGTGGTCTGAGACAGTGAAAACAGAGAGGGCCTGCACACCGGCGGCGGCAGCCACAGCGTAGATACCGGCGGTTTCCATCTCAACAGCCAGCACACCCATCTCAGCCCACTTAGAGGCGTCGGAGAAGTCAGAGCGGTAGAAAACGTCAGAAGACAGCACATTACCCACGTTGAGGGTCTTGCCCTGAGCCTCGGCCTCCTTAGCCACAGCCGACAGCAGGGGCCAGGACGCGGTGGGGGCAAAGGTACCGGGGAGCTTGTAGTGGTGCATGAAGTTAGAATCGGTCGAAGCGGCTGAGGCCACGACCAGGTCGAAAAGGTCAAGGCCCTCAGCTATGCCACCGCAGGTGCCGATGCGGATCAGGTTCTTCACTCCAAAGGTGTGAATCAGCTCGTGGGCGTAGAGGCTGGCCGAAGGGATACCCATGCCGGTGCCCATGACCGAAATGCGCTGGCCCTTGTAGTCGCCGGTGAAGCCGAACATGTTGCGCACGGTGTTGAACTGTACGACGTTCTCAAGGTAGGTATCGGCAAGGAACTTGGCGCGCAGCGGGTCGCCGGGCAGCAGGATGGTTTCGGCAATTTCAGCGCCGTTCGGAGCAATGTGCGGGGTGTTGACGGCTTCTGCCATGTCACTCTCATTTCTGGTGCGAAAGGGTGGGGTTTTCGCCCCTAGTCTACCCGGCTTCATATAAGCAACCCTACTTAGTAATTTGGTAGGCTGGGAGGGAACACCGAAAGGAGTATTCAATGACGAAAGCACTCTATCTCACCCTGGTCGCGGCTTTTGGTGCCTCAATCAGCGGTGTCATCGGCCTGCTCCTGACCTAAACTAGGCACATGGAGCTACGCTACTGGGCACTCACCGACGCCCCTTACCTTTACTCGATTCACCGCACATCCATCTGGCCTCGAGCGGCAGATGTCAGCCCTCGCCAGCGAAAGCGATACCGGAGCCTGGGGCAGGGCCTGGGCCTACTACTGGCTAGCCGACCCCTACCGCGGGCAGGGCTACAACAAAAGCAGCCCTCACGGCGGTGTGCGACTGGGCCCTGGGTGAGACCAACCCCGCACCTACCCTACCTGCCCTCGATACCGGCCTACTGGCGTCCTTACCCTCGCCCCGGCTCCGCCGCCTGGAGCTGGGCTACCGCGCCAATAACCCCGCTAGCGGAGCCGTCGCCGTCGCGGCCGGGTTCCAGATTGAAGGGATTGAGCGGGAGAAATTCCTCTACGCCGGGCAGACCTACGACGCGGTGATAGCCGCTAGGCTCCGCAAGGACGGACGCACCCCGACCACTGCGCCCTTTACCTTGAAAACAAGCAGGGGTTTGAAGTAGAACTCGTCGCCCCAAACTAACCCGCACTTAGTCTGAAAACCCCGCAACTAGTTGCGGGTGAAACAGAATAAATGCGGGGAAGAAGGCGGACATCGGGCATAAAAAGAGAAGGTAGGCCAGCGCTTCGCGCATTCTGGCCTGCCTTCTCTTTTTGTGCCCTCGAAAGGATTCGAACCTTCGACACCCAGCTCCGGAAACTGGTGCTCTATCCACTGAGCTACGAGGGCAAACACTGAACCTTCACTATAGATAGTGAAACTCAGACCTGATTACTCTATCAGAAACCCCGCCCCACAATACAAACCGATTACAGTAGGAACAAAGACCAGCGCACCGAAGGGCTGAATCAATGACCACACTCACCGGCAACTACGCGGGAACCAACCACACCTCCCACACCTTTGACTTCTACCCGTCCAGCGCACCCACCGGTGAACACCACCCCGTGCCCCTGCTCATCTACGTCCACGGCGGAGCCTGGCGATTCGGCGACAAATCCTCCTTCTTGCTAGCCGACAATGGTCTACACCGCGTCCGCGAACGCTTCGCCCACGCCGGCTACGCCACAGCCTCCATTAACTACCGGCTCAGCCACGAGGCCCTCTTCCCCGCCCAAATCAACGACCTCAAAACAGCCATCCGCTACTTCAAAACCAGGGCCGAAGATTTCGGAATCGACCCCAACCGTATCGTTCTCGCAGGCGGATCAGCGGGTGGGCACCTGGTCCAGCTGGCCGCCGCCACCGGCCACCTGAACGAGCCCTACCTCGAAGGACTCTCAGCCAGCGCGCTCGCTGCTCGCACCATCGCCGGTGAGCCGGACTCGTCCGTCCGCTGTGCCGTCTCAATCTACGGGGTCAGCGACCTGCGCACTATCTTCGACGACCGCGTGGCCTGGGGCTTCCCCTCCGACCACCCCGAGGACGACGGCGCCGAATGGCGGCTACTCGGCTCCACCTACCCCGCCCCGGCAGGTAGCCCAGCAGAGGTTAACTGGGCCAAAGCCCACCCCATCGATTACGCACAAGAGGCCCAGAGAACCGGCGAACGTACCCACGCACCGGTGTACTACATCCACGGCACCGCAGACACCTGTGTGCCGCCTAACCAGTCCGTCGAGGCCCACCGTGCCCTCTCAGCCGCCGGAATCGCCACCGAACTCACCCTGATTGGTGGAGCAGACCACTCCGACCCGGCAATCTACGCCAGCGAGAGCACCTGGGAACATATCATTCGCTGGGTAGGTCTACAGCTCACCCTGTAGACTTGACCCTATGACTCCCGAAGAACTCTCAAGTGCAATTGACGGCGCGCTGACCGCAGCGTTCGAAGCCGGCGAACTGACCCTGACCGACGGCGAAACCGCCCCCGCTGTGCGCGTAGAGCGCCCCAAGAACCGCGACCACGGCGACTGGGCCACGAACATCGCCCTACAGATTTCTAAGAAGGTGGGGAAGAATCCCTGCGAGGTAGCCCAGATCCTGGCTGCCCGAATCACCGAGATTGCCGGTGTGGCAAGCGTAGATATCGCCGGCCCTGGCTTCCTCAACATCACCCTGGACGCCGCCGCGGCGGGTGAGCTGGCTAAGACCATCGTTGAGCAGGGCTCAGCTTTTGGTACCAACGAAAACCTGGCTGGCCAGACCATCAACCTGGAGTTCGTCTCCGCTAACCCCACCGGCCCCATCCACCTGGGCGGTACCCGTTGGGCCGCTATGGGCGATTCCCTGGCCCGTATCTTCATCTCCCAGGGGGCCAAGGTCGTGCGTGAATACTACTTCAACGACCACGGTAACCAGATTGACCGCTTTGCTCGGTCCCTGCTGGCCCGTGCCAAGGGTGAAGAGGCTCCCGAGGACGGCTACGGTGGCGAGTACATCACCGATATCGCTAACCGGGTGCTTGAGGTCCGCCCCGACGCCCTTGAGGCCGAAGACCCCCAGGAAGTTTTCCGGGCTACCGGTGTTGAATTCATGTTCGAGGACATCAAGGCTTCCCTGCACGCCTTCCACGTCGATTTTGACGTCTACTTTCACGAGAACTCCCTGTTTGAAAACGGCAAGGTAGACGAGCTGCTTGAGAAGCTCAAGGAGTCCGAGAACCTCTACTTCAAGGACGGCGCCTGGTGGCTCAAGTCCACCGACTTCGGCGACGACAAGGACCGCGTGGTCATCAAGTCTGACGGCAATGCCGCCTACATCGCCGGTGACATCGCCTACTTCCAGGACAAGACCAAGCGCGAAGAGAACCCCGCTGACCTGGCAATCTACATGCTGGGTGCTGACCACCACGGCTATGTAGCCCGCCTCAAGGCCGCTGCCGCTGCCCTGGGCGATGACCCCAACATGGTTGAGGTCATGATTGGCCAGATGGTTAACCTGGTCAAGGACGGCAAGCCCGTGCGTATGTCCAAGCGCGCCGGTACCGTCGTGACCCTGGAAGACCTAGTTGAAATCGTGGGTGTGGATGCAGCCCGTTACTCCCTGACCCGCTACTCGGTTGACTCCAACATCGATATCGACCTGGACCTGCTGACCAAGCAGTCCAACGAGAACCCGGTCTTCTACGTGCAGTATGCCCACGCCCGCACCTGCGCTCTTGCCCGCAACGCTGAGGTAGCCGGCGTCACCACCGACTCCGTCGATACCGCCCTGCTGAACTCAGAGGCAGACTCAGCCCTGCTGGCTGCCCTGGGCCAGTTCGCCGGTGCTGTCAAAGAAGCCGCTGACTTCCGTGAGCCCCACCGTGTAGCCCGTTACCTGGAAACCCTGGCCGGCGCCTACCATCGCTGGTACGGTGTCTCCCACGTTGCCCCCAAGGGCGATGAAGAAGTCACCGACCTGCACCGCACCCGCCTACTGCTGAATAACGCAACCCGCCAGGTACTGGCCAACGGCCTGGGCCTGCTGGGCGTGAGCGCACCGGAGAAGATGTAAATGGGCGCAGAAGCCGCACTGTTCAAGCCCGACTGGCTGAGCTACCCGTCTGCCCCGGCCGACCTCGACCCCGTGATTTGGATGCCCTCCTTCACCCGCTCCGAGAGCGGCGAACTTGAGGTGGACGGCACCCCCGTCAGCCACCTGGTCGCCGATTTCGGCACCCCCGAGTACGTCTTTTCTGAGACCACCTTCCGCGCCCGCGCCGCTGAATTCCGTTCCGCCTTCGAGACGGCTTTTGAGAAGCACGGGGCTGAGGTCTCGGTCTACTACGCCGGTAAGTCCTTCCTGGCGACCGCTGTGGCCAAGTGGGCTGAGGAAGCAGGCCTGTGCCTCGATACCGCAAGCGGTGGTGAGCTAGCTATCGCCATGCGGGCCGGGGTGCCCGGTGCGAAAATCGCCCTGCACGGTAACAACAAGTCGGCGGGCGAGATTGCCCGCGCCCTGCGCTACGGGGTAGGACGCCTGGTGGCCGACTCGGTGCCCGAGGTGCAGCTGATTGCGCAGGTAGCAGCCGAGCTGGGCGTCACCGCCCCGGTCATGCTCCGCGTGACCCCGGGCGTCCACGCCTCGACCCACGACTTCATTGCTACCGCCCACGAGGATCAGAAGTTTGGTCAGTCTCTGGTAGCCGGTACCGCGCCGCTGGCAGGTCTGTCGCTTGAAGAGCTGACCGAGCTGGGAATCACCGCAGATGATGCCTACGCCACCGTGGCTGCCGCTCTGGCCCTGGCCAGCGAGCACATTGACCTGCGAGGTTTGCACTGCCACATCGGCTCCCAGATTTTTGAGGCCGAGGGATTCGGCAAGGCCGCTGAAAAGGTGCTGACCTACATGCAGCAGCTCAATGAGCGCTTTGGTGTGGTGCTACCCGAGATTGATCTGGGCGGCGGCTACGGTATTGGCTACACCGAGCAGGACACCCCGCGCGGTTCAGCCGATATCGCCACCGAGCTGGCTGACATGGTCTCTAAGACCTGCGCCAACGTGGGCATGGACATTCCTCAGCTCTCCTTTGAGCCGGGCCGCTCCATCTCGGGCCCTTCGGGTATCACCCTCTACACGGTCGGTACCATCAAGGACGTGGCGATTGAGGACGAGAACGGGGACACCCGCGTGCGCCGCTACGTCTCGGTCGACGGCGGTATGAGCGATAACCCCCGCCCGGTGCTCTACGAGTCTGACTACGCCGTAACCCTGGCTAACCGGGCTCTGGCAGGGGAGCAGATTCTCTCTCGCGTGGTGGGTAAGCACTGCGAATCTGGCGATATTGTGATTCGCTACTGCTACCTGCCGGCCGACCTGGCAGCGGGAGACATCCTGGCTGTTCCGGCCACCGGCGCCTATAACCACGTTATGGCATCGAACTACAACTACCTGACCCGCCCGCCGGTTATCGCTACGGCGGAGGGCAAGGAACCGCGCGCTATTATCCGCCGCGAAACTGAAGAGGATATGCTGGCCCGAGATCTGGGTCTAGTTTAGGGTTCTTCACCAGGACGCCGCCTGCCAGCCTCCCTGCCTGCGGGCAGGGAGCGGTGAGGCGGCGTCCTGCTATTAACCACTCCGTGAGAAAATAAAGTTCATACTCTGGGTTACGCTGTCTTACCCGCTAGCATGGTGAGCGTACCCCCTGAACCTATTTCCCATCTACGTCAGGAGACGCTCTTGGGCAACACCACCATCAAAGTAGCGCTACTGGGCGCTGGTAACGTCGGCTCACAGGTAGCCCGCATGCTCACCGAAGATGCCGAGTCCCTGCAAGACCGCATTGGTGCGCCGGTTGAGCTCATCGGTATTGCCGTGCGCGATACCTCAGCCAAGCGCCACTATGAGGCTGCACCCGAGCTCTACACCACCGATGCTGAGGCGCTGATTGACGCTGCCGATGTGGTCATTGAACTCACCGGCGGTATCGAGCCTGCCCGCACCCGCATCCTGCGTGCCCTGACCGCCGGCAAGTCGGTGGTATCGGGTAACAAGGCTCTGCTGGCTAAACACGGTGTAGAACTGGCTGCTGCCGCCGCTAAGAGCGGGGCCCAGCTCTCCTACGAGGCAGCGGTTGCTGGCGCTATCCCCATCCTGCGCCCTCTGCGCGACTCTCTGGCCGGTGACCAGATTACCCGCGTACTGGGTATCATGAACGGCACCACCAACTACATCCTGGACCAGATGGACACCACCGGCGCCCAGTTCACCGACGCCCTGGCCGAGGCCCAGCGCCTGGGCTACGCCGAAGCTGACCCCACCGCCGATATCGAGGGCCACGACGCCGCCTCTAAGGCCGCGATTGTTGCCTCCCTGGCCTTCCACTCTGACTTCACCATCGACGACGTTCACTGCGAGGGCATTACCTCCATCACCGCCGACGACGTGGCAGCAGCTGCTGCCGACGGCTACGTCATCAAGCTCCTTGCGGTCTGTGAAAAGGACGGCGAGGGCGTCAACATCCGCGTGAACCCCACCCTGGTACCCCGCACCCACCCGCTGGCGTCCGTCCACGGTGCTTTCAACGCTGTCTTCGTGCAGGCTGAAAACGCCGGTGAACTCATGTTCTACGGCCCCGGCGCAGGCGGAGCTCCTACCGCCTCTGCGGTACTGGGTGATTTCGTTTCCCTCTCCCGCCGCCTGGTGCTCGGTGGCCCCGGCATCCCGGAGTCCTCCTTTGCCCAGTTGACTGCCACTCCCATGAACGACGTTGTCTCCCGCTACTCTGTGGGTATCGTCGTGGAAGACAAGCTGGGTGTTCTGGCCAACATCGCCCGTATCTTTGCCGAGCACGGTGTCTCTATCGAGACCATGCGCCAGGCTAAGGGTACCGGCGACGGCACCAGCGCCTCCATCCGTATCGTCACCCACCGCGCCACCGACGCTAACCTGCGCAAGACCATGGCCGTGGTGGACGCCCTCGATACCGTCCGCGACATCACCTCCGTTATCCGCGTAGAAGGCTAAACACCGATTCTTATGTCACTTCCCATGATCGACGGCTCAGACGAGCCCTTCGTCCAGCCCGATGTAATCCCTCTTGGCGTGCGCGTGACCGTCAAGGTCCCGGCTTCTTCAGCCAATCTCGGTCCCGGCTATGACTCTCTCGGTCTGGCCCTGGCTCACTATGATGACCTGACGGTTACCCGCGTGCCCGGGGTGGGGGAGTTGACCTTTAATCTCACCGGTGAGGGGGCGGACGAGGTTCCGCAGGATGCCAGCCACCTGGTTATCAAGGCCATGGTGACTGCCTGGAAAGCCGTGGGGCTTTTTGAGCTACCCTCCCTGCACGTTCAGGCCCATAACCGCATCCCGCATTCCCGCGGTATGGGGTCCTCCGCTTCAGCCATCGTGGCCGGTGTGACCGCAGCGAACGGCCTGCTCCCCGCCGAACTACAGCTTGATGACGAGGCCGTACTACAGATTTGTTCGGGCATGGAGGGGCACCCCGATAACGTGGCCCCCTCCCTCTACGGCCACGTCGTCATCTCCTACGGGGACGACTCGGGCTGGCACTCCCTGCCCGTACCGGCCCACGAGAACGTACTGCCGGTCATCGCAATTCCTGACTACGAGGTGCCGACCAAGGTAGCCCGCGGCCTCATTCCTGAGACCGTTCCCCACCGGGAGGCTGCCGTCAACTCCGGCCGTGCAGCCCTGCTGACCCAGGCACTGGCGTCCTACCCCGACTACCTGTTGCCCGCAACCAGCGACCTGCTACACCAGTCCTACCGTGCCGTTGCTATGAAGCCCTCAGCGGCCCTGGTTAAGTACCTGCGCGGCAAGGGCTTTGCCGCAGTGATTTCGGGGGCCGGCCCCACCGTCATGGCCCTGGCCAACGGGGCGGACGAACGCGCCCGAGTTCGTGAAGCCATTGAGGCCTTCGTCACCGAAAGCGAGCCTAATCAGCACGAGAACCGGGCTGTAAGCTGGCGGGTGCTCGATATCGATATCGACACTAAAGGTGTTATGCTTACTTATGAGGAAACCGCCTAGCGCGCTCCAGCACTATTCGTGCCCGGGCTCGCCTGTGTTGGCCTCATCCCACGGTTTGGCAGGTCTGTAGAAGCCTCAGCAGGTTTAACCGTTCATTTACGTCTTTCACTGACTAGTGGGGGCGTTCCCTTGCCGGGTATCCCGTCAGCCACCGTTTGGTGCAGCCGGGCGCCCGAACCCGGGTCACCTGATACTCTCGCTTTTCCAGCGACAGCGTCACCTGACCCCTGAAACTATCACTCGCCCGCTCTGGGCATGGCGCATCTGTTGCGCCAGAACAACCCGCAAAATCAACGACATTTCGAGAGAAGGAATCTTCGTGGCAGAAAACACCGACCTGACCGCAGGTACGGAGGCCGCAGCAGCGGCTGAGCAGAAGTCCCCCAGCCTGAGCACCCTCAAACTTGCTCAGCTCCAGTCCCTGGCTTCCCAGCTAGGTATTACCGGCGCCCGCCGCATGCGTAAATCAGATCTGGTTGAGGCTATTTCAGCCCACCAGCGTGGCTCAGCTGTAGCCGACCGTCCTGCTGAAACCGCAGATCAGGCAGAGAAGCCTAAGCGCACTCGTACCCGCAAGACCGCAGCCGAGAAGGCCGCTGAAGCAGAGCAGCCCAAGGGGCAGGACGCTGCCGAAGCCGCTGATGCACCTGCTGAAGCTACTTCTGAGAAGCCCGCTACTAAGCGTCGCGGTAACCGCCGCGCCACCAGCTCAACCGTAGCCGCTGAGGCCCAGAAGGAGACCAAGCCCGATACCTCAGCCCTTGAGGCAGTTGAAGCTGCCCTTGACGGGCTGGAGTCCCAGAAGGCTGCCCGCAATGAGCAGAACGAGGGCGAAGAGGGCGCCAAGCGCACCCGTACCGACCGTCGCCGCAAGAACGAGGGCGAGAACGTCGATTCCGCCGAGCAGAACGACACCTCCGCTGAGAACGGCGAGAAGAACGAGCGTTTTGAGCGCAGGAACCGTCGTGACCGCAACGACCGCGACAACCGTCAGGACCGCGGCGACAAGCAGGATCGCGACAACCGCGACCGCGGTAGCAAGAACGACCGCGACAACCGCGCTGAGCGCAACGACCGCCAGAACAACAACGGCCCCGACGAAGACCGCCGTAACAACCGCAAGAACCGCCGCGACCGTCAGGCAGAGCGCCGCGAACGCCGTAACAACCGCCGCGACGACTACGAGCCCGAGATCAGCGAAGACGACGTACTGATTCCCGTTGCCGGTGTGCTCGACGTCCTCGATAACTACGCTTTCGTGCGTACCTCCGGCTACCTGCCCGGTACCAACGACGTTTACGTTTCCCTGGCCCAGGTCAAGCGTTACGGCCTGCGCAAGGGCGACGCAGTGGTCGGTACCATCCGCGCCCCCCGCGAAGGCGATAACAACAACCGCCAGAAGTTCAACGCCCTGGTGCAGCTGACCTCCATCAACGGCCTGACCCCCGAAGAGTCCAAGGGGCGCCGCGAGTTCAACAAGCTCACCCCGCTCTACCCCAAGGAGCGCCTGCGCCTGGAGACCGAGCCTAAGAAGCTCGGTACCCGCGTCATTGACCTGATTGCCCCCATCGGCAAAGGCCAGCGTGGCCTGATTGTGGCACCTCCCAAGGCCGGTAAGACCCTGATGCTGCAGTCCATCGCCAACGCGATTACCACCAACAACCCCGAGGTTCACCTCATGATGGTTCTGGTGGACGAACGCCCCGAAGAAGTTACCGACATGCAGCGCACCGTCAACGGTGAGGTGATCGCCTCCACCTTTGACCGCCCGGCAGATGACCACACCACCGTTGCTGAGCTCGCCATTGAGCGCGCCAAGCGTCTGGTGGAGCAGGGCCGCGACGTCGTCGTCCTGCTGGACTCTATGACCCGCCTGGGCCGTGCCTACAACCTGGCAGCCCCTGCCTCAGGTCGCATTCTCTCCGGTGGTGTAGACGCAGCTGCCCTCTACCCGCCCAAGAAGTTCTTCGGTGCTGCCCGCAACATCGAAGAAGGCGGCTCACTGACCATTCTGGCGACCGCCCTGGTTGAGACCGGCTCCAAGATGGACGAGGTTATCTTCGAAGAATTTAAGGGCACCGGCAACATGGAACTGCGCCTTTCCCGCCAGCTGGCAGACAAGCGTATCTTCCCCGCCATCGACCTCAACGCGTCCTCAACCCGCCGCGAAGAGGCCCTGCTCTCACCCGACGAGGTCAAGATTATGTGGCGCCTGCGCCGTGTGCTGGCAGGCATGGACCAGGAACAGTCCCTGTCTGTTCTGCTCTCCAAGCTGCGCGAGACCCAGTCCAACGTCGAATTCCTGCTCACCGTTGCTAAGAGCGGCCTGGGCCACGGCGAATAAGGAAAGGACATCACCGTGATTGAATCTATCCAGGGTCTGCTCGACGAGCATGCAGACCTCCAGAAGCAGCTGGCTGACCCCGCCGTCCACGCTGACCAGGGCAAGGCCCGTAAGCTGGGGCGCCGCTACTCAGAGCTCAACGGCATCGTTGAAGCCTACAACCGCGTGAACACCCTGCGCGACGATATCGAAGCTGCCCGCGAGATGGCCGCCGAAGACCCCGACTTTGCTGACGAGGTCAAGGAGCTTGAAGCCCAGCTGCCCGAGGCAGAAGAGAAGCTGCGCCGTCTGCTGATTCCCCGTGATCCGGACGACGGCCGCAACGTTATTCTCGAAGTCAAGGGTGGCGAAGGCGGCGACGAGGCTTCCCTCTTTGCTGCTGACCTGCTGCGCATGTACACCCGCTACGCCGAGTCTAAGGGCTGGAAGACCGAAATGATTTCCTCCCAGACCACCGACGTGGGCGGCTACAAGGACGCCCAGGTAGCTATCAAGGGCACCTCGAATGACCCTGCTGAGGGTGTCTGGGCCCACCTCAAGTACGAGGGTGGCGTGCACCGCGTGCAGCGTGTACCGGCGACCGAGTCCCAGGGCCGTATCCACACCTCAGCCGCCGGTGTGCTGGTCTTCCCCGAGGTCGATGAGCCCGAGGAAATCGAGATTAACCAGAACGACCTGAAGATTGACGTCTACCGGTCTTCTGGCCCCGGTGGCCAGTCGGTGAACACCACTGACTCCGCTGTGCGTATTACCCACCTGCCCACCGGCATCGTGGTTGCTATGCAGAACGAGAAGTCACAGATTCAGAACCGTGAAGCTGCTATGCGCGTGCTCCGTGCCCGTCTGCTTGCCTGGCAGCAGGAGCAGATTGACGCCGAGAACGCCGAGAAGCGCCACTCCCAGGTGCGCACCATGGACCGTTCAGAGCGCATCCGCACCTACAACTTCCCTGAAAACCGTATTGCCGACCACCGCACCGGCTACAAGGCCTACAACCTGGACGCCGTACTCAACGGCGATCTTGAGGCTGTTGTGCAGTCCGCTATCGAAATGGACGAGGCTGCCCGCCTTGAGAAGCTCGGTCAGGAAGACAAATAAGCGTGGCTGATTTTAGCCTGGAGCCCGGCGAAGAGCTTGATTCAGCCCTTCGCCGGGCTGCGCTCTATCTTGGCGCAGCCGGTATCGACTCGGCTGCGGTAGACGCGCAGCTTCTTGCCGCTTACCTGTTGGAGAAGGACGCCGGTGAGCCGGTATCGAGGGGTCGCGTTCAGTCCCTGGCCCTGCTAGGGAATCCGGTACCTGGGGGCTTTGCCCGTCTGGTGACCCTGCGCGGTGAGCGTCTGCCCCTCCAGCACCTGACCGGCCAGGCCCATTTCCGGGCTCTGACCCTGTCGGTGGGGCCGGGGGTTTTTGTACCCCGCCCCGAGACCGAGCTACTGGTGGAGCACGCCCTCACCGCCTACCGGGGCATGGCTGAGGCCCTGCCCGCTCAGCCCCTAGTGGTTGACCTGTGTACCGGGTCAGGTGCTATTGCAGCTGCCCTCGCTACCGAGCTGGCCACCGATGAACAGGTGCCGACCCCGCGCGTCCTTGCCGTCGAACTCTCGACCGAAGCTGCTGCCTGGGCCGAGCGTAACCTGGGCCCTGCCGGGGTGGAACTGGTAGCGGGTGATGCCCGTACGGCCCTACCCGGGTACGAGGGAGCCGTTACCCTGGTGGCCTCCAACCCGCCCTATATCCCTGCCGGGGCAATTCCTAAAGACCCAGAGGTCCGCGATCACGACCCGGCCCTGGCTCTCTACGGCGGGGGAGAGGACGGCATGGAGCTACCTGCCGCCATCGCAGCCCGGGCCTACTCTCTCTTAGCTCCCGGTGGCTATCTGATTATGGAGCACGCCGAGACCCAGTGGGAACTGATGCGTCAGGCTCTTGCCGCCGCCGGCTTTGAAGGTATCGAATCTATTGACGACTTCGCGGGTAAACCCCGTCACACCTCGGGCTATAAACCGTTACCAGGCACCTAAGAATGTGAAAGAATAATGAGCGTGAAAGCAACCATTGTTAGTGCAACCGACCCTGAGACCCTGGGCGACGCCATCGCGACCGCCAATTCAGCAATCGGCGCAGCCAAGACCATCGTGATTCCTACCGACACTGTGTACGGTATCGCCACTGACGCCTTCTCCATTGAGGGCGTTGGGAACCTGCTTGCCGCTAAGGGCCGTACCCGGCAGATGCCCCCGCCGGTACTCATTTACGACCAGTCTGTGCTGCCGGGGTTGGCTGATGAGATTTCTGAGGACGCCCGCGCCCTGGCTACCGAGTTCTGGCCCGGTGCTCTCACCCTGATTTTCTACTCCCAGCCCTCTCTGAACTGGGACCTGGGCGAGACCCAGGGCACCGTTGCCCTGCGCGTGCCTAACGACCCGGTTGCTATCGAGCTTCTGAAAAACCTGGGCCCTCTGGCTGTTTCTTCAGCCAACAAGACCGGGCGCTCGGCAGCCACAACCGCCCAGGAAGCCATTGCCCAGCTGGGCGATGACGTGGCCGTTATCTTTGACGGTGGGCCCCGCCCCGAGAACCGTCCTGAGGGCTTCGAAACCAAGGACGCCCTACCTTCGACCATCGTGGACTGCACCTCTGACCGCCTGGTTGTGGTGCGTGAGGGCGCAATTTCAGTAGAGCGCCTGCGCGAGGTCGTGCCCGGTGTGCTTACTCGCGCTGAGTTTGAGGCCCAGGAGAAGGCCCGCCGCGAAGCCGAGTCAGCTCTGGTAGCTAGCTCAGAGGTGATGGAAGATACAGAGTTTTCGCCCCGCCAGGTGGATGAGTTTGAGACAGAAGAGGTTGAGGCTACCCCCCGCCAGGCCGCCGTTCCTGTAGCTGGTTCACTCGCTGCGGGGCTGGTGGGCGGTACTAGCGGCACCGCAGCTGTTGACCAGCGCCGTACCGCCAGCGCTCATGCTCCCGAGACCCGCGTGGTACAAGACAACACCAAGCCCTACTCGGTGGCCGATGCCCGTTCCCTGGTTTTTGGAGCCCAGAAAGAAGCCCCCGCCGAGCCGCTGACCGAAGCGGATGGTGAGGGCAAAGAAGGCACTCCTACCGTCTAGTTTTCAAACTTGCGGTCTTGCCTGGTGCCCAGTGCGCTGTGGGCGGTGCGAAGCACCTCGCTCACCCGTGCTTGGGGCACCAGGCCATTTTTTTGAGCCCACGAATCGTCGATATCCTGACCGAACCACATCACCTCAACCCGGCGGACGGGCCCGGTTAGACGGTCACCCAGGAGCTCAGAGACCCTGTAGCCGGTGGCGACCAGGGCCCGGCAGAGGGGGGGCGGTAGGTGTAGGGGGCGGCGGCGTCCTGCGTCAATAAGGACGGACTCGGTGGTTGTGCCCTCCCAGGGCTGCATTACGATGCCGGGCAGGGGGCCTACGAAACTGGCTACCCGGTAGACGAATTCTGCCAGGGCGTAGTTAGAGGAGACCGGGGTACGACGCGGGGTGCGCCCTGCGACGGACGCCAGCGGTGAGGAGGCGATTTTTGCGAAAGCCTCGGTGGTTCGGCGGCCACGGCCCTGCACACTCGTGGCCCGGATAATGCAGATATCGACTGCATGATCCCCGGCTACAGCGACGGGGGAGCGGGAGGGAGCAGCCGGGAACTCTGACGCTTCAGAGCCGGGAGCCTGCCCCTGAGCAGCTGTTTCTTCGATAAAGACCCGCAGGGCTAGAAGCACCTCTTCACCCAGGGCCTTCGAGAAAGAGTAGGCAGAGAAAGGCTGTGGTTCTGCCTCTGCACTGAGAACAGGGACCGGCCCTAAGACAGCAGCAGAGCTCAGGTGGATTACCCTGCTGACCCCGGTGCGCTGGGCGGCAATTGCAATGACCGCAGGCAGCAGGGCATTAGCGCCTAGCAGAGGAGCTAGGTCTTCCTGGTCAGGGGCAGCCAGGCCCGAAGCATTGATGACAACTTCGCACCCGGCAAAAGATTCAGCGAGAGTGTCGATAATGCCGTCTAGCTGCCGGGCTTCGCGAATGAGCTGGTTGGCTTCGGCCGTGCGCGTGAGCAGACGGGGAGCCTCAACAGCATCGACTTGAACGCCTTCGGCAGCTAGCCGGGCTACAATCGATGAACCCACAAACCCGCTTGCCCCAATTACTTTCCATGTGGCCTGAGCCATGCCTTTACTCCGTCCGTGCAGTGGTTACCGGTGGGTCGTCTGTGCCCCTACCCCTAGGGTGACATAGGCCGAACCAAAAAACACGTAGGGCAGGCCACAAAAGGGCTAAGGTTTGGGCTTCTGGCTGACTGCGCTGGGATAATCCACAGGTGAGTTCGCTAAACTTAGATAGAGTTGTGTGTTTTGTGCCCTGAAATCGGGGTAAGCACGACTTTGCAGGTGGCCTCACCCCACGAAAGGACCTGTTTGCCCATGGTATCTGCCCCGACACCCCAGGTGCGCCTCCAGGAGCGCATTGTTGCTGTAGTGGTGACCTATAACCGCCGTGAGCTGCTTGAACAGACTCTAGCCGGGATAGAGGCGGGGGAACTGACCCCCGATACGGTCATCGTCGTCAATAATGCTTCTACCGACGGCACCGAAGAGTACCTGGGCAGCTATCGGAGTTCGCTGGCTACCGACATTGTGCACCTGCCGCAGAACGTGGGCGGCGCAGGCGGCTTCACTGTGGGCATCGACCGGGCCCTAAATCACCATGCGGCAGACCTGGTCTGGGTCATGGACGACGACACCGAACCTACCGAGAATACCCTGTCTGAGGCATACCGGGCCTGGGCTGACTATTCCCCGGCGCGGGCAGAGCGCCCGGCCGTCGTGGCCTCTAAGGTGGTGTGGACCAACGGCCAGGATCACCCTATGAACACCATGCGTACCATGTTCGCCGCGGGCCCCGACCGTACCGCGCGGGCAGCCGCTGTGGGCGCCCGCCCCATCCGCTCGGCGTCCTTTGTCTCAATCCTGATGGATGCTGCCGCCATGCGGTCCACCGACCTGCCCCTGGCAGACTTCTTTATCTGGAATGACGACTTCGAATACACCACCCGCCTGATTCACCACAGCAACGGTATTGCTACCGAGCGGTCGGTAGCCCGTCACCACACCAAGACCTTTGGTACCACAGACGCCAAACCTGGCCCTCGTTTCTACAACGATGTGCGCAATAAGCTCTGGGTTTTTTGTGCCCGTCGTACCCTGACCCCGCTGGAAAAGCTGCTCTACGGCGGTTCGACGGCCCGTCTGTGGGTTAGTACTCTGCTGCGCACGGATGAGAAGAAGACCTACACCGGCTACTTCCTCAAGGGGCTTCAGGACGCCGCCGCCGGCTATCGCTCGAACAATGAGGTACTGGACGGCGTCTACCAGCTTGAAACCCCCCAGCTGGCCCAGCGCGTCAAAGAAAACTACGGGAGCGACCCCAAGTTCTCTGTCTTGATGAGCGTTTATGCCGGGGATCAGCCCGAGCATCTGCGCCTGGCCCTAGCCTCGAATGCCGAGGGCCAAACCCTGCGCCCCAATCAGCTGGTGCTGGTGCAGGATGGCCCCGTGGGCGCTGAGCTTTCTCAGGTTATCGCTGATTTTGAAGAGCAGAGTTCCCTGCCTATGACCGTGGTGCGCCTTGCCAAGAACCACGGGCTAGCTGCCGCTCTGCACGAGGGGCTCACCTACTGCGACTACGATATTGTGGCCCGAGCAGACTCAGACGATGTTTCTGCTCCTGACCGTTTTGCCCAGCAGGTTCCTCTGCTTGCCGCGGGCCAGTACGACGTGCTGGGTAGCGCCATGTACGAATTTACGGACGACCCCGCCCGCCCCGAGGCCGAACGGAAGGCTGTGACCGGGGCGAGAGCTATCCGAGAGATGCTTCCGAAACGCAATCCCATGCTGCACCCTACGGTGGTCTTCCGCAAGAGCGCTGTAGAGGCCGTTGGCAGCTACGTTGAGGTTCCGGGAGCCGAAGACTATTGGCTCTGGGCCCGCATGAGTCGGGCCGGGTTCGTCTTGGGCAACTTGAGCCAGCCCCTGGTGAGCTACCGGGTCTCCACTGCCTACACACGACGCGGGGGCATTCAGGCCCTGCGGAAGGATCTTCAGGTCCAGCGCAGGCTCTATAGCGGGGGAGTGCTGGGCCCTGTCCGCTTCGCGCAGAACCTAGCCATACGCGGTGTCTACCGCCTAGCACCAGAAGAACTGCGCACCCGGGCCTTTAGGGCCATGACCGGCCGAACCCCGCAGGGGAAGAAAGAGAAGGGCAGCAATGTCTAAAGAATCGTCCCCGCAGACCACCTCTATTCCCATTCTGACATCGAGCACCGAGCGGAAGACCTGGTGGAAGTACGTGCAGATGGGGCTAGACTCCCTAGCCTGGCTACTAGCCCTTCCCGCTGCCTTTGTTCTGCGCTACGGCATGGACCTCAGCCAGATTGATGCAGGCGGGCTAACCGCGGTCGCCCTGGTGATGGTCGCCCTACAAATCGGTGGTGGTCTGATGATGGGTCTCTACCGCGGCGTCCACAGCTACGGCACCCTGCAAGAGGGAAGCAAGCTCTACCCCCTGATGTTTGCCAATATCTGCATTATGCAGATACTGCTTCTGGTGTCGTCCCGTGCCTTTGGCGTGCCCCGCTCTGTGGTGCTGATTGCTTTCCCCATCGCTGTTTTGCTGATGATGGGCTTCCGCTACAGCAAGCGAATCTATGAGGAAAAAACCAACCGCCCCAGCGGTAAAGATGTACAGCGGGTGATTGTTTACGGTGCAGGTTTTCTGGGGCGCAACCTGATTTCAACCCTGATGACCGACCCCAAGGCCAAGTACCTGCCGGTCGCGATTGTTGACGATGACCGGTCGGTGCGTAACGCCCGTATTCATTCGGTTAAGGTTGAGGGAACCAGCGCTGATCTGGCGGCCCTGGTAAAACACCACCAGGCTGAGAAGGTGCTTATTGCTATTGGCGAAGAGATTCCTGAACGACGCCTGGTCCGCATCGCCCAGAGCATGAAAGAACTGGGCGTAGAGACCATACGCATTAACTCTGCTGTTCCCGACATGGGGCAGGCCCATCGCCGCAGCGAAGAGAACAATGAGCGGGAGCTTCTTGAGAAGATTCGCGGCACAATTGACTACAAGATCAACCATGACCTGATTCGTAGCTACGTGCAGGGCCGACGGGTGCTTGTGACCGGTGCAGGCGGGTCAATCGGCTCTGAGCTCTGTCGCCAGATTAGTGCCTATCAGCCGGCTGAGCTCATGATGCTCGACCGAGATGAGTCCCTGCTCATGGATACCCGGTATTCCCTGACCGGCCTATCAAGCCTGGATGATCCCAGCGTGGTTTTGGCTGACGTACGGGATTTTGAGGCCCTAGAGGCGGTGTTTGCTGAACGTCAACCTGAGGTTGTATTTCATGCTGCCGCCCTTAAACATGTCTCTGCCCTTGAGGCTTACCCCAAGGAAGCCTACAAAACCAATATCCTGGGCACCGCAAACGTACTTAAGGCTTCAGCTCAGGTTGATGTTCAGGTTTTTGTGAATATCTCGACCGATAAGGCCGCTGACCCTACCACTGCCCTGGGGCAGTCCAAGCGCAGCGCAGAAATGCTGACGAGCTGGTATGGCGAGCAGACTGGCCGTACCTATGTCTCGGTGCGCTTTGGCAATGTTTTTGGCTCTCGCGGTTCTATTAAGCCCCTCTTTACCAAGCAGATTCTGGACGGCGGCCCCCTGACCGTGACCGACCGGAATGCCACCCGTTACTTCATGCTGATTCCGGACGCCTGCCTGCTGGTCATGCTGGCCGGGGCAATCGGTCGCAGCGGCGAGGTGATGGTGCTCGATATGGGCGAGCCGGTCAAGATTCTCAAGGTCGCTGAACATATGCGCAGCCTCTATGAACGCTTCGATGTAGCCATCGACATCATTGGCCTGCGCGCTGGCGAAAAGCGCGACGAGGTGCTTTTTGGCCAGGACGAGGTGCACCAGCGCAGCGAAGAGAACGAAAATATCATGAGGGCTCAAGCCCCCAGGCTTGACCCCGCTGACCTTGACTACGCCCGCTGGCTCGAAAACTACCGCAGCCACCGCGGGTACGACCGCACCGAGCATCGGGGGCAGGAGGCCTAATGACCACCTCAGAACTTCTGGCCCTGCTTCTGGTACCCACCACCGTCGCCTTGGTCGCCGGTCTGCTCTTACCCTTCGCCGTGCGTCCGCTCCTGCATCGCTGGAACCTGGTCGACATCCCCACCGCACGGTCCTCCCACAGCTCCCCGGTCTTCCGAGGCATGGGGCTGGCAACCGCACTCGCAGCGGTGCTGGCCTACCTGGTTGCCCTCATCGACGGACAGATTTTTACTGATCGGTCTATCGCCCTCTTCGTACTCTTTGGCATGGTGGCATCGGGTGCTCTGGGCTGGATGGAGGACTACCGAGGGGTCTCTATCAAGGTTCGCTTTGCTGCCCAGCTACTCATTGGAGTTATCGTCACTCTGGGAATGACCTTGATGTTGGGGACCTCCATCTTCTGGGTTCCCCTAGGCGTCTTTGCGATCGCCGCCTATATCAACGTGGTGAACTTTATGGACGGCATTAACGGCATCTCGGGTCTGCACGGCTTTGCCGTGGGCGGGGCTTATGCCTACGCGGGCTGGGTCAACCAAATGCCCTGGCTACTTGCCGGGGGAGCAGCCGTGGCAGCGGCCTACCTGGCCTTCCTGCCCTGGAACGTGCGCACCGGTAAGAATGTTTTCCTGGGGGACGCCGGTTCCTACTTCCTGGGGGGAGCTATCGCTTCTATGGCGGTGGGTGCTTTCCTTTCGGGGGTTTACGTGGAATATATTCTTGCCCCCCTGCTGGTCTACCTGGCAGATACCGGAACTACGCTATTGCGCCGAATCGTGCGGGGTGAGCAGTGGTACAAACCCCATCGCACCCACGCCTATCAGCGGTTGACGGACGTCGGTTTCAGCCACCTGGGCAGTGCAATCCTTGTGACGCTCACTACTTTAATGGTGACCGCTGTGACTGTTCTGGCTTTGCCCTTTGAAACTCAGAACGCTGTTTGGTCTGCCCTGTTAGTTGTGCTTATCTTGACCCTTTACGTCTTTTTGCCGACCTTGCTCGGGAAGGTGCGTCAGAAAAATGGGGACTAAGCCGCTGGGCATCAACGAGATGCCCTGGTTAAAAATCTTTCGGTTCGTCTCACTGGCTTTGGCTATCTTGGCCCTAGTCGGTACGATAGTTGGTGTACTTATCGCAGGTAAACCGGCTGCGGGTGGGTTCCTTACGGGTCTTGCCCTGGTTTATCTCAGTTTCGCGGTCGGAATCATGGTTGTGATACCGGCTGAGAAGAAGTCGATGAAAGCGGCGGCAACGGCTCTAGCGGCCATGTATCCGTTCAAGATTATGGTTTTCACCGGCCTCTTAGTGTTCGCCCCTATACCGCAGGATTTTCGTAACGGCTGGCTTCTCACCGGAGCCGTCCTGGCACTGGTGGCCCAGCTTGTCATTGAAACGAAAATTATCTCGAAACAGAGAATCCTCTATTTCGATTCGGTAGGATGAAACTAGGCAAAGGAGCATACACCCGTGGGTAACACCGACGATAAGTGGTACAAGCAAGAAAAGCAGTTACGCTCTGCTGGCGACCTGGTTGCCGGTGGCGGAACAGCCGGGGCCTTTATGACGCTTCTCTACGTCATGATAGGCATTGGTATCTGGAGTTTGGTAGGCTATGGTCTGGACCACTTGCTAGGTACAACCTGGATTGCTTGGGTAGGCGGATTCGTTGGCGCCTTTGGTGGTATCTACCTGGTATTTATCCACATGCAGCAGCGTAAATAAGACCAACTGGAACCGGTTGGCACACACATACTTTTGATTCTTTAAACCTCTGAGGTTGCTGGAGCCAGCGGCCAACACGAAGCAATGAAAGGACTTGCCTTGATTTCAAACGGGCTAGTTGTCGCAGCGGGAGAGCAGCAGGGCTACGTTCCGCCCACTATCGATGATATGCACCTGCCTGCCATCTTCATGATCGGTGATTTTGAGTTCAGCAAGCAGATGCTTCTGGTCATCCTGTCGGTGGTCATCGTTGCTGGTTTCTTCCTCTTCGCTGCCCGCAAGCGTGCCATGGTTCCCTCACGTACCCAGTTCGTGGGCGAAATGGGGTACGGCCTGGTCCGTAACAGCCTGGGCAAGGAACTGATTGGCGCCCACCACTACAAGCCTTTCGTTCCCCTGCTCTTCACCGCTTTCTTCTTCATTCTGGTGAACAACCTCTACGGTTCAATTCCCTTCGTCCAGCTGCCCACCATGTCTCATGTAGGTTCCGCCTACGCCCTGGCAGGTATCGCTTACCTGACCTGGGTTGGTGTTGGTATCAAGCGCAAGGGTCTGGGTAAGTTCTTCAAGGACATGACCATGCCCTCCGGCGTGCCCCCGCTGGTCTACGTCATCCTGATTCCCATCGAGTTCATGTCCAACATGCTCATCCGCCCCGCAACCCACGCTCTGCGTCTCTTCGCTACCATGTTCGGTGGCCACCTGGCGATTATGGTTGCAGCATCCCTTACCCAGTACCTGATTGTTGAAGCAGGTGGCATCGCCGCTATCGCCTCGGTTGGTTCAGGCGCCCTGGGTCTCTTCCTCTACTTCCTGGAACTCATGATTCAGGTCATCCAGGCCTACGTCTTCACCCTGCTTCTTGCGGTCTACCTGCAGGGCTCGGTCTCAGAAGGCCACTAAAAATATAGGTTTTCTCCGTCGGGCACACCGGCGGACGAGAAAAGCAACCCGCTTTAGCGGGGAGTGTCCACATCAAAACTCTGCCCCTTACACAACACACAAACCGCAAGGGGCACTGTGAAAGGAAACAAACATCATGGAACTCACCGGTTCACTTACCGCAGTTGGTTACGGTCTGTCAGCTATCGGCGGTGGCATCGGCGTAGGTCTGATCTTCGCAGCCTACATGACCTCTGTTGCCCGTCAGCCCGAGTCACAGCGCACCCTGCAGCCCATGCTCTTCCTGGGCTTCGCACTGGTTGAAGCACTGGCAGTTCTCGGCCTGGTTCTTGCGTTTATCAAGTAATTTTTGGCCCCGCCGAAAGATTGACCAAACTATAGAACAGGAAAACCCCCTATGTCTCACTTAATGGCAGCAGCAGAGGGCGCGAACCCTCTGATCCCCAATGTCTGGGAAATCGCCATTACCGCCATCGGGTTCCTGCTCCTCCTCTTCATCGTCACCAAGTACGTTGTCCCGGCATTCGAAAAGATTTACCAGGACCGTAAAGAAGCAATTGAGGGTGGTCTAGCCAAGGCTGAAAAGGCTCAGGCAGAGGCCGCGGCAGCACGCGAAGAGTACGGCCAGCAGCTCGAAAGCGCTCGTCTGGAAGCTCAGAAGATTCGCGAAGAAGCACGCGCCGAAGGCGACGCCATCGTGGCAGAAGCTAAGGAGCGCGCAAACGCTGAGGCCGCTCGCATCACCGAAAACGCCCAGAAGACTATCGAGGCAGAACGTGCAGCTGCCGCAGCATCACTTCGTACCGAAGTTGGCGCTCTGGCAACCTCACTAGCTGGCAAGATTGTGGGCGAATCCCTCAACGATGATGAGCGATCCGCACGTGTAGTCGATCGTTTTCTTGCTGACCTTGACGCGCAGCAGCAGGCAGGTGCAGCCCGCTAATGGCAGCAGTATCGACTGAATCACTGAACAAGGTGGAACAGGTTCTGGTGGCCCAGCCTACCGATAACCCGACCCACCTCGCAGAAGAGCTCTTCGCTGTTGTCGACGTTATCGACAGCAACGGCGGGTTCCGGCGAGGTCTAACCGATCCTTCCCGCGAAGCAGCGCAGCGAGCAGGCATCGCCCGCTCCGTTCTGGGCGGCAAGATTTCCGACGCCGCTCTGGCTATCGTTTCTGCAGCAGCAGAAGCCCGCTGGAGCGAAGAACGCGATCTGGCTGATGCCCTCGAAACAACCGCTGTCACCTCAGTAGCGCTTTCTGCTGAACAGCGCGGAGGTATCGATGCACTGGAGCAGACCGTCAACGAACTGCTGACCTTCATCAACACCGTTGATGCCTCAGCAGAAGCACAGGCTGCTCTTGCCGATACCAGGGCAAGCAAGGAAGCACTCAAGAAGCTGGCTGTCAGCCTCGGTGGCCGTGTAGCTACCGCTGAAGGCAAGCTTCTGCTAGAACGAGTTGCCACTGCGGCCCGCGGAACCACCGCAGCCCGTCTGGCTAACGAGTTCGTAGAAATCATCGTCAAGCGTCAAAACCGTTGGATCGCACGAGTTACCTCAGCAACCGCGCTGACTGCAGAGCAGATTGCAAAGCTGCAGGGGTCACTCAACAAGACCTACGGCAAGGAGCTGAAGCTCGACATCACCGTAGACCCCGCACTTCTGGGCGGTCTGCACGTGCAGGTAGGGGACGAAGTCATCGATGGCTCACTGTCCACCCGACTGTCAGAACTCAGCCGCGCTTTCGCATAGGCGATTTACACAGTCGAGACCTCGACGGTGATTTAGAAGATACACAGACGACATCGGGTTAAGCCTAAGAAACACAACCCGAGCACGTCACACAAGTTTCGGTGGGCCTGCCGTCAGTCGGCAGGCACACCAACAAATTAGGAGAGCAGGGACATAAGATGGCCGATTTGACCATCAACGCCGATGATGTTCGTAACGCGCTGAACGAATTCGCAGCGTCTTACGAACCCGGCAATGCAGAGCGCGTAGAGGTGGGTCGTGTTGCATCAGCATCCGACGGCATCGCACGCGTTGAGGGCCTTCCCTCAGTAATGGCTAACGAGCTGCTTCGCTTCGAAGACGGCACCCTTGGCCTGGCACAGAACCTCGACACTCGTGACATCGGTGTCATCATCCTCGGTGACTTCACCGGCATTGAAGAAGGCCAGGAAGTTCACCGTACCGGCGAGGTTCTCTCAGTACCCGTAGGCGACGCCTACCTGGGCCGCGTAGTTGACCCCCTGGGCAACCCCATCGATGACCTGGGCGACATTGAAGCCGAAGGCCGCCGCGCCCTCGAACTTCAGGCTCCCGGCGTTACCCAGCGTAAGTCAGTTCACGAGCCCCTCCAGACCGGTCTCAAGGCAATCGACGCCATGATCCCGATTGGCCGCGGCCAGCGTCAGCTGATCATTGGTGACCGCCAGACCGGTAAGACCGCTATCGCGGTTGACACCATCCTGAACCAGAAGGACAACTGGGCAACCGGCGACCCCAACAAGCAGGTTCGCTGTGTCTACGTTGCTATCGGTCAGAAGGCATCAACCATCGCAGCAGTATGCGAAACCCTCAAGCAGCAGGGCGCACTGGAATACACCACCATCGTGGCTTCCCCCGCATCTGACGCAGCAGGCTTCAAGTACCTGGCTCCCTACACCGGTAGCGCCATCGGCCAGCACTGGATGTACGGCGGCAAGCACGTCCTCATCATCTTCGATGACCTCTCAAAGCAGGCAGAAGCCTACCGTGCGGTATCACTGCTGCTGCGTCGTCCTCCGGGCCGCGAAGCATACCCCGGCGACGTCTTCTACCTCCACTCCCGCCTGCTCGAGCGCTGTGCAAAGCTCTCCGACGAGCTGGGTGCAGGTTCAATGACCGGCTTCCCGATTATTGAAACCAAGGCAAACGACGTTTCAGCCTTTATTCCCACCAACGTCATTTCCATCACCGACGGCCAGATTTTCCTGCAGTCAGACCTCTTCAACGCTAACCAGCGCCCTGCGGTCGACGTAGGTATCTCCGTCTCCCGTGTAGGTGGTGCAGCACAGACCAAGGCTATGAAGAAGGTCTCCGGTACCCTCAAGCTCGACCTTGCTCAGTACCGCGCCATGGAAGCCTTCGCAATGTTCGCTTCCGACCTGGACGAAGCCTCAAAGGCCCAGCTGACCCGCGGTGCTCGCCTCACCGAGCTGTTGCGTCAGCCCCAGTACACCCCCTACGCAGTTGAGGACCAGGTTGTCTCAATCTGGGCAGGCACCAACGGCTACCTCGATGACCTCGAAGTTTCAGACGTTCTGCGTTTCGAATCAGAGTTCCTCGACCACCTGCGCCGCTCCACCTCAGTACTGCAGGACATCGCAGCATCAGGCAAGCTCGAAGACGAAACCGTAGCAGCTCTCAAGACTGCCATCGTTGACTTCAAGCAGGGCTTCCGCTCAGAAGGCACCAGCCACCTCGTTGAGGTCGGCCACGAAGAGCACCAGCCCCTGTCAGACAGCGAAGTATCACAGGAAACCATCGGTTAGCGATTTTCCTAGCAGGTGAGATGCCCCTCCAACAGAACCTGGGGGAGGGGCCCTCACCCTAGGAGTGAAAGGAATCTCTATGGGAGCCCAGATTAGGGTTTACCGCCAAAAGATTACTTCAACATCGTCTATGAAGAAGATCTTCAAGGCGATGGAGATGATCGCAACCTCACGCATTAACAAGGCACGTAAGAGCGCAGAGGCCGCTAGCCCCTACGCAAATGCGCTGACCAAGGCCGTCACTGCCATCGCGACCCAGCACCACATTGAGCACTCCCTGCTTAACGCACGCTCAAAGGCAAAGACCGGTCGCTCCGCAGTTCTCGTCCTCACCAGCGACCGCGGCCTTGCGGGTTCATACTCCTCATCCGTCCTCAAAAAAACCGAGGGTCTTATTGAGAAGCTCCGCGGTGAGGGACGTGATGTCAAGCTCTATCTCATCGGTCGCAAGGCAAAGTCCTACTTTGACTTCCGCGAACGTGAATACGAGCAGGCTTGGGAAGGTAACACCGACAACCCCAACATCGAGATGGCCGTTGCAGCACGCGACGCCATCCTGGCAGCCTACGAAAACGGCGAAGTCGATGACCTTCATATCATCTACACCGAATTCGTCTCCATGGTCAGCCAGGAAACCCGCGTCCTGCGCCTGCTCCCCATCGAGGTAGCAGACGCACGCGAACTCGGTGAAGAAATCCTGCCCGGCGAACGTCTCGAAGACGACCAGTTCCAGCAGAACTCAGTCTTTGAATTCGAGCCCAGCCCCCAGGAAGTTCTCGACGAGTTGCTGCCCCGCTACATCGCCTCCCGCATCTATGCGTGCCTGCTAGAAGCAGCGGCCTCCGAACTGGCGTCCCGCCAGCGCGCGATGAAGTCCGCAGGTGATAACGCTGACGAGCTCATCAAGAAGTACACCCGCCTGATGAACAACGCTCGCCAGGCAGAAATTACTCAGGAGCTCAGCGAAATTGTTGGCGGCGCCGACGCACTCGCCTCCTAATCCACCAGACAACTTTCCACTCTCTACATAGGTAAGTGAGAACAATGACTGCCACTCTGAACGAATCGGCTACCGCGCCGGCTCAGGGCGCAACCGGTCGCATTGCTCGCGTTATCGGCCCTGTCGTTGACGTTGAGTTCCCTGCCGGCCAGGTACCTGATATCTACAACGCGCTGACCGCTGATCTGACCCTCAACGGCACCACCCGTAAGATCACCTTCGAGACTGCCCAGCACCTCGGTGACTCACTGGTACGCGCAATCTCCCTGCAGCAGACCGACGGTCTCGTCCGCGGCCAGGCTGTAGTTGACACCGGCGCTCCCATCTCCGTCCCCGTAGGTGACGGCGTCAAGGGCCACATTTTCAACGTCCTCGGTGACGCCCTCGACGTCTCCAACGACGAAATCAAGGCTGACACCTACTGGCCCATCCACCGCGCAGCCCCCGGCTTCGCAGACCTCGAAGGTTCGACCGAGATGCTGGAAACAGGCATCAAGTCCATCGACCTTCTGACCCCCTACATTAAGGGCGGTAAGATTGGTCTCTTCGGTGGTGCAGGCGTTGGTAAGACCGTTCTGATCCAGGAAATGATTACCCGCGTTGCCCGCAACTTCGGTGGTACCTCAGTATTCACCGGCGTCGGTGAGCGTACCCGTGAAGGTAACGACCTCTGGGTTGAAATGGAAGAAGCTGGCGTTCTGAAGGACACCGCTCTTGTGTTCGGCCAGATGGACGAACCTCCGGGAACCCGTCTGCGCGTTGCGCTGACCGGCCTGACCATGGCGGAATACTTCCGTGACGTTCAGAACCAGGACGTTCTGCTCTTCATCGACAACATCTTCCGCTTCACCCAGGCAGGTTCTGAGGTTTCAACCCTGCTCGGCCGCATGCCGTCCGCTGTGGGCTACCAGCCCAACCTGGCCGACGAAATGGGTCTGCTGCAGGAGCGCATCACCTCAACCCGTGGTCACTCCATCACCTCCATGCAGGCAATTTACGTTCCTGCGGACGACTACACCGACCCCGCACCTGCAACCACCTTCGCCCACCTGGATGCAACCACCGAGCTCTCCCGTGAGATTGCTTCACGTGGTCTGTACCCCGCGATTGATCCCCTGTCCTCCACCTCCCGAATCCTGGACCCCCAGTACATCGGTCAGGAGCACTACGACACCGCAATCCAGGTCAAGGCTATCCTGCAGGAAAACAAGGAACTTCAGGACATCATCGCCATCCTCGGCGTTGACGAACTCTCCGAAGAGCAGAAGGTCGTTGTTTCACGTGCCCGCCGCATCGAGCAGTTCCTCTCACAGAACACCTACACTGCAAAGCAGTTCACCGGTGTCGAAGGTTCAACCGTGCCGATCAAGGACACCATCGAATCCTTCCAGATGATCTGCCGCGGCGATGTTGACCACATCCCCGAGCAGGCCTTCTACAACATCGGTGGTATGGACGACGTCATGCGCCGTTACGAGGAAATCAAGGCACAGTTTGGAGCCAAGTAATCATGGCACTGAAAGTTGAAGTCGTTTCCCGTGAACGAGTCGTGTGGGTTGGCGAAGCCAAGTACGTGCGCGCGCGCACCGTCGATGGCGACCTGGGTATCATGCCCGGTCACATCCCCACCATGGCCCTTCTCGCTGAAGACGGTGAGCTTCTGATTGAGGCAACCAGCGGTGAGAAGAAGACCACCCGCCTGCACGAAGGTTTCTTGACCGTCTCTAACGATCGAGTCACCATCGCAGCTAAGCACGCACAGATCTAACTAGATTACTGTGACGAAAGGACGCCGCCCTTCCCCAGAGATGGGGGAGGGCGGCGTCCTTATTTTTAGCTATTTTCTTGTCTTAGAAGAGGCGGGATTCCACGTCATCTACTCCGCGCATGGCATCGTAATCGAGAGCGACGCAGCGGATGCCGCGGTCTTCTGCCAACGTGCGGGCCTGGGGCTTGATGCGCTGGGCAGCAAAGACACCCTGAACCGGTGCTAGCAGGGGGTCACGGTTGAGGAGCTCTAGGTAGCGGCTGAGCTGTTCTACGCCGTCGATGTCGCCCACACGCTTGAGCTCGACAGCCACAGAGACGCCCCCGGCGTCCTTGGCCAAAATATCCACCGGGCCGATTGCCGTGGGGTACTCGCGGCGCACCAGGCGGTAACCTGCGCCAAGAAGCTCAATCTGTTCAGCCAGCAGTCGCTGTAAGTCGGCTTCAACGCCGTCCTTAATAAGGCCGGGGTCAATACCCAGGTCGTGGCTGAGTTCCCCGTGGGTGCCAAAGACGCGAATCACCAGCTTGTCGTCGCTCTTGGCGGCCTGCACGGTCCACAGCTCGCTCACATCAGGGTCAAGATCCTCGGCTACCGAGGTGCCCTCGAACTCTTCACGAGGGGAAATATGCAGACGGCAGGGCGGGCTCATCCAGTTCAGGGGTTTGTAGGAGCCGCCGTCGGAGTGAATCAGCACCGAGCCGTCATTTTTGATCATGAGCAGGCGGGTAGCACGGGGCAGATGGGCATTGAGACGGCCCATGTAGTCTACGGAACAATCAGCTATAACTAAACGCACCGTACCACTCTAACAGGTGGCTTGGGCAGGCACACCGGTGCATGAAAGAATGGGGGAATGCCCCGTCGTTCTTCATCTAAGCCCCGCCGCCCCAACTGAACTAGCCCCCGAAAGTTGGACTGGTTTAATCCTAGACCGTCAGGGCTGCCAAAGCCTGGCTCCGATACCCCATCGGAGCCAGGCCCTTTAATCGCTCCTGAAGCCTACCGTTGTTATACCAATAGATATAGTCATCAACCGCCTGAC
>NZ_SPQC01000080.1 GCF_004569295.1 Rothia nasimurium
AAAGTATCTAACAGCTAACCCAAGACACAAGGGGTGCTTAGAGAAGAAGCCTTAGTCAAGAGCACGGATGAAGAGGAAGCCGATAAGATCAGCAGGCACGCCAGGAATCAAAAGCAGAAACAGGCAGGTAGGCAGGTAGGCAGGTAGGCACGTATGCCAAAAACATTTTGGACCCCAGAACCTGTGCCCTGCTGTGACAAAAAGTGCGGCCCCACAGCTGAGAATGGGCACAATTTTTTGTTGGCTCCTGCACCTCAGCTGAAGGCGAAAACTGCCAGTGATTGCCCCGGATGAGGTGCTGATTTTTCCGGCACACCTCATGCATCCAATGATTCAGGAACTTCTATTTTGAGTAACTCATAAATGGCGAGTGCATCTAAGCACCGGGTGGAGCAAGCTAACTGCTTAGGTAACCTAAGTGCTTGTTTCGCCAGGTCTAGCCCGTTTTTGTCGGGACGCTGCGCTAGGCATTGGGGCGGTGGTTGGGTTGGGTGGTGCTCCGTCAGGGCTCGGCGGGGTGGTTTGGGTGTGGGTGGGGTGGTGTTGCCGCCTAGCACCCTGACGGTAGGGGTGTTATGTAGATTTTTTGAGAGCGCGCTGACTAGGTGGTTTAGTGGGTTTGTTATCGAATCGTAATATAGCAAGTTGACTTACTTAAAGCGTGTGTGGTTGGGTTTAAGTGTTGCCAATCACCAGGGTGAAGATGCTCTGGGACGAAAGGAAGAACGAACAATGACCCTCGTAAAGAAAATTTCGACTGGTGCAGCCACCGCTTTCCTCGCTTGTGGAGCTGTTGTAGGTGCAGGTCTCGCCACCCCGAGCCATGCGGTTGCAGAAGGGAATCAACAGTCATCTCAAGCTGTGCTACACAGCTTTCGAGGAGAAATTGAAAAACAAGTTTTGTCTGGAGACTCAAACGCCAAAATTGATTTGGATAAATTTGACTCTCTGACTAAAGAACAGAAACTTGAATTGATGGGGTACCTGGATGGCAGCGTGCCGATGCCAAGTGAGTCGGTAGGAAATATGCAGGTTGATAAATCTTCAGGAGTAGTTAATTCTTCTGGTGTTGCTTTCCGCTCTGTATCTTCAGTGAAGGATGTATGGGCGACAGAAGCATTCACATTTGCAGGTATCAAAATTTCTGAAACAAAGGCCACGGGTAAATACGAGGTAACCGGGGACTCCATAAACACTCTAAGCCAAGGGTGCATCGTTGAACGTTCGTATAATCCGGTACAAAGTATTAACAGCGAGAATAACGGCCACTTTGTTTCGGGCGGAAAAGCTGTATTCGAATGCAAAGTAACTTCAGTGTATGGAATCCCTAATGTTGCTGAAGCTAGCAAGCGGGAAAATATTCAGTTCATTGAAGCGAACGCGAACGGGGAAGTAGTGGGGAACGGCTGGAGGTAAGAATGGAAAATCCCTTGGTCCCTACTGGAGCCGAATTTATATTCAGTCTGACCTTAATTTTTCATCTTATTTTATTTCTTCTAGCATTGTATCTAATCGGGGTTGATAAGATTTGGGGTGTAAAGAGAAAATTTACTCTTCTGTTCTTATCATTCGCAGTTCCTATTCTTGGTCCTCTAGCGTCTATATACATGGCATCATCAAAATTGAATAGAACATATTAAGTGTCAGAAGGATTGTTTCCTACAGCTTAGGTACAATATTATTCCCATATTTTTCTACTAATAATCTCCTGCCTATTAGTAGAAAAATATGGGATTTTCGATTAAGCATTATTTTCGTACTCTTGAACATAGCGTCCTGCAGCACTTTTAGAAATCCCTAACTCGTTAGCGATGGCTCTAACAGATAACCCTTGCACACGTAAATCTGCAACCTGCTTCCGCTTGATGTTGGCACGTTCTAGATACTGATCACGGGGTTCAGCCATCAGACGCTGAACAGTGCTTACACTGACGCCTAGCTTTTCTGCTAACTCCCGTGCTGTTTTTTTACGACGCACCGGGTTTTCAGCGACCATCATCAATCTTTCTTAGTTCTTCTATAAGAGATTTCTTTCTAACAGCGCGTCCCTTTTTCAGGTTCTCTGCCCAGCGTTTGCGGTTAGTCTCCGTCTGCTCAGGAGTAATCCGCGTCCACACCCACGAAGCAATCGACTGAGCAATCTGAGCAACCTCACCCTCACCCATCGGGCCACGCGAAAACTCATCAGCAATCACCGAAGCATTCTTCATCGAAGCAAAGGCGTACACCGTCTCTGACCACTCCGTGAAGTCCGTGTAGCGTAAACGCGCCCTGTAGGCCCACTGGCGGGTGAGATTGAAGAGGGCGACATTCCTGCCCACCGTGGAGTCTAAGACCGTCTGAGCGTTCCTGTGAGGCGCTGGGAGGGCTCCTACGTCCCCAAGAGCCTTAGCAAGGTCTTTGAGCCCGTAGAGGGCTTCTGAGGCGCCCCAGAGGGGCATGTGGGCGGTGTGGGTGGGGTTTTTGGTGATTCTCCCGCCGTAGCCGATATCCCCGCCGAGAACGTCTGTCAGTCCTTGCTCAACGCGGGCGAGCAGGTTGATTGGGGCGCGGTGTGCTGCATTGGTCAGGCAGACAGGGGCTTTGAGGGCGTAGACGATGTGCCCGCTACGGGTGTGGGGGTTCATGGCTACCCAGGAGGGTTGTGGGAGGCCTGCTAGGTCTGCGATGTAGTCGGCGTCTGCCCCGTCGTGGTCGGTGACGATGAGGGACTGCATGGCTAGTGGGTTGGTTTCGATGTAGGCGTGTTCGAGAGCGCGGGCGCGGGTTTGGCGCTTGTAGCTGCCATTCTTGCGGTCAGAGCACAGGGGTTTGGCTGGTAGCCAGTGCTCGGTGAAGACGTTCTCGAAACTCATGGTTTCCAGTCAAGCATGGTGGGGGTGTCCCAGGTTGGATTTACCCCGGCGTGTCCCAACTACCTTATTATTTAATCAGGTAGTTACCCTCCCCGCCCCTCGCACACGCCCCACCTTGACCCCCGACAGCACCTCCTGCGCCACCGAAGAAACCCGCCTCAAGGACTCCTCAACCCAGCCCAGACCCTCACCCTCAACCCAGCGCCAGCTCTAACTCTTCTGCACCTGTTGCCAGTGCTACCGACCATAACCAGGGCTGCTCTAAAAGCCCTAGGCTCGCCTCTTGCAGTACGACCCGCCCCGCGGTGCTTTGAACAATGTTCCGGACGGTCTTGGCGCTTAGGTATCCGTGTTCAGTGAAGGCAAGGTCGATAACTTCCCCGGTGGGGTTCTCTTCTGCCTGGTCGAACAGGGGGATTTCAATCTTCATGATGGGGGTTCTTTTTCTCGTGATTTTTTCTCACGGCACCGTCCTTGGGTGCTGATGTGGT
>NZ_SPQC01000081.1 GCF_004569295.1 Rothia nasimurium
CGGGTGCGGGGCCGGGTGTGCTCATAGTCCTAGTTTAGGCAGGTTCGAAGCCGTAGGCAGTAAGAATCTGGGCAGCTTTCTCAGAGGTGGCGATCCAGTTAGCGAAATCCTGGGCGCTCGCCTTGGCCTGGCCGGTGGTGGTCAGGGCCAGGGGGTAGGCGTTGCGTTCTAGGTCAGGCAGGTTGATGACGGTGATATCTTCGGTGGCAGAGAGGGCAGTGGCGTCGGTGGAGTAGATAAAGCCAGCATCCGCCTGGCCGGTAGCCACCTTGGTGGCGACCGCCGAGACATTTGCTTCTTCGGTGGAGGTCGCCGGGGTGATTCCCTGACGGCTGAGCTCCTGGTGGGCCAGGCGTCCGCAGGGTACTTCCTGGGCGCAGATTGCGGTCATGACGCCGCTTGCAGCCAGATCATCCACGCTATCAATGGCAGCGGGGTTGCCGGGGGCGGTGGCCAGCACCAGGGCGTTGGTGGCGATGGTTTCGGGGGTGGCGCCGGACAGTTCTTCAACTGTGTCGATAGCCTGGGTCATGGTGGTGCTATCGGCGGTAATCAGCAGATCGGGGGTGGCTCCTTCGGCCATCTGGGTCACCAACTGGGATGACCCCGCGTAGGTGGCGGTGATGTCGGCCTGCGGGTTTTCTTGGCGGTAGGCTGCGATGAGTTCATCGCCCACGGCTCCCAGGGAGGCCGCCGCAAAGACCTGCACGGGGGCGTCCACACCGAGGCTGCTCTGACTGCTCTCGGGGGCGGACGCCGGTGAGCCGGGGGCGCAGGCCGCAAGGGCAAGAACGAGGGGCAGGGTAGCTAGGATGGGGCGGCGCATGAGTCCTCCTGGCGCGGGTAACAGTGGCCTGGGCTGGTTTGTTTCTATAGATTAGTGTAGAGCCAGGTGGTGTTCTTCACCCAGTTTCGATAGGCTAAATATTACATCTAAAATACTGATTAAGATTTGTGAAAGTGTGGGTATGCCCCAATCCTCCACCCCCGTTCCCCCGGTTCCCCTGGGCTCTACCATCCCTGTGGTCACCGGTGGTCTGACTGCCACCACCCGGCAGGGGGCGCCCACCAGCGGGCCTCTCGCTGATCGTTGGGGTAGAACCGCCACTGACCTGCGCATCTCGCTCATGGACAAGTGCAACCTGCGCTGCGTCTACTGTATGCCCGCCGAGGGACTCAACTGGCTCCCCAGCAGCCAGCTTCTCACCCTCGATGAAGTAACCCGTCTCGTGCGTGTAGGCGTGATGGACCTAGGGATAGAAGAGGTACGCTTCACCGGCGGCGAGCCCCTGGTACGAGCCGATCTAACCGACATTATTGCGGCAGTCCGCGCCGACCACCCCCACCTGCCCATCGCCCTGACCACCAACGGCATAGGGCTTGAGAAAAAAGTGGACGCCCTCGCAGCAGCCGGGCTCAACCGGGTGAACGTCTCCCTCGATACCATCTGCCCCGAAACCTTTGCTCAGCTTACCCGCAGAGACAAGCTGACCTCCGTGCTCACCGGAATTGAGGCGGCCACAGCAGCCGGGCTCACCCCCCTCAAAATTAATGCCGTCCTCATAGCAGGGGTCAACGACACCCAGGGCCACGAGCTCCTTACCTGGGCACTGGAGAGGGGCTACCAGCTCCGTTTTATCGAGCAGATGCCCCTGGACGCCGACCACAACTGGACACGCGAAGGCACCATCACCGCCGAGCAGATTCGTCAGCACCTGGCCGACCACTACGACCTACTGCCCCACGGGCGTCCGCGCGGAGCCTCACCCGCAGCGCTCTGGGACGTCTACCCGCTCGGTCGCGCCGGTACAGCAGAGCCCCTGGGTCAGGTGGGTATCATCGCTTCAGTCACCGAACCCTTCTGCTCAGCCTGCACCCGAACCCGCATTACCGCCGACGGCAAAGTGCGGTCCTGCCTCTTCTCCCTGACCGAGACCGACCTCATGGGTGCCCTACGCGGCGGAGCCAGCGATGCTGAACTGGCCCAGATTTGGCACGGAGCCATGTGGGCCAAGCCCAAGGCCCACGGCAAGGATACGGCCGGCTTCGATACCCCCGATTTCACCCAACCTACTCGATCAATGAGCGCCATCGGCGGCTAAGATTCAAGGACTTTCCATGCAGATTAACTTTTTCGCCGCAGCCCGGGCGGCTGCGGGCCGCCCCAGCCTCACCCTGGACCCAGCCCAGCTACCTGCTCCCACTCTTACCAGGGTTCGTGCCTACCTGGCAGAAGAATTCACCGGCAGCACTCCCTCGGGCCAGACCCTGGCCGATATTCTGCCGCGCTGCACTTTCCTCGTCGACGGGGTTGCCGCCACCGACGAGCAGCTCGATAACCCGGCCATCTTGAAGCAGGCTGAGCGCCTGGATGTTCTTCCGCCCTTTGCCGGTGGCTAGGAGGAAAACCCGGTGAACACCCCCAGCTACTCGGCCCTGATCCTGGCGGGCGGACGCTCCTCCCGCCTCGGAGGGGTGCCCAAGGCCCTGCTCTCCAACGGTGAGCACACCCTGCTCGACGGAGTTCTCGCCGCCTGTACGGGTGCGGAGCACCGCGTGGTCGTCGGCCCGGCAGAGCTCGCCCTGCCCACGGGCATCCTACAGACCCGGGAAGAACCGGTCTTTAGCGGGCCAGCAGCCGGTATGTCTGCCGGGCTTGCGGCCCTGGCAGCAGCCCAGCATGACTTTTCGGCACTCTCCCACCACTGGGTACTGGTTCTTTCCTGCGACCTGCCCCGCGCCCAGGCCGCTGTGCCCCTGCTCCTGCAGGTGGCAGCGTCCGCACCGCAAGAGGTCACCGGCTACTGGGCTGTCTCTGAGGGCATCACCCAACCCCTCCTGGGCATCTACCGGGCCGCGGCCCTGGCTCCTGCCTTTGCCGGAGATACCACCAACGCCTCCGTCCGCCGCGTCCTCAGCCCCCTTAAACCCGCAGAGCTAGAACTACCTGCCACCCTGACCGCCGACGTTGATACCTGGGAGGCCGCCCGCGCCGCAGGCTACACCCAGGCACCGCCCCCAGCCCTAAGGAGGACCACCGTGCACCACACCAGCTGGCACCAGGCCAGACAGCTCCTCCACCGGGCGGGAACAGACCTTACCCTCACCGAAGAAGAGGTCCCCCTCGCTGACGCCTTGGACAGGACCCTGGCCCGCGACGCCCGCGCCCTGCTGCCCGTTCCCCACTACGATTCCTCGGCTATGGACGGCTACGCCACCGCCGGGGCCCCGCCCTGGCAGGTACTGACCCACCCGCCAGCTGCCGACGGCGAGAACGTCCACCGCAAAACCCTCCCCC
>NZ_SPQC01000082.1 GCF_004569295.1 Rothia nasimurium
GGTGGGGCGAGTTTGCCCCCTTCCTCGAATACGAGCCAGCAGAGGCGTCCGCCTGGCTGGCCTGCGCCATCGAGGCGGCCTGGCTGCCCTACCCGCAGCCGCTGCGCACCAGTATTCCCCTCAACGCCACGGTTCCGGCGGTGGCCGCTAGCGAGGTCGAGGCTGTGCTGGGCCGCTACGAGGGGCAGGTGCGGGAAATCAAAATCAAGGTGGCTGAGGCCGGGCTGCCTTTTGAAGAATCTCTAACCCAAGACCTAGCCCGGGTAGCCGCAGTGCGTGCTGCCTGCCCGGGAGCCCGCCTGAAGATTGATGCCAACGGCGGCTGGACCGAGGCCCAGGCCGTCCGCGCCCTCAAGGAGCTAGCCGACTACGACCTGCTCTACGCTGAGCAGCCGGTTCCTGGTATTGAGGGACTGGCGCGGATCCGCGATCAGCTGCGGGCGCACGGTAACCCCCTACTCATTGCCGCTGATGAGGCCGTCCGTAAGGCTGACGACCCGCTGCGGGTTGCCCGCCTGGGCGCTGCCGATGTGCTCATTATTAAGGCTGCCCCCCTGGGCGGTGTAAGGCGGGCCCTGCAGCTGGTAGAACAGGCGGGTCTCCCTGCGGTTATCTCATCTGCCCTTGAAAGTTCGGTTGGCATCCGTACAGGGGCAGCGCTAGCCGCCGCCCTGCCGCAGCTGCCCTACGGGTGCGGCCTGGGCACGGTCTCACTGATGGCCAAGGACGTCACAGCCCACCCCCTTGTGGCCCGGGACGGAGAACTGCCCCTGCGGGATGTAACCCCCGAGCTTCATCTGCTGGAAGAGGTAGCTGCCAGCCCCGAACGCACCGCCTGGTGGCACCGCCGGATTGAAGCCTGCTACCGCCTGCTTGAGCAAGGGCAGCTGGGCAGCAGCAGAGCCCGGCCGAGTCTTGAAAAGGGCAGCGAGTAAACTGGTGGGGTGACTGATGCACCCTCAACCTCCTTTATGACCGCAATTTCTGTGCTCGACACCCTGGTGCGGGCAGGAATGCGGCATGTTCTCATCGCCCCGGGCTCACGCTCAGCCCCCCTAGCCTACGCCTTCGCCGCCCTAGACCAGGCAGGAGTCATCGAAGCCCACGTGCGCATCGATGAGCGCAGTGCCGCCTTCACGGCTTTGGGGCTAGCCAAGGCCAGCGGCCAACCGGTAGGTATCGTTACCACTAGTGGCACCGCCGTGGGCGAGTGCCTCCCGGCCCTCATGGAGGCCTACCACGCGGGCGCACCCCTGGCCCTGCTCTCGGCCGACCGCCCTGCCCGGCTCCAGGGCACCGGCACCAACCAAACCACCGACCAGCGAGTAATCGCTCCCGCCCACACCCGGGCGTCCTGCACCCTTGAAAACTACACGGCCGACCCCGCAGACCCCCAGAGCGCCCAGCTCAACGCGGCGCTCGCAGCTCTAACCGGGCGTTCAACAGACAACTGGGACGCGCCCTCAACCACCCCGCGAGGCCCCGTCCAAATCAACCTGGCCCTTGACACCCCGCTCACCCCCAACCCTCTAGACCAGCAGATTCTAGAGCGCTGGGCGCACTCGCTGGCTGAGAACCCACCGGCACCTGCCACCCCGCTACCTCCCGCCGACCCCAGCGCAGCTAGCTGGCTACGCGCAGGCACAGGCAAGGGGGCTGCGCGGACGGACGGTGCCGGTACCGCCCGCCGTACCGTCGTTGTGGCCGGTGACGGGGCAGGACCTATCGCCCAGGCCTTTGCCCAGCACCAGGGTCTGCCCCTGCTGGCCGAACCCTCATCGAACGCCCGCTTCTCGCCCCTGGCTGTACCCGCTTACCGGCAGGTACTGGCAGGGAACCTGGGACAGCAGGTTGAGCGGGCCGTTATCTTCGGCCACCCCACCCTCTCCCGGCCGGTTGTCACCCTGCTGGCCAACTCCGCGATAGAACGCGCCCTCTACGCCCCCTCACCTGCCCCCTGGTATGAGCCCGGGGCCCTTGACCTGCGGGAGATTGCACCCCTGGCTGAACTGGCCAACTTCGCAGGCACAGGCCAAGGCGCTACCACCGAGGACGGCCACGACTGGATGACCAGCTGGAGCGAAGCCGGGCAGGAACTAGCCCGGGAACTAAACCAGCAGGTTGCCGACTACCGGGCAGGCACCTACACCCTGAACGCCCAACCCGGAGCAAGCTCTGCCGACCGCACCGCAGGCTACTCTCTCGCCGACACCACCTGGCGGAGCTGCCTAGAAAATGATGCTGTTCTGATGGTGGGCTCATCCAACCTCATCCGCGACCTTGACCTCATCGCCCCCTCCCTGGCAGCTTCCCCCCTGGTCTTTGCCAACCGCGGACTGGCCGGCATCGACGGCACGATCGCCACCGCGTCCGGCATCTCCCTGGCCCTCAACCGCCCGGTACGCGTGCTCGTCGGGGACCTCACCTTCCTACACGACACCGGCTCCCTCAACATCGGCCCCCTCGAACGCAAACCCAACCTCGACGTGCTGGTTTACGACGACCGGGGCGGCGGAATCTTCTCAACCCTGGAACACGGCCAACTAGCCCAACACGAGAAATTCGCCCCGGCCGTCCGCCGCTTCTTCACCACCCCGCACACCGCCCAGCTCGAAAAACTCGCAGCAGCCTGGGGCGAGAACGGAATCAGCGTCAGGGTGGTGCAGCCGTAGGGTCTTAGACAAGGGAAAGTAGGCTCGCGCTCGCTGCCGACCCTCTCGCCTGGTTCGCTAGCTGGCTCGCAGGCTCGCCAGATTCGCGCCGAGATTTATTTTCCTCGCGCGCTCGGAATCTCGGTGCTCATCACAAGCGATTCACGCCAGCCGCCGAGCCAGCAGCTTCGCTGCGAGCCTACCTTTTCTTCATAAATAGCATCGGGAGCTCTAAAAGCCCCTCCACACCTGTGAACTGCTCCCCATAAGTTGGACTACTAAAAAACAGTCACCAACTAATGGGGAGCATCTCCTATGCGAGCACGAAGCTCACTCACCCAACACCAACGAGAACAACTCATCCACCTCTTCCAACA
>NZ_SPQC01000083.1 GCF_004569295.1 Rothia nasimurium
TCGGCCAGTAGGCGTAGGGCTCTTGTTTTGAGTTCTTGGGGGTATTTGGTGGGCATGGGTGAAGTTCCTTTGCTCTTTTTTGTTTGTTTCCAATGTACGGGGTCGGAACTAAACCCAGTACATATCAGTCAAACACTTTTAGCCAACACGCAAATTACGTTATGTAAAGTAAAAGATTTTTAATACCATGGAACCAAGGACACCACGCACCATAAGGAAACACCACCATGCCCCACCTCTACCAGGCAACAGCACTACTCCAGGCAAATTCAAGCCACCCCGCAGATACTCCTTTCGGAGCCATCGCCTTTCTCCTCTTCTTCTTCATAGCTTTCGCCCTCATGATCCGTCCCATCCTCCGCCTGGTTAAAAAGGGAATCACACTCTTCATAGGCGTCTTCATCATCGTTGGATTCATGGCACTCATCGCCCCTCTGACTTAATACCTCATACCTCACACAAAAAAGGGGAGGGGCTCAACTGTTCCAAAATGAACAGTTGAGCCCCTCCCCCCCTTTTCTCTTCCTCAACTACTCACTAAGAAGCAGGAACGAAACTACCAAGCTCATACCCATCAACGAGCCACAGCCCAGCATCATCCTGCACAAGCCGCATCGTCCATACAGAATACCCACCAGGCATAGACCCCTCACCAATACGAGAAACCCACTGCCAAGAAGCATACTGAGTCGAATAATGCACATGCTCATCAGAATGTTCATCAGCCGCAACCGTGGGGTCTTCCTCATGGTCATGTGAATCAGCGCCCATGAACTCTACCGTCACCGTAGTGTAAGCCCGTTGCTCATACGCAACCAGGAACTGACTGGCCAAGGCATTATGCCCGTTCTCAACTAGCAGCCCCTTCATCTGCTCAGTCATCAATGGCTCAGCCCGCCGCAAAGCATCAGTCATGGTCTTATCTACCGTCGAATCAAAGCAAAACCCAATACCCATAACAGCAGCGGCCACCGCATCAGCCTCAGAACGGTCTACCTCACCAATATCAGGGCACGCACCTTCAGCTAGCTCAGTACCAGCAGTAACAGTCACACTGGCAGTGGGGACAGCACTCGCACTGGGACTCTCACTGGGTGCTTCAGAAACGCTATTCTGCCCCATCAGGCTCCCAATCCACACCAGCAGTGCGATAAGCCCTGCACCAACAACCAGTGCCGAGGAACAGACAATCCAGATCAATTTATCGCGGGTCATTACAGTGCCCCTTTCTCAATCAGAATCGGTTCAGGGTCAAGGTTTCCTGACCTATCCGACCACCAGTTGTAGTTCTCAATCTTGTGCCCCGGCTTGAACATCTCAATGTGCAAGTGAGTCGCAAAGTAGTTCTTAGCGCTATACCCAGTGCCACCCTCGATACCGATAACATCGCCACGCTCTAGAACCATGCCAGGCTCAGCATAGTGCTCGTGCAAATGGCAAAACATGAAACCAAATTCAGGCGGATCAACCTGGTACGCCAAGATACAACCTGACACCGTTTCGTATTCAACAACACGAAGTTTTGTAGGAGCAACAATCTCCACGCCAGGCGAATAGCCAGCACCAGGAGTGGCTAAGTCAAGACCCCAATGGAAACCACCATTGACAGCATCAATCTGACCCGCAGCAGTACGGGCCTCATACCCTGATGTCTTCACACACCCCGGGCAGGGGCTAGTCCACTCCCCAGTGCCCAAGTCACCGTCCCAGGCTTTTGTTCCAACCTGAGAGCACCCCTTGGAATAAGACATCTGCGAGGTGCCCATAATCTTCTTCACGTAATTCTGAGTCTCAGGATAAGGAGGGATACCACCGAATTGCAGCACAGCACCAGGCCCAGCGTTATAGGCAGCTAGAGCAAGCTCAATCTCCTTCTGAGCGTCCCCTCCAGCCAAGTCGCCCATCATCTGGCGCATGTCCTTCATCATGCGCCCCTGAGCGGCAATCGAGGCGAATGGGTCAAAGGGGTCTTCCCCCGGAGCGTAATGCTCCCAAGTAGAGGGAATGAACTGCGTCAAGCCCTTAGCACCGGCAGGTGAAACAGCGTTAGGGTTCCAATTCGACTCAGCAGCAATCTGCGCGGCAATAATCTGAGCCGGAATACCAGACTCTTCCGCCGCCTTATCAACAGCCTCCCGATACTCTTCAGGGACGTTAACCGTAGAGCTATCACCAGAATCAGCAACAACAGGGCTCTTGCAGGAACGGGACGAAGCCAGCTCAGCGCGGTTAGCCTCCCAGTCGTTATACCCGGCAATGAAGCTCAGAGACATTACCCCAGCCAAGAAAAGCACCAGAGCCAAAAGCGGTATCAGAATAGGGCCAACAATCTTTAAAAGAACTGCCCGCACAGTCCACTTAGCCCCCTGTCGAACGATACCCATGGTCTACATCCCCAAACCTAGATGGACTAAAGATGCTGGGCGAATAGTCACCTCAGGCTCATCCCCTACTCCACCCATGGCCGATGAGAGCACCAAGAAAAAGCCCAACACCACCATCACCAAAATCAGCATCAATACAGATACCAAAATGCGCCGCGCAAAAGATGCCTCAACCCACGTAGCCGCCCGCTGAAGCAATGATCCCTGAGCTACTTCTTTGTTCTGAAGTTCCAGCCATAGACGCTTGAAAGCTCCAGAGCGCTGACCTACCTGGGCCTGGCCATCGAGACTATACAGCTCGTTCTCATCACGTTTCTTAGAAAAAAGGTTCATACCCCTTTTTGCCCGCATCCCATCCACTCAGTAAGTCGCCATTTTTACGGCTGATGAGAACGGCAACGTGGTGGCCTCCCAGATTACAAGCCTCTACGGCCCCACAGTTTGATGCGACCTTGGAGCAAAAGGCGGCAGCTGACCCAGGCAATGAGGAGCTTCAGAGCCAGTTGCAACAACAACGCGAGGGGCAA
>NZ_SPQC01000084.1 GCF_004569295.1 Rothia nasimurium
CGCCCCCAACAACCCACCCGCGTCCCCGGCTGGGTCGAACGTTCACAGGTAACTGCACAAGCAGGCCAACAATTCCTCAACCGCTACTACCAGCAACAAGAAAACAGACCCGAACAGGGCAAAGATTGGATAGCAGGAGAACTCGCATGACCCCCGAAGAAACCGTCTGGTTCGTCGACTGGCTCAACAAGCTAGACCCCCGCGTCGAAACCAACGACCCCAGTATCGAAGCCTGGCACCGCGCCCTCAAATCCTTCGATCTCCGCATGGTCAAAGAAATCACCCTCTCCTACCGCGAAACCACCGACAAAAAACCCGTCGTCTCAGAAATCAAACGCCTCTGCTCCGCCGAGAAACAGCGCATCAAAGAACTCAACGAAGCTTTCGCCGCCCGAGCAGTAGACCCCCACAAAGTCACCCTCGCCACCTGGAAGCAACGCCACCCAGGGCGCTGGGAAGAACTACAGCTCGAAGGAGCCCGGCACAGAGCCCGCGACCTCACCCAACGAGGCATACCCACAGACCCCCGCCTCATAACCCCCGACCTGAACTTCATCTACGCCCCGCACCCCCGCATGGTCTAACCACACCCAGAGAGGAGAACCCACCGTGAGCGCCCCCACCTGCCAACGATGCGGAAGAACAGAAGGCACCCCCAGCAGCCACGGCAAACCCATACGCATCAACCACACACAAGGCCTCTGCCGCCCCTGCATCTCCGTACTCCACCACCGCCCAAACGCAACCCTACGCAAAGCCCCAAAACCACCCAGAACCTGCCAACGCTGCGGACGCACCAACACAACAAAAACCAGCCGCGGCAACCCCCTACGCATCTACGGCCCAGGAGCCAAATACGCCGGGTACTGCTACCCCTGTGCAACCATCATGCGCGGCTTCCCCCACCGGCCACCACCCCAAAAAACACCCACCCGATGCCGCATCTGCAAACGCCGAACCACACGCAACGGGCGGCCCCTGACCATCATCAAGGGCGGAAAATGGCCCGGCCTGTGCACCAGCTGCCGCGGATCCATGGAGAGACGCACCAGAACCTACCCCATCAAGCCCTGCACAGGGTGCGGGCGCACCCACACCAGCACCGGCAGGCTCGTCGAGCTAACCCGCACTGGCCCCTACGCCGGGCTTTGCATCACCTGCCGCCACCGAAAACACAAGGAGCTAACCCCGTGATGAAGCCGCAGTCCGTCCCGCCCTGGGCGAAAGAAACCACCTCCGGGCTCTACACCCGGTACATGGCCCTGACCCGCGCTATCCGCGCCAACGACAACCGAGCCATGCACGCCCGCGACGCCCAAGAACGCGCCCACTACCTAGCCGCAAACCAGGTACTAGAGAAAAAACGCGCCCAACTCGCACCAAAACCACCCCACCAGAAAGACAAAAACAAGGCGCAGAGCCCCTAACACCCCCAAAACCCACCAACCCACCACCCCACCAAAAACTAGCCCCGCAGAAAGGCACACAGCGAACATGACCCAACCAACCCTCGCCGACTGCCCCTTCGGCCCCCAAGAAATCGTAGAAACCGGCAAACACCTCGACTACCAATGGGTCATAGCAAAAGCCCCACGCTACGGCCTGAACGGATACATCCGAATACCCGACCACCAGCAGTGCCACCCCTGGCAAGAAACAACCGACTACATCTTCGACACAGAGTTTCACCCCTGGGGAGAAGTCACCTACCAACAGGGAAACTGGTACGGCTTTGATAACCACCACTCCTGGAACCACTGGGACGAAGAATACGTCTGGAACAAATCACCCTCAAGTATCGAGTCAGCCAAGAACGCCTACGACGGGGAACCCAAACGCTGGGACAACCTCGACACCACCCGCCAACAGGTCAGGCACATGATTGAGCAAGCCCACGAAGAATATACCCAGCAAGCCATAACCGGCACTTACACAATCTAAGGAAACCAGCCAATGACTCCCATCGAAATCATCCAGCTGATTCTTGCACTCCTTACCCTTGCGGCAATTTCAGCAATGTTTCTTACCCTTGTCGCAGCCAGCAGGCGACTTCGCCGCGGGCTAAGCCAATACCGCGAAAAGCTGACACGAAACCTCCAGGAAGCAGAATCCCAAGCCTGGGAAGAAGGCTTCACCCAAGGAGCCGCCTACTACTACGAAGGCAACAGCAAACCCACCGACTTCACCGAAACCGCCCACACCCTCAACCCCCACAAGGAGACCAACTAATGCCCGCAACCATCACCCTAGAAGGC
>NZ_SPQC01000085.1 GCF_004569295.1 Rothia nasimurium
GCGCCACCCCCGCCGGAAACATGGTTGCTCCCACTCAGGGCAATCCAATCGCCTACTTCAAGCGCAAGAAGGCTAGCAACTAAATACTCACACCAGAACCGGGTTCAGGCGTCTCGCTCCGAGCCCGGTTTTTGGCCCCTAGAAACATTGCTTTTCAAGAAGGTATACCGTGTCAAAGATTGAAGACCGCCTCAAAGAACTTGGCTACGACCTGCCCGAGCTGGCAGCCCCGGTAGCCGCCTACGTTCCTGCCGTCACCAGCGGTAACTACGTCTACACCTCGGGCCAGCTGCCTTTCGTTAAGGGCGAGCTTCCCGCCACTGGCAAGGTCTCAGATTCTGGCGCCGAAGGCTTTGTAGACCCCGAAACCGCCCAGAAACTGGCTAGCCTCTCAGCCCTGAACGCCCTGGCTGCCGTCAAGTCCGTCATCGGCGATCTTGACCGCGTCACCCGTGTGGTCAAGGTGGTCGGTTTCGTCTCATCAGACCCCTCTTTCACAGGCCAGCCCGCCGTTATCAACGGGGCCTCCCTGCTTCTGGGCGAGGTCTTTGGCGAGGCAGGCGTGCACGCCCGCTCAGCCGTTGGCGTGCCGGTACTACCGCTGGACTCCCCGGTAGAAGTTGAAATCATCGTGGAATATGCCTAGCCAACCCATATATACCGGCGCCCTCAAGCGGGTGCCGCCGCCGGCGTCCGCCCCCTACGCTTCGGTGGCGGCCCCGGCACCCAAAACCCACCCCATCCCCTCAAGCCAGCAGGACTCCGCCCGCACCTGGCTCGATGAGGGGGACTGCACCCCGCGCGCGGCCAAGCCCGCAGCCGCGGTCGTTTTTGTGCGTGACGGTGCTTCGGGGCCTGAAACCTTTATAACCTACCGGGTGAAATCCCCTATGGGCCGGGTTGCCTTCCCCGGCGGTCTTGGTGTGCCCGAGGACGCCGCCCCCATCGGCTGGGTCGGCCCCAGCGGCGACTACTGGGCCAAGGCTTTCAGCCAGGATGACCTGGGGGCAGCTAACGCCGCCGTGGTCACCGCTGTACGTGAGCTCTTTGAAGAGACCGGCGTGCTCTTGGCTGGCAGCGGCGAGCTCTCGACCATCGAGCTCACCAGCGGGCACGAGTGCATGGCCTCGCGCTTGGCCGTAGCCCAGCAGGATAAAACCTTCGCTGACTACCTGGAACGCCGCGGCCTTAAAATCCGCGCCGACCTGCTCAAACCCCTAGCCCGCTGGCAGTCACCGGGCTTCTTCCACAAGCGCTACGACATTCACTATTTCACCTGCGCGGTACCTGTGGGGCAGAACCCCTTCCTGCTCGCCGGGAAGGGAATTTGGGGGCGCTGGGTCAGTGTGCGTGAGCTGGTTGCCCACCCCATGAGCATGGAACTCGGTAACGAAATTGGGCAGGACGACACCGTCGGGGTGCCCTTCCAGGAGCTGGTGACCCCCGGCGTCATGTATCTGCTGGAACAGCTCGCTGCGGCCTCCGGGGCGGTTGCCTTCCTGGCCAAGCGACGCCAGGTTTCCCTCTACCTGCCCGAGGTTAAGCAGGATGCCGCCGGCACCTGCTACCTGGCAGTGCAGGAGAAAAAGGTCTAGCTGTGCCCCGTGAGCATCAGGCCCCCAGTTCAGCACCCATCTCGTTCTCGCAGAGACTTACCAGATGGGCGACCCTGGGGGCCTGTCTGCTACTGATGGCTATTATCGGTGGACGCTTGGGGCTGAGCGCCTTGGGGCTGCAACTTATCCCAGGGCTAGGCTTGGTCTGCCTGGGGCTCTCTTACCTGGCGGCCCTTACCTTACTGGTGTGTGGAACCGGCTATATCCTCAAGAGCCTGGGAAAAATCCCCCAGCCAGATGGGGCTAGAAGCAGCACCCTGGCCTTGCTAACCACCTGGTTCGCCCAAGGGCTTCTGCTCTTGCTGGTAAGTGCTCTTGCCCTGGTAATGACTTTTAGCTTCTTCATCGTTCTGGTCTTCAGTACCGGTTGGATCCGCTATGAAGATGAGGGGAAAACCTACTACCAGTTCCCCGTAGGGCTAGACCGTGACTATTGCAGGGAGGCACAACAGGTCAACCTCATATTTGCCCGGGACCTTGAGGGAACCTATAACTGTTGGCCCAACAGTAAGGACCTCGGGGGTACCTCAACCCCACCGGGCAACCTGGGCGACGTCCATGTGCCCGCGGAGGCCCCCGCGTCCG
>NZ_SPQC01000086.1 GCF_004569295.1 Rothia nasimurium
GGGCATGTGAACCTTGACTATCCTGATGACCGGCTCTCTGGGTGGGGTCTGTTGCATTACGTTGATAGGTGCGCGCATGTGTATATCACGGATGAGGCAGGTGTGACCCGTGAGTACCAGGTAATTGTCATTGACACGATTGAGCAGGCGCTAACTGAGACTGATGCGGGTCTGTGGGGCTCTGCAGAGGTGACACCGGATGAATGGGCCAAGTATGGGACAGATGAGCTGGTGTGGTTGCTGACGTGCTCGGGTGCTTTTGTGGGGGATTCGGGTGTGGGGCAGACGTTTGTGTTTCCGTATACGGATAATCTGCGGGTTGGTTTGGTGCCGGTCGATGGGTAAAAAAGAATCACTCAGAAGGAACAACTGTCTGAATATCTTGCCCAGTTAGAGAACTCCTAAGGACGTCCGGGGCGGTCTTCTGAGTAGGCCTCTTAGCGGTATGAGTGAAATAGCTCTCGTTTTTTCTAAACACATGCTATAGACTACTTACCACTAGCCTCATGAGGGAGCCTGGTGCATAAGAGAAAAGAGACAAAGATGTCCCCTTTATCCTCCCGTGCCGCTTTCAGCATTTGTGCAGTTAGCGCGGTGTTAGTTGGCGGGCTTGGTCTTACACCTGCTTCAGCCCAGAATTCAGTTCCGACGAGTCAAAATGGCTCAGTGGAATATAGGCTAGATGTGCTTGCCGAGCAGGCACTTACAATTGATGAGCTTGAAGAAACTGCGTCTGCGTTTGTGGTGGTCGGTCAAGAAAGTTCAGCTGAGATTCCCAAAGACGCTATCGAGCCTATTGTCTTGGGAGCCGAGAGTGAAACTAATATAGGGATTTTTCTTCCCGATAGTGAAGAAACCTCTACAGCAAAGAGTGGAGAGTTCGGAGAAATCGCCTTTGAACATAACAACTCATCATCTACTTCCGTCTTGCCCTATGAGGACGGCTCTGTGCAAATGGTAACAACTATTGAAGAGGATTCTGCCCCACAGGAATATACCTATAATTTGGAGCTACCGGATGGTGCTAGTCTTGAGCTTCTTGAAGACGGAATGGTCCTGGTGCGGGATGCTGAAGGAAATTTTGTAGCGGGTGTAGCGGCTCCTTGGGCTAAGGACGCTAACGGTACAGATGTACCTACCCGGTATGAGATTAGAGGCTCTTCGCTAGTTCAGGTTATTGAGCATGATACTCCCGGTGTGGATTATCCTGTTACTGCTGACCCATTTTGGGGTAAAAACCTATTTACCGGTTTCTCTCTTGACTGGTATGAGGGGGATGTCCGATACAACGGCTCAGTTACTGTTTGGGGCGCCTTGGTCATGAGCGGTGGCGGAGGTGTTGGTGGATACCTCGCAGGACAGGCAATTATGCGAAATCAGGGGTGGGCGGAATGGACCAGCCGCTGGCCTTCAATTACAAACAAAGCAACGCTGCGTCATCAGTACGAGTGCCATGTCGCTGCTAGTACATACGGCCTGCCGTGGACAGGTGCTTATAACCTCGAACGTTTTCGGAGTGATAAGCCACACTGGTGGAACGGTGTTGTCCGCCACCACTGTAATTGGTAAAGCACATGAACAAGCGCGTACAGAATAGACATCGGAAACCGGCCTGGTCCGCTGTGATTGGTGCCGTGTCGTTATTAGCTTCACTTGTAGCTGCTGGTATCGAATATCGAATCTGGGAAGCTTCAGGTGAACCTTATCATTCAACTCCCTTATGGATTGTTGCTTGGCACTATATATCACTGCTAGTTATCGTGGTCAGTATTCTTTTACTGATTTGGCAGTTTCTGTTGCTGAAGCTTCAGAAAAAATAGTTTTTGGTAGGCTCCGCTGTGCGCGGAGCCTACTCTTCTTTTCTTGTAGACTTTTGAATAATCCTCTAGGGCCTCTTACCTCATTGTTGGCCCCAATCAATTGGCGTGGTCTCGACGATCAGATTGTCGCTGTAACGGAACTGAAAAGCCCCGCCAACATCTGCAATTGACGGCCCTGAGCAGGTCAAAAGTGTGATGGTGTAGGGGCCTGTCGAGCGGAACACTCGTGCTTGCCCCTCGCGTTGTTGTTGCAACTGGCTCTGAAGCTCCTCATTGCCTGGGTCAGCTGCCGCCTTTTGCTCCAAGGTCGCATCAAACTGTGGGGCCGTAGAGGCTTGTAATCTGGGAGGCCACCAC
>NZ_SPQC01000087.1 GCF_004569295.1 Rothia nasimurium
AGAGACAGGTATTGAAAGACACTTCACCGAAGCGTTCTGAGGGCCTAAACCCTGAGAGGAGTTCGTCGGCTGAGACGTGGGGGGTGCGGTCGGTGAGGTGGGTGTAGGTTGCCACGTGTGGTCTTTCCCTTGGGCGCGACGGTGCGCTGGTGATTCGTACACCCACAGTCTAGTAGCTGGTGGGCAGGTTGCCCAATGTTGCGGTGGGGTTAGTGCGGGACTGACTCTAAGCCGGTTGGTTTGTTCACAGATTTGCTGGTCAGGCTCTGGGCGGACGCCGATAGGCGGCTTCTCGTTTAGGCTGGTAGGTGCATACCTATTGACGTGAGTGAAAGGGAAGAGAAACGGTGGCAAAGGCGAAGAAGAAGGGGGCGGCTACGGCTGCTCTGGCTCTGTTGCAGCAGACCGGTACCGCTTTTGAGGTGCGCGAGTATGAGCATGTGGACGGTGAAACCAACTTTGGTCTGGAGGCTGCCGAAAAGCTGGGCCGCTCCCCCGAGCAGGTTTTTAAGACCTTGATGATTACCCACGAGAAGGATTTTGCGGTCTGTGTGGTGCCGGTGGGTGGCAAGCTGAACGTGAAGGCTGCTGCGACTGCGCTGGGCTGGAAGTCTGCGAAGATGGCTGCTCCTGATGTGGCGGAGAAGCGCACCGGGTATGTGGTGGGCGGTATTTCTCCCCTGGGGCAGAAGACGGCTCACCCTACCCTGGTGGACGAAACCGCCCAGCTTTTTAACACGATTTTGGTGTCGGGTGGGCGCCGCGGCCTGGATGTGGAGCTAGCTGCCGATGACCTAGTTGCGCTGACGCAGGGGGCTTACGCCGATATCGCGGCTGCTTAGCCAGCCGGTGACGGTGTCGAACCAGAGCTGTGGGTCTACGTTCCATTCCCTGGTGTGGGGGGCCTTGTCGAAGGGTACAAAATCCACTAGGGGCGATAGCTCCGCCAGGGCCTGTGAGGGCTGGTAGGGCACATAGGTGTCGTCCACCGAGTGCATAATCAGGGTGGGCACGGTAATGTCACCTGCCCGGTGGGGCCAGGAAATCTGTTGCAGGCTGATAGGTTCTTTCAGCCCGGTGAGGGTGCTGAGGGCGGGGTGGGTGATCATCTGTACACCCAGCTGCCCGATGCGCAGCGGAATCTTGTTCAGGTGCGTGTGGTACTGGATGAGCTCAAGCCAGTCTAGGGCAGGGCCGTCCAGCACCAGCGCTTGAATAGCCCGGCGGTTATGGGCCAGGTCGGCGGTCTGCATGCAGATTGACCCGCCCATGGACCACCCAAAGAGCACCACGTTGCGAGCGCCGTGGGCCAGGGCGTAGTCGATGGCGACTTCGACGTCCCGCCATTCGGTGAAGCCCAGACCGTAGCGGCCGTCTTCGCTGGCGGGCGCTTCGCGGTCGTTGCGGTAGCTCATGTGCAGGCTGGTGAGGCCCAGGGCCTGGGTGGCGTCGAGGGCGCGCAGGGTTTCGGTGCGGGTTGCGCCCATGCCGTGCACCATGATGGCCCAGGTGTCGCTCGGTTCAGGGGTACCGGGGTCGTCAGTTGCTTGGCCTTCCGTTGCTTGCTTGCCTAGCGCTGCCCCGGGGTGTGCTACCCAGGCAGGGGCGGGGCCTACCGGCAGGGACAGCTCAATATCTTCAGCCCGATAGCCAGCCATAGCAGGGTCGGTGGCAACGACCCCGGTCAGACGTCCGCGCTTTATATCTGCCATCGTGCCCCGGTAAATTTTTTCGATACCCCGCACCACGGTCTTGTCCCCCGGCAGGTAGGAGGTCAGCTCCCCCAGCAGGGCAAAACCCGCCCCGCCCGAGAAGTAGAAGCCGTAGCGCCCCGGGGCCAGGGTGCGCTCGGTGGCATCTATACGGATGCTGGTAGGCTGCTGCCCCTCGGTGATGTCGGCGCTGCTGTAACCCAGGGAGTGCACGCGGACGTCCTCAACCGGCGCTTTGGGGGGAACCACGATTTTGCGGGCGAAGTGGGTGGCGATTCCTGCGGTGCACAGGGCAGCGGCGGTCTCTTATACA
>NZ_SPQC01000088.1 GCF_004569295.1 Rothia nasimurium
CCCCCTGGTCGTCCGCTACTATCTGGGCCAGGCCCACTACCGCTCCGTGCTCGACTACCACCCCACCTCACTCGAGGAGGCCCGTGTAGCTGTCGAACGCGTCGAAGCCTTCCTGTCTGCGACCCGCGACTATCACCGTGAAGACGTTGCGGTACCCGAGGCTTTCGCTGAGGCCATGGACGACGACCTCAACATCCCCAAGGCCCTCGCTGCCCTGCACGCGGGCGTCCGCGCCGGTAACGCAGCGCTCGCTGCCGGTGAGTCTGCCCAAGGCGCCGCCGAGCAGGTCTACGCCATGGCCAAGGTACTGGGGCTGGCAGAGCTTATGTCCTTCAGCCAGGCAGGGGCTACCGCCACCGAGCCCGGCGAACACGCAGCGCTCGACTCTCTAATCCAGATCATGCTCACTCAGCGCGCCGAAGCCCGCGAGGCTAAGGACTGGGCCCGCGCCGACCAGATTCGTGACGCCCTGGCAGCGGCCGGTATCACCGTCAAGGACGGCGCAACAGGCTCCACCTGGTCCCTCTAGGCCTCATAGCCCTCCCGCTACCGTGCTCCATCTCTCGCTCCACAGGGGGCAGGGGGTCGGTAAGCTAGAAAACAATTCATAGACATCAAACAAAGGACACACCCCATGGCGAAGGCAGGCTCACGCCCCGGCGCAACCAATAAGAAGAAGGGCCCCACCAAGGGCACCGGTGGCCACGGACGTAAGGCCCTCGAAGGCCGCGGCAACACCCCCAAGGCAGAAGACCGCGTCTACCACAAGGTCTACAAGATGAAGAAGTCCGCCGAAAACCGCAAGGCAACGAACACCCTGCGCTCCCGCCAGCCCCGCCTGGGCGGCAAGCGGGCCTCCGACGAACTGGTTACCGGCCGTAACTCCGTACTTGAGGCTCTGCAGACCGAGATTCCCGCCAAGACCCTCTTCGTCATGTCTCGCATCGAGGTCGATGACCGCGTCCGCGACATCATGACCGAAGCCAACAAGCAGGGCCTGCCCATGCTCGAAATAGGCCGTAACGAGCTGGACCGCCTGACCGACCACGCCGTCCACCAGGGTGTTGCTCTGCAGATTCCCCCCTACAAGTACCCGGACGCCGGCAACCTGGTCCTCGACACCATGGACCGCTGGTACGACAAGCAGATGGATACCCCGCCCCTCCTCGTTGCCCTGGACGGTATCACCGACCCCCGCAATCTGGGCGCCATCATCCGCTCCGTCTCAGCCTTCTCGGGCAACGGCGTCATCATCCCCGAGCGCCGCTCGGCAGCCATGACCGCCTCAGCCTGGAAGACCTCATCCGGTGCAGCTGCCCGCATCCCCGTTGCCAAGGCAACCAACCTCACCCGCGTGATTCAGCAGGCCAAGGACGCCGGCATCTTCGTCGTCGGTCTGGACGGCGGCGGCGACGTAGACCTGCCCAACCTCGAATTGGCCTCTGAACCGCTCATGATCGTCGTTGGCTCAGAAGGTAAGGGGCTCTCACGACTGGTCACCGAGAATTGCGACCAGATCGTTTCGATTCCCATTAGCTCAGCAATGGAATCACTTAACGCCTCTATGGCAGTCGGTATCTCCCTCTACGAGGTATCCCGCCGCCGAGCTTCCTAAGCTCTCATAAGAACGAAGTGCTCTCCCACGATAGTGGGGGAGCACTTTTTGTTTATCTAGTCTTAGGGAGGAGGCAGGCTCAGGAGAGCTTGTGTGAGCCGGAATAAGGGTCTGGCTCACAAAAATCCCTAAAATCAGGCCTTCTGAAGACCTTCAAAAAAACTTTAAAAATATTTTTACGGTGTTTAGTTTAGCTTTGACTAGGCGTTTTATCTGTTGCAGGTGGGGATTTTGAGGTAAAAAGGCTCCTGCGGTGGCACTTTTGGGTTGCACGCTCCGGAAAACCTGCGTAGAGTATTACGAGTCGCCACGGCACAGGGGAAACCCACCAAGCGACAAAACACCTAGTCACATAGCGAATTCAGGCCAAAGCCGGAACCGAGAAATCCCAACTCGCACGAGTGAGAGT
>NZ_SPQC01000089.1 GCF_004569295.1 Rothia nasimurium
AAAGTATCTAACAGCTAACCCAAGACACAAGGGGTGCTTAGAGAAGAAGCCTTAGTCAAGAGCACGGATGAAGAGGAAGCCGATAAGATCAGCAGGCACGCCAGGAATCAAAAGCAGAAACAGGCAGGTAGGCAGGTAGGCAGGTAGGCACGTATGCCAAACTTCGTTTGCCCCTCTCTTGCTGTGACAAAAACGCGCGTCTTTCTGCCTGTGTTTATCTCAGAAAGTGCGCGGGAAAATCTACACACCTGTGGCATTGAAGTGCACTTCGGATTACGTCTGTAATCCGGTTTCTGCGTCATCGGTCAGTCGGTTTTGCGCTCTGATTTTTCGTCACACCTCATGCATCCAATAAGCCAGGTATTTCTATTATGAGTAACTCATAATAGAAAACGTAGTGATGGTAAGGGGAAATGTCGCGTAAACGGCTGTGTGGATGTTGTGAGGGCGTGACTGGATCCATGGTGTGTAAAACACTTGCATTGGGGGCGCGGCTCGTGTAGTGTGGTCGCCATCACTAGTTTGAAGATGTTCTAGGCGTCACAGTAAGGAAAAGGAAACCATGAAAAAGTTCTCCGCAGGTGTTATCCCATCCATAGCTTTTGTAATCACTGGTTCAATTTTATTGACTTCCTCGCCTGCCCATGCTTTCGATATGAATCCTGTATCGAATTTTGTGGCTTCATCGGCACATTCTCAACCTCTGGTTACTGGAGAAAACGTCGAAAAATTTGAATCTGAACTAGAAGAATTTTTTACTGAGGTTGTGTATGAAACAGAATCTGGATGGGAGGTCGACTACACGAAAGCAGATAAGTTTAACCTTAAAAGCAGTGAATTAGTTGAAATTAGAAATTTTTTAAATGCTCTTTATGAAGCACCAGAATCTACGTTGGAAAGATTGCACCGAGAAAGCTCTCCTCGTCTTGTCTCGCCGCAATATCAAGTAGGAAGTGACGAGTACGTACGGTGCGTTCTTAACGCAACGGGGCTAGGGGCTTTTGTTGGCGCCGCTGGAGGTGGTGGTAGCCAGCTAAAATACCTTATGGTTACTAAAAACTGGAAAGAAGTTGCCTGGGTTCTAGCACGCTTAGTAGGAGTTAATGCTCTGAAAGGCGGCGTTGCTGGATTCGCGGTAACGCTTGCAGGCGCCGGCGCATGGTGTGCTACTAAATGGGCTATTTAAGAAATGATTTTTAGCCTAAGTAGAAGAGAAGAAATAAAATCGATTTCTAAGATGTTTGCCAACTGTGGAGTCATAGAAAAATTTAGTTCTCCCGAATATTCAAATTTCATGAGAAAAATTAAGGAGGGAGAGGTTCGCAAAGCTGCTATTGAGTATTCGTTGGTAAATCCAGACGCCGGTGTAGTGGAGAGAAAAGTCGCTGTAGATATTGCCAGAGAACTGGCAAAAGAATTTTAAGTATTCGTCTTTTGTAAGAATCCGCGCATACATGGTATGCGCGGATTCTTCTGTTCTCTTTTGCGTGGTCTGCTCTGGAGCGAATGCCAATCCATCGGCCTTTAGAAGGTAGACTTGAAGAAGTTTCTAGATAAAAAAAGAACCGGCAGAGATTGCACCCTCTACCGGTTCAGAAAATTCCATCCGGGCATTACTTCGAAAGGAATTTAAGCTTGTGTCTACGAGTCTAGCAGCACCCAGCAGAACCGCAACCAAAAAAGCCCGGTTCGCTACATATCTCACAGACACACAACGAGTCTTTCTCTGCTCAAAAACCAAGAGCGCACCGCTGATCAAGACTTTACGGGCAGACCTACACAAGTACGAGTTTTACCAGCCCAGCCCCGCTTTTTGCCGTACCCTGATTATCGATATCGACCACATTTTTGCCTCCAGTTTCGTCTTTGATTTACCCCGCGAAATTTACCCCCACGCCGTAATTTTTACCTCTC
>NZ_SPQC01000008.1 GCF_004569295.1 Rothia nasimurium
GTCAGGCGGTTGATGACTATATCTATTGGTATAACAACGGTAGGCTTCAGGAGCGATTAAAGGGCCTGGCTCCGATGGGGTATCGGAGCCAGGCTTTGGCAGCCCTGACGGTCTAGGATTAAACCAGTCCAACTTTCGGGGGCTAGTTCAAAACCAGCGGGGCCTATTGTGTGCGCCCTGTGGGGCTCGAACCCACGACCCACGGATATACGTGCGGTTGTGCAGCCCCTCGTTGCAGTGTCGAGATGATTTGCTCTTGAATGAACTTCAAATAAAAGAAAACCCACCGAGTCGTCACTCTCTCGCTGGCTTGGATAGTCGTACAATCAGAGGCGAAGATAGGTTCTGCCCAGTAATTTACATATCCGGCATTAGCACCAGATGCACTTACCGTAATAACGTGAGCTTCTCGGTTAGCTTTATCTGTTAGATATGCATGTTGCTTACCACCAGCAACAACCTTAACGTCTCCCTCACCGGCAGACTGCTGCGTTATGGTCTCGCCCTTACGAATATCAACGTTGACCAGTTTCCCTAATGTTATTAACGGGTACACTGAGTTAACGGAAATTTTTTTATCAGCAGTTAAGGTTATAACATTTGCGAAAGAAGGCCTGGAAAAATTAAATAGCTCAGAGGTATCAATGAAAGATAAATATTTTTTCTTCTCTGTAGAGACCTCGTGTTTCTGGCCAGCAAAAGAAGTGCGGATGGCGGCAGCCAAAGTTCCAGGTGCTTGCCTATCTTTTTCATCGTATAGCATTCCACCTGGCTTAATAATTTTTATGCCTTCACTACCTTTGCGGTTGCTCCAGTCGTATCCTAAGAACTCTTTTTGTAGTTTATTTTCAGAAGGAGCCGTAATCACCAAAGTTTGGCAGTTGTGGGAAAGTGCAAAGTATCGCAGTTTCTCTTGCTCAAGTGTGCGGGCATGGGTATAGAAACGAATTAAACGACGTTGCTCTTTTTCGTCTTTGCTCAATTCTTTGAATATTTTCTTCTTTGTAAAATCTATCCAGGCTTTAGAGTCGTTAAATGTTACCCAGTAATTCTTGAAATAGTCTATCTTTTCGATATATTCTACTGTTGCATTTTGGTCGATGACGATAGCGCGGTACTCGTCTTCAGCAACGTGGATACGACTAAGGTATGCGCTGAAGATAGCCTCATCATCCCAGCCAGCTAAGTCAGCCCCCGAGAGAATAGACTGAACTGTATCATCAATCAGGTGAATCTGTTCGGGCGGAGTCGTGTACTTCTCCAAAAACAGTACTACCGTGTTTGTTCCTGTCGCTGCAAATGTTTTACTTCCTAATTGCACAACAGCTCTAATCATGAAATTTTTCATAAGCACTTCACGTGCTGCGGCATAGCTTTTGGGCTCGTTGGTGAGGAATGAAGAGGGCAAGATAATGGCGGCGAGTCCCTGAGCTTTCAGCAACTGAGCCATACGCTCTATAAATAGTGTTTCTATTTCCCCACCGGTATCACTCACAGCATGTATCACTTGGGATGTATTATGCGTCAGGTGCAGGTGCTGTTTGAACGCTTTAACTGAGTAGGGCGGATTCGCTACGAGGATATCAAAGTGATGGTTGTTGATACCTTGATCAGGGTGATTATCCAGGCCGTCACCGAATACTATGGTCCCCTCCCCTGCCCCGTTCATGAAGAGAGATACTTTGGAGACACGGGCAAGACGGTAATCTTTTTCGATACCGTGGATATGGTTCCGTACCCATTGGTTATTTCGCGCCTCTTCTTGGGTTGAAGTAGAAACGTCCGCACCGAGTACACTGTTCACAGCAGAGACAGCTTCTGTTAAAAAATGCCCTGAGCCGCATGCATAATCAATTATTCTAGGGTACTTATTCTCTGCTACTCTTTGAACGAAGCGTTCTAAAGGCAGTGAATCCCAGATAAATCTCGTGATGGGCATGGGGGTGAAAAATTGTCCCTCGTTCTGCTTGAAGCCCTTATTAAGCAGTTGCTCAAAGAGATCACCTAGAAACTGGTGCTTAGAGGGGTAAACAATCCGGTGGCGCTCAAAAAGCTGAACCACCTCGATAAGAACCTTGCTATTTTGCAAGAAAAGCTCTTCGTTATGGACATCTTTAAAGGCAAAGTCATTATTTGAATAATACTTCAGCTTGCGGATGACCTCACTGAGGTCCTCAATAGCTTTTTTGCGATTTTCTTTAGTGTAGTTTTTGAAGAGCTCTTCAGGGTAGGCAGAGGATACGTAAAACATCTCCTCCTTCATGAACTCTTCCATTCCTTTTTTATGCAAGAGTTGCAATCGGTCTTGAAGATTTTCGTAGGTATCGACCCCTAGGCGATACTGGAAGTCAACGATATCATTGTCAGTCTTTTCGTATTCATCAACCAGTTTACAAATAAAAAGAGCAATCAGTTTATTGAATGCGTTTTCCTTATCTGACACATTGTTATGGCGAAGAATTTCTTCAAACTGATTGACGATTTTGCTAGCATCTGACTCACTAAATTCTTTAAGATACTTTTTACGTAGAGGGAGTACTTGAACATTATAGGCAGAGGCTTCGCTATTGAATATAAGATCGCCTCGACGCAGCTGCCCGTAGGTCTCTTTCCACACTGAAAAAAGTTGTGAAACTGTAGTTGCTTCTTGATAAAGGGTGATTGTCCCGTCTTTGAGCTTCTGCTTCTTCTTCTCCGGGTCATCGAATACAGGTATAACCTCTGCCTGATGTACTACAGAATTTTCGATAAAGTCCGTTGTGTAAAGACATAACCATTGGGCTGAGCCTTCTTGTTGGCGATATGAGAAGAGCTGTCCACCATCTGCGAGAATTTTTCGGTACTCTCTATTATATTCCGCGCCTGGCGTTTTGCATTCAATGATAGTGATGACATTCTCACCGTTAGCGTCGTATACGCAGATGTCCGCTCTTCCACCTTTTGCTTCGTGCCCCAGCTTCCAGCGTTTTTCTAGTTCGATGTGCTCAGGGCGGTACCCTTTTTGAAGAAGTCTGAATACACATTCAAGTACCACAAAGTTTTCTGGGTGGGAAAAGTTTGTGGTTTGCTTTTCATTGACTCTTAAAGTCTCAGGGTAGACTATTTTCTCAGCTTCAAAGTCTACTTCTATTGCTTCGCCCCTTAGAGGGTTATATACACCATACAGCTTCTTCCCACATTGTTCGAAGCCTAAAGAAAGAAGAGCTGTCTTCAGGTTGCTTTTAGTTATCATGTTTTCTGCCCCTAGCGAGAAGTTATGATTTTTGGTGTGATAGGTTCCGGCCAAGAATGCGCCCCACAGCCTATACTTATACAGTTTACGTGGCAACTTTCGGCCACCTTGCGCTGCACCCTCCAATTTTACATTGCCACCATGCAAGCAGAACGTTTACTTCCATATGGTTTCTGGATAGCAGCCCAATAGTAGGGCCCTAGGGCTTCATCCCAGACAGAACGCGCAAAGCATACTTGACTAGTGGATACATAAAACTACATATGCTGTATAGACAGCCTAGCTCTAGTTACATGAAATAGCCCCAAATAATACAAAGCACCAGATGTGCCGGCCTAGTATTTCGCATCTTCCACGAGGTTTTAAGAGATGTGCCGAGCAAGCCTGCCCGGCACATCAAAATAATATAGTGAGGTGATTCATGTCGATACTCGACATAATCGGCCTCATCGGAAGTCTCATCACTATCAGATACCTCATCAAGGATATCCTCAGATGGGCGATAGGCTCGGCAAAGCCTACCGATGACGCTAAATAACTAGGTGAGGGCCTGCCCCTGCTACGGGTAGGTCTTCACCCCTCACTATACAGCAGAGGGGACACGAATAGACACATGAAAGTCTCAAGAACAACTTTCCTATTGTGCAGTCTCATGGCTATCTCTTGGGTGGCTCTGGCTGCGTCCTCTCCCGTATGGTGGCGGCTGGTAGCAGCAACGCTTTTTATGACGTTGGCAGTTGCCACTGGGTTCTTACGCACTCGTAAGAACTAAGAGAAACCGCCTCTCAACCTTCATTTGAAGGTTGAGAGGCGGCTAAATTAACCGACAGGAGACTAAAGACGCGGTCCGCGACGGGAAAACTCCTGCTGCTCAGCACCCCGGCTCGCTTGCTGAGGAGCTTGGGATTCCATAGGCTTCATAGCCTTCACCTTGGCTGCTAGCTGGCTCAAGGAATCCGCACTACTGCTTTGAGCTCGCTTGCTCTTGAGCTCAGCAACGACCTTGGCCTGCTCCAGGTTGGCCTTAGCCTGAGCAAACTGCTGCTGGGCTACCGTCACCTGCTGTTCAGCCCACTGGTAAACCGGAACAGTATTGAGCCATTGCCTATCGTTACTAGGCTTCGTCACACTACCGTAGACAGCTATGTACTGCTCCTCTAGGAAATGGTACTTGCGTTCAGCGTGCTTAATCCTCTGGGGGTTACCAGATTCTAGGGCCTTATCATAGCCATACTCTGCCTTGCTCAGTAACTTCCAGTCAGCAAAAGCAGAGCGGAGTACATCGGATTCCACCAAAGACCGGTGGGCCTGAGCTTGGGCAACAGTCCCCTTAGCAATATTGGCCTGGTTCAGTGCCTCGACTAAGGTAGAGTCTCCAACCTTGTGAGCTAGACGCTGGGCCACTTCCATCACCTTCTTTTCCTCCTGTTTCCTTACCCGGTCAAGATCAAAATCTTTGTCGGTCAGAGGTTTGATTTCCCGCTGGGCCTCAATGAGCTGCTGCACTTCAGAGACTTTATACTTCTGCGCATAGGCAAACTCAGCGTCCAGAGCCTGATCAGTGAGCCTATTTGGAGCAATCCAGGTTGAAGAGAGACGAGAACGCTTATGAACATCAATAACCTGCTCTTGCAGATAGGCGCCCCGCTCACCCTCTCTGTATTTCTTAGGCACAGCATTTGTCTCGTAGTCAGGGACATTGTATTTGTGGCGGTAGGCTTCTACCTCAGCAGCTACCCGGTACCAGTGTCTAGCATTACGGGTGTTAGCAGGCACAGGCCCTAGTTCCTTGGTCCACTCAGGCTGCTGGGCAGCTAGTTGACGGCCGCGAAGTTCAATCAGCTCAGCGATCTGCTTACGGTGCTGGGTGAGCGCTGCCTTAAAGTCGCCGGGAGTGTACTGGTCTTTCTCCCAGAAAGTATCAAGGCTGTAGCGCGAGATACCCTGCTGAACAACGTTTTTAGGTGCTGGTTGTTCCAGGGTCGGCAGCAGGTTCTGGCGCATCTTTTGTTCATGTACCAGAGCGTCTCGAACGGTGAATTTAGCCTTGGAGCGCGGAATCTCTCCACGCACTAGTTTCTCTACTTCTTGCTGCTCGGCTGAGGCCCAGCGACGGCGGGCAATCTCAGCAGACATCTGACTGACCTTCTCATTGAGCTGGGCGTAGGCCTGAGGATCTTTTTCGTTGGCTGTTAGGGCCTTGTTAGTCTGCACCAGGCGCTGGCGGAGCTCATCGGTAGGGGCTAGAGCATAGGGGTAGGATGCCCAGTTCGGTTGCTCAAGCTTACGTTCTGAAAGGGGAATGGTTGTTTTCTTAGCTTGATGAACCAGCCGGTCAAGGTGCTCGTCGCTGATAGCTGCTAGAGGGCTGCGCAGGGTATGCGTCCGTTTCTGGGCGTCATCTTCGCGGATATTTTGGATACGCCAGTGCAGTACAGCAGCTACGTCCTTTGCATTCCCTAATTCTCCTGAGGAATAAGCTCGGCTGAGGACTTCTACTGGATCTAGGCCGTGGCGGTAAGTATCTGCCAGCTCATGGGCTAGGGCACCCCAAGCAGGACATGAGGCTAGAGCCCGCGCTGTGGGCTCTCCTAGAGCGTGGGCTGCAACGGTTTTCATGCCTTCTTCAGTAGCCCGCACCGATAGGTCCTCATAGATATCGATGCGGTGGGCAATATTCAGGTGTTCATCGTAGAGACGCTGGACTTCTTCATGGACTGAGAGATTAGTGTCGTAGTTATTGGTGATGGCTTCGAGGACTTCTGCCTGGGTGTTGTTCTCGTCGGTAACGACGTAGAGGTTGTTAGAGTCTCGTCCTCGTGAGAGGGCAACGTAGGCTCCGGCTCGGTCGGTGGAGGAGGTGACTGCTGCGTGGACGGTATCGACGGTTGAGCCTTGGGCCCGGTTGATGGTGGCAGCATACCCTAGCTCTACCTCAGTTTTAACGTAGCTTTCTGGAAGGGTGATAACCCCGCCGCTAGCCTGGTTTTTGACTTTCAGAGAACCGTCTTTGTGTACGTGTTTAACAATCCAGAGATCCCCGTTTTTGACGAAATCCTTTCCTCGATTGAGCAGTAATCTTCGGTTATTTTCGCGGGTAACAATGACGTCCCCCTTGTATGCGCGAGATCCGGTGTGCAAGGTGGTATAGGTCCCGGTCTTTACCTTGCCTAAATCGATAGCTCGCACCTGGGCTAGTTCGCTGAGTCTGGTGACCTCGTCATTGGTACCAGCGAGCATAAGCGAGTTCTTACCCTCTTCGGTGTCTTTAGCCCAGGCAGCAAAGACACTATCGAGCATGGTTTGGGATTCGCCAGAAACTATCCGGTTGTTCTCTAGGTACCAGTCAAAGGGCTTATCAGCTCCGTTGATGGCCGGTTCGCGTAAGGCTAGAGAGGCTGCCGCTTCTTCCTGATTGCGGAAGCGGTAGACATCCTCAAGGTAAGTTGCGCCTGCTTCTCGTTCGATCAAGCGGAGGGCTCCGCCTGAGCCGATGGCTGCTAGCTGTCGGTAGTCACCGATACCTCGGACTACTGCCCCGTTAGCCTTGGCCATACGAATAATTGCAGCCAGCTTCGGCGTAGAGACCATGCCGATCTCATCGACGAGCAGCATATCGCCGGGGTTCAGTTCCATCGGCGTGATGAGGAACTTATCAAGAGTATCGGCTTCAATACCTAGTTCCTGACGCATAACGGACGCGGCTGCCGCGGTGGGTGCAAGACCGATTACTTGACGTCCTGCTGCGGTAGCTGCTGCAACGGTGAGCTTAGAGCTGGAGGTTTTACCAGCGCCGGCCGGGCCGATACCGATTGATAGTAGTTTCTGGCTGGTGGCAAAGTCCTTGGCCATAGCCCGCTGGGCATCAGAGATCAAAGCACCTGATTCAAGTAGCTTCTGCTCTTCTTGGGCGAAGATTTCAGGGGTTGAAGAAGGGATGCTGTGGTGGATGGTCGCAGCCTCAATGATGGCCTGTTCATCGTTGAGGATGCGGTGGGAGGTGAAGACTTTATAGTCAGCGTTCAGGTAGATGCTGGTGCCGTCTTTACGGCGTGCTGAGTCTGGATAGAGCTGCTCTTCATAGTTATTGAGGTTGATAGAGACAGCCTCAGTGGCCTTGAGAGTGGAACGGAATTTATCCTCGTCAATACCGGCGCCACCGGTTATATCCCGGAAGTAGCGTTGGGCTTCAGCTTCGATATTGGATTTGCGCCAGGTGCTACGAGATTCTTCTAACCGGGCAATAATTTTGTGAGCGTGTTCAATATCTGAGGTGGCAAGGGCCTGAGCGATGTCCTTGGCAATAGAGCTGGCCTGCTTGGTGCTCTCACGTTTAAGATGCTTGAGCAGGTCTTCCCCAGTAGGGAGTTTAAGCTTGGATTCGTTGACAGACTGAACCCACTGGGTGTTGAGCTCTGAAAGAGATTTCACCTCACCTTTGGAGGGACGGGTCTCTAAAGTAGCCTGCTGTTGAAGCTTAATGCGCTGGTTAGCATTGGGTGGGTAGCCGTGGTTTTCGATGAACTGCTCAACGAGTTTATCGAGGGTTCCATCGATGTCTTGGCGGCGAGCTGAGAAGTGATGGATGGCTTCTTCATTGATACCGGCAAGCTCATGAATAACTCCACCGTGCTTTTTACGGGCTGCAAATTCTAGACCTAAATCTTGATGGATGTGCTTAGCGATTTGGGTGTTGTAAAGCTCGGATGCTGCCACATTGTAGGAGTAGAGCATCCGCCCATCCAGGGTAAGCCAGCGCCCATCCTGGCCTTGAACCTTGTTTGCGATGACCATGTGGTCGTGGATGTTGGGGTCGCCTTCGCGGGAATCATAGTGGCGGTATTTGGTGGCGATGATGCCACTGTCAACGTCTTCTTGGGCTATACCGCCTTGGCCTCGGCGGGTGTAGATGACCTGGGATTCAAGGTAGTGTACGACGTCTTGGATAGCCTTTTCGTGGGCATTTTCGATACCGGTTCGCAGGGTTTCATCTCCCAGTCCCCAAGCAATCGAGACGGATTTGGGAGGGGTGAGTACGGCGTCAAAACCTGTGATGATTTGTTGCTTGGCGGTGGATTGCTGGGCCATCCATTTGCGCAGTTCTACATCGTTTTTAGGTTCGCGGTGGTGCTCTTGTCGGAAGGTAATTGCACCTGCTTCGCGTTTTATGGCGCGTAGTTCAGCACCGGATGCTTGGCGGTGTTGTTGGCGGAAGAAGGCAGCTTTTTTCTCTTCAAGCAGGCGCATATAGGGGGTGTCTGCTTGCTTGAAGGTGTGGGTGTTTTCGGCCTGCTGGTTGTCCTTGGTGCGAGCTGCTTGTTCTGCTTTTTGAGCGTGGGAGGCTGCTAGTTTTTTCTCCCAGTCGCTCATTTTGTAGGTGCGCAGGAAGTTTTGTTTGAGGGCTTCTTTGTCGTCAATATCGGTGCCTGAGGGGTAGGGGCTGAGGTCGTTTCCGCTCTCTTCTAGCTTGGCAAGACGATGGCTAATTGTGCGTTGAGCGAGTCGTTTACCATCCTCTGATAGGTACTCTGCTATCTCTTCTTGGATCTTCCCGCAGCGCTTAGCGTAGACGGTTTCCCACATCTTCTGTGCGAACTCTAGCCGCTTCTCTTCATAGGCTTGAGTTTTGATTTCAATGTAGTTTAGAGCCCGGTTCTTGAGCACATCCGAGAGTTCTTCTCGGGTTACAGGAAGCTTATAGCCAGAGAAGAGGATGTCCATCTGATGTTCAGAAACAGTCCCGTGTAGCTCTAATTGGGCTGCTCCTGAGCCCACCCATTGACCGGGTGGTAGCCCTTCGACGGTGTAGTAGTCACCGATTTTTCGCCCCTTAGCACGCAGAACATCGCCGCTTGCGATCTCCTGGGTGTAGTAGCGCCAACCGTCCCCGGCTGAGAGCTTGTGAAGGGTCATCATAGGGATATTCTAGCACTTACGTTATTATGAGTAGATCATAATAGAAATACCTGACTTATTGGATGCATGAGGTGTAACCAAAAATTCAGCTCTTTAGCTATGGACGCCTCTGGGGGAGCCTGCGGAGGAAGAGGCGTCCATAGCTAAAGAGCTTTTTGTGTTCGACATACTTGTCGCGGTTTTACACATGAGGCCAGCTTGTGTGCAGGGCTATCCATAGATGGAGGAGCTTGCGGGGGAATCTGTGGATAGGGCTGTGCATCAAAGCTGAGGTTATTGTGGTAAATCTGTGGGTAACGCTATAGCGGAGGAGCCTGCGGGGGAGCTATAGTTTTATCCATAGATTTTCCACATTGAGCGCTAGCGAATCCGTGCCGATTGTGCAAAACCGTACGCCGGGCCTTGCCCGGCGCGCGAAGTGCCCCCGTGACCGTTAGGTGGTCACGGGGGCACTTGCCTTTCTGGTTAGCTGGTCATATCCGCCAGATACTCAAGAACTCCGGCGCTGGTCATGAGTAGGTGGTATCGCACTTCTTCAGGAAGATACTTGGGAATGTCCTGCCCGCCCTTATCGCGTACCAACTCAAATGAGCACCAGCCCCGCATTTTGGTGGGCTTCTTCCAGTTCACAAAACAAGTCACCAGGTGAACATACTTCTTAGGAATGTAGATACAGATTCCCTGTGAGGGCTGATGTACTTCATGCTCGGTCGGCTCAGTCTCCAGGTAGTATGCAATTTCTGCCCCGGCGCCTTCCTCGTCAAACATCAGACGGGTCATGAGCTTTTCGGTACTTGCTGAGGTTGTCATGATGATGTTAGTCTTTCTGTGATGGGTCTTAGGTGATTGGTAACGTTTTCTTTCGTACCTAGGACTTGTTGGGTGGCCTGGATGCCTTGCGCGTCCAGGCCATTGTTTTACTGGAGAACTAGGTTTAGGCGTAGTTTGAGTAGTAGAGCTGTTGCCCCTCATAGAGCCAAGCATCTGCAACTGCATTCACCGAAAAGAACGGTGACTCTCCGCCCTTGAGCTTGCGCCTGAGAACCTTATCTGAAACAAAACTGTCCTTAGCTGGCTCGGTGTGCCCGCTCCACCAATCACCGGAATTTGCTCTGCTAATCTCGCCTACCCACACAGTCTTTTCGGTGGCTCTGATGACCTGGTAGAACTCGACATTAGTCTGTTCGTATCCCCATGAGGTGTAGAAAATATCGCCTGCTTGAACCATGATGTGCTCCATTCGCTAGGTGAGAGGGGCGGGTTAGATGTGTGACTGGGAGCCCGCCCCTGTGCCGGTTGGCGGAGCAAAGAGAACTGAGCTGTCAAAGAAAAAATGGCAACCGTTTAGGGCGGTGGGGCACCACTTTTTCTGAGGAAATAAGCGTAGCGCCGAAGGAAAAGGGGATAACCATCGCTGCGAGCTTGCGAGCAGTTGCATTTTTTCTTGGCTCAGTATCTTTGTCGCAGGCAACCGGCATCTCCTATCACCGCGATCAGTAGCGGCCTCACAAATAGAACTTAAGCTTTGGCTGGAAGTAAGCCGCTACTGATCCTGCGGTGAAGCTAGCAGAGCCAGCGGCGCGGTAGCGACGATGTCCTTTTCTGCTGCTAAAAAATCAGTAAGTTCTGTTAAAGAAACATTCCCTCCGGTAGGCTAGAGACAAGAGAATATCCTGTATCTATAGGAGGAGTGTTGGCCGGTCGTCAAAGTAGTGTTGCTGTTAATGCACAGAAAAAGGCAGCAGAAGCTGCTCTAAAGTTTCAGCAGCAGCAGGATCGTTTGTTGGAGCTTGCAGCTGAGTTTTTCTCTATTCCTGAGAAGAATGGTGTGGCTTCCTTGGAGAAGCAGATTGAGGATTTGGAAGCTAAGATTGAGCAGCTTCGAGTGAAGATTGGTGAGCAGCAGGAGAGTTCGCAGATTGAGCAGGCAGCTGTAGTTTCTCGGATGAAGGCTGAAGGTATTGCTGTTGGTGAGATTGCCCAGCGCCTGGTGCTCTCTACCGCTGAAGCTCGTAAGCTGCTGAAACTGGGTGCGGCAAAAGCAGCGACAAAAATCGATGAGGCGTCGGCTGTTACTGAAGATGTAGAGACCTCTTCGGCAGTATAGTAGTTGAGCTGAAACAGAGTGGGGCGGGGCCGCCAGATTTACTATTCTGTTGCCCCCTAGCTTTTTAACTAGGCTGCCTGTAGTTGTTGGACTCGAGACTTCAAGGATGGCAGCAGTATCAGTAAGAGATATACCTTCTTCGCGTTCTGTACGTTCTTAAAAGAGTTCTGGCCGGTGTAGATGAATCCACACCGGCCAGTTATCCATCAGCTTTATGCAGCGCGTGTGCCTTGATGTATTCTGCAGCTGCTAGACGCACAATCTCAGGTTCTTTCTTACCTTGGCGTGCAGCTAGAAGAGCGCTGCTGTCTTTAAACGCGCGCACGAGTGGAGGGGACGCTCCGCACTCTTTACTTACCTGCGGACGGCCCAGGGCAAACCTCGCCAATAATTAGCACCTACTACAGAATCTCTACGGATCACAACCACATCCAACATCACCGTATTACGGTTATCTACTTATAGATTCATGAGGGAGTTCATACGAGAAAACCGTAATTTCTTCTATATAACTTTCACCGGCAGAAACGCCCTGGCCTTGTACCCCTCGAGCGAGAGGAGTGCCCGGGCGCAAGATGGAATCCTGAACCCACTCAGGACACCTCGGCGCCTTATCTGGATTCTCACAATAAATCGTTATCATCCCAAGCTGCGAATCAAGCTCAAGATCATGATGCCTGGTAGCCGTAGTAAAGATAGCCTTTACTTCTCGCTGTTCTTCTAGGTTGCAGGTCAGCACGTTGCATGTATATTTGCCTACGTACGCCTTAGCCACAAGGGTGTCCCCTTGCCACTCGCTTTGAGGGGAAACACTCACTTTTTTGATGGCCTCCAGACTTGTCAGACCATGCTTATGGTAGGCCTTATCAAAGCCGAAACCACGATCTGTTTCCGCATCGTAATAGCCTCTGCGGATAGGAAATTCGCCTGGGGCATTAGGGTTCTTAATAGTGGCCAGAGGCTCTGTTATGTCGTAGCCTTCAGCAGCCAGAGAGGGTGCAGGAGTGACTATAAGCGCAGCAAGAGCTAAAATTGCCACAAGGCTACGGCGTATTCTCTGACTTATCTGAAACCTCCTGGGGCTTATTATGGTTGACTTTCACCTAGAGTGCATTAAATGTTTTGTGGGACAAGAACAGTTCATACAAGAGTATAAGCATAAATTGCACCTATTTGTGCCCTATGACACTTTTTTCGTAGTTCTCTTCAAGAAGACCACTCACCCCAATGAGCTCCTTGCTCTAAGACTGCCTTACCTATCCGCCTGTCAGCAGATGAGACTCTTGTACTACGACCTAGTTGAACCCAGCGCTCATGAGACAACACGTGATGGCAAGATATTCTGGGCAGGGACTCGAGAGGATGATATTCCACTCTGGTCAGAAGAGACCCAGCAGAGGGTGGAGAAAATTCTTGAGGAAACACAACGCGCCTGGATGCCGGGGCCGGTTGACAGCTGGGAGGAGCTAGTCTCTCACCCAGGTAATTTCTAAGATGACATCGAGAAGCTCATGAAAGATATAGTAACTTCGCAGATAGGAACGAGAAGATGAGCTGCCGATAATGACAGAGAGCCGTGAAGCTAGCTTCATCTGTAGTTGCTTTCACACATAAGGTATTATCGCACCGGTGTAAGGAGTGCAGATTAGTGAGGTCAGGATGAATGAGCAAGAGCGCATAGCGGTGAGCACGCATGGGCGCGTCTTTGCCAGTGACACTGTCCTTGCGCCAGAAGATTCAGTAGCCATCATCGCTGATAGCACCAGTCCAAATCCAGCAGGATTCTGGCGCAGGCCCTTTGACAACGTGGCTGAAAAATCGTTGTTCTTCTGTGCTCATGGCTCTACTGTAGCTGGTTCAGTAGGTTCTTAAAAAGTTCTGGCCGGTCCAATTGAACCGGCCAGTTTCTTTTAGGCTGCTGCTAGACCCTTGATAAGCAGTTCGCGTGCTATTTCTGAAGTGCTCTCGCCACGCTTGGCAGCAAGGTCACGGATAGTTGCGTTCAGTTCCTCAGGGAGTCGCAAGTGCAACATGGGTGAGGGATTCTTTTTTGAATCTGCAAGTTTGCGGCGACCGCGTACCATTTTGGCAAGTTCAGCTGGGTCATCAGTGCCAGCGACTTTCCTCAAAAGTGCCCTGGCTGATTCAGCGGCTTCTTCGCCGTAGAGGTGTTCGCCGTCAGGGTCGAGGGTGTAGTCGCCGTTGAGTACATCGTCAGCGCGTTGTTCCCAGTATGCTTCATCGTGAATGAGGTTCTTGTCCATATCTACTTCCTTCTTCCTGTATCCATTGCGTGGTAAATCAGAAAATCTTTTCCATCAAAGCTAGCGATGACTTCAATAAGCCTGTTAGTTTGCCCGTGGGGTGGACCGATGAAGAGGATAGCTTTGTTCCCTCTCCTATCGATGATGGGCTTTTTCTCGACGGCATGAGTCGCCGCGTAGAGTGCGTCTTCCTCTGAGATGCCATGTCGCGCTGCTGACTCGGTGAAGTTGATGACCATACAATAATTATAACTCATAATTGAGTGACAATAAATAGAAGTAAGGCAAATACAGTGCCTGGTTCTGAATCACTTAGGTTTTGACTCAGGCTTCTGACGCAAGACAGAGGGCTTCCCACTCTCTCAGGACACCGGTAGACTAGGTTGCGTCAAAAACGTTCGATTATGAGCCAGTGCTCTAAGGGCTCAGACAAGAACTCATCCTGCATACTGCCCAGTATCAACCAGGAGAGAAAGAAAGCTCCGTGGAACTGAAAATTCTCGAAACTGAACAGGCACAAAAACCAGCTCGACGAATGGTTCACGAACTCATCACTCCAACAAACCTCACCAAGTACAAAGAGGATGAACTTCAACGCCGGAAGCTACGCAATCTCTTCACCACAGCAGGACTTACTGCACCAGAAGTACATGACCTATGGATAGGCTCTTTTGACCGTAGCCAACTGGTTGGTGCTATTCACGCCACGAGCTTCCTGCATCATTGGAACCCCCATGTCGTCTTCCAGCTTGATACCCAAGGTCAAGCAGAAACCCTTGAATCAATTCGCTACTGTTGCGAAAATACCGCCTTTATTGAAGAATTAGCTGTTACCCCAGATCTCCGAGGTCAAGGAATCGGCAAACAGCTACTCCAGGCCTGCTACAGCTATTTCCAAGAACATCAGATCACGAAGTTCTCTCTATCCGCTCGAAAGGCTGAATCACGTGCATTCTTCACCCACGCTGGGTTTCAGAGTTTCAGGCACACCCTGCCTGCAGAGTACTTCAACGGGGTAAGGCCTTTGGAGATGTTGCCTGAATATCGTCTGAGCAATATCTACATGGGAATTAACCTTGAGCCGCAGCCCCTGAAACAGTAAATCAACTTATGAAAATTAATTTATGCCACGTCTCAGCTAACCAACAACAAAACCCTCTAGAAGTCCAGCAGTAGCCCCTCAATACCTACAGACACAGAATCCTATACAGACTTGGGTTTCAGGAGAGCCCAGCCAGGCCCCTGGCCCCACATCTACCCTAACCTACACACAAGAAAATGACGCCACCGCTGCCACCCGACTCAATCGACTTAGCTACTCTACCATTGAGGCCCTCCACCATCTAATAGCTGGCTACTTTATGTTGCTACTAGCTCCTGTGAAGATACAGAGCCGTGATGTATACACCCCTTGCCTCTTCTCAAGAACTACACGGTCTGGAGCTGCTGAACCCGATATTTTGAGAGTTCTATAAGTGCAGCGGTATCAGCCAAAGATACCCCTTTACCGCGGAGTTGCGCGACGACTGACCGAATTTTTCGAGATGCTCCTTCTTCAGCTTTTCGTGCAGCTTACTGTGCTGCACGCGCCTAGTTAAGCTCCTCCTCGACATTTGTATACACAAGAGCAGAATGTCGGCACCGGTGAGTCGTGAAGAGGGGGCTTAGTAAGAACCATAACCCACAAAGGGCGTGCGTGTCCGTGTCCCCGCTAGTCAGAGGGGCTTTTTATGGCCCTAAAGAGGGTCTGAAAAAGAGGGTTTTTGCGCTAGTTATCCGGGGGGGCTTATTATAAGGGTAGGTGAGGCGGGCTCACTGCGAAGCTGCTGGCTCGTCGGCTGGTGTGAATCGCCTAGTGAGCGAAACAGACCAGGCGAGAGAGTCGGCAACAAGCGTGAGCCTGCGAAATCTCTTATGAATAAGTCTCTACATCTCCTTGCGCCTCCTGCATAGCTATTAGTTAGCTCAAAATTCAACACAAATAGAACTAAAATTCTATTGAAGCATCTCACGGGAACAGCGTAGAATACTTAAACCACAGTGCCGTGTTATAAACCCCAAGGACTTAAAATGGTTCCTCAGAAAATTTTTTCTCGCTTCACAGGGGCGCTAGCCCTCAGCAGTCTCCTTATTTTTTCTACGCCCACGCATGCCACCCCTATAGAAGATATCTCTTCGAGAGTAGATTCCTATAGCAACGCTTCTTCAACCGAAGAACTTGCTGATCAGCTTTTAAGCTATGCAATATTTGATCAGCAAAATAATATTATCGCCTTCGATGCGGAGGGTGCACGCAACAGCGGAGCCCCCGAGATAGTTATCGAAGCGGCCCAGGAATTTAACAATAACACTCAGCAGACCCGACCCCTTAACCAATATACAAGGAACCCCGGTAACTCTATAGCAGCTGGCTGGGAGGTCCACGGGAATTGGTGCGGCCCGGGACATAGTGGCCCAGGGGAACCCATTGATTTACTTGATTCACGCTGCAAGGATCATGACCTGTGTTATGGCGAGAAAGGATACTTTAATAAATCCTGCGACTTCCAGCTTGTAACTCGTCTTACAGTGGATATAGTTCAAGGGAAGTATAAGGGATCAGTTTTAGCAAAAGCTATTGCTATTCGAGCTGTATTTACTCCAAACTCAATTATACTACCCAATCCCATTCCGTACTCATCAGGAGTTAACAGGCTAGATGAAACAAACATTACCTAAGAACAAAATTTTTTTCTCAAAAGAGTCACCTCTAATGAGCGTTACCTGCGGTGTTTTAGCGATTACTGGAATGTATGTCATTATTCATAGCGGATTAACTGACGGTAAAGGATGGGCCTGGACGTGGTTTCTCTCTTTAGCAATCATTCCATGCGCAGCTTGGAAAAGACTGTGGGGAACCTTTACTATTGGTATCTTAATTTTCCTTTTCCCTGTCGCCGCAATTCTATTCCAGGGCTTCTAAGGTAAATTTTAGAGGCATGGGGCTCTACCTAGAAGTAGAGCCCCTGTGGTTAAAAGAGTGTTATAAAGTCTTCTGCGCTCAATTCATAATACTTTCCCGGCTTTAGCCCCTGAAACAAACGGTACGCCTCAGCTTTATAACCTAGATGCTCTGAATGGTGCCGAATTTTCCCGACGACGCGTCCTAAGACCTCCACAGGATGAGGCATCCAAGGAAGGCTAGTTGCCAGTGGCGTTAATGCTCCATCGATACTCATTACCCAAACGGCTAAGCGCGGGCTAATAGTACTCTTATGAACGAGCACCTTATACGCATCTCGTGGCCAGGTCGATGCCAGCTCTTCTTCAGACGACTGAGATTCCTCTCTGTAGCCCGATGAACCGATATATGTCATCCCCTCTGGAGACATTAAAGCAATCCCTTGGGGTAGAACACGCAGATCTTGAAACCACGCGGCGGGATTACCTCAGCGATTACTTAGACTCTCCCCCCCCCCAAACCCATGTAGTATGAACTGTGTCACAGAAAGGATGTGAGTTCAGGTTGCCTCGCAAGCTTAAAATCGCCGCATTCACTATAGCTGCCTTGTTTACCCTGTACTGGGTAATCATACTGACAGGTGTTTTAGGATATCTCTTCGACAAAAGTGGGTAAAAATTTTAAAGAAATTAAAGATTATTTCTGTTACAACTTTAGTGATACCTCTTTTATACTCTCCATCCTTTGCCATGGATTCCCAACTAGATGGATCACTAGAAGCGATTTCCAATGTTTCACTAGATGCCACATACCACCCCTTGGAAGGAAACTTACCTAGTGAAACCACAGAGGGGAATTCAGAGAATATTTTTCTTCTCGACTCAGGGGAATTAAAAATTGAAGTCCCTAAGGACTCAGATTCACCAGTATCGATTGAAGACTCCAATTCAAAAACATTGATTACGATGCCGACGGAAGAAGGTGCATCAGACGCCCAGGTTGTCGCTGATTCTGTAGCAGGATTTGAAGGAATAAACTATGACTCCTACGCTTCCTTAAAAGAAACTGGGGATATTCAGTTTTCCACAGCAATAAAAAATATAAATGCCCCGTCTGAATATGAATATAATTTTGTTCTGTCTGAAGGCGAGAAATTTTCAAAAGTAGATAAGTATATCGTTGTCTTGGATTCCAAAGGGGAAATCTCTGCGGTGATTGACGAGCCTTGGGCTAAAGACGCAGCGGGTAAAACTGTTCCTACTTTCTTTGACATAAGGGATAACAAGTTAGTGCAACATGTCGATCACAAATCAGGAGAGTACGCCTACCCAATTATTGCAGATCCGGTTTATTCTCGTGGAATAATTAGTCAGGTTGTAACTGAGCAATGGACAGCTGAGACTCATTGGCATGTTGCCATTAAAGTTACTCTTAAGGCGCGAGCCTTATGGGGTGTTGGACAGATGGACAAAGTGTACCGTGATGGCCTTGCTGATTTGCGGGAACACCATCCGCGTTCTATGAGTAGCGAAAGCATGGCTCAGCAATGGGAGTGCCATGTTGTCGGGCTTCCTGCTACAAGAACCATTGATTTAGAAAGTATCCGCCCGAGTAACCCGCAGTGGCGTGACCGTATCCCGACAATCCAGCAGATTGTTAGAGAGGGTAAGCAGCCTATTTACGATACTTGTAATTGGTGATTGCACGCATAGGGGGGACTGGCTTGCTCCCACCCCCTACTAGCACAAACGAGATTAAAGCATACATTTACTCAGAAGCACTCTCACCACGCTGAGTGACTATGCCGATAAGAAGAACGCCGCTCTACCCCAAAAGATAAAGCGGCGTTCTCTCTAACCTTCTTCTCACCATAAGAGAAGACCAAACCAACGCTCCCCCTCTGCCCTAGCCAGAAAAGAGCTTCCATGCACAGAAGCAAAATACCAGGGTCAAAAAGTTAGCGTCACATGATTTTACTAGCACCCACTAGGGCACCACTAACCATTCTATGCGATAACCCAAGATGATTTACCAAGGAGGCATTCCCCTCGCTAGCAGGTCATTGACAAGATAGATAACAAAACTGATAGCCAGTGCCCAGATAGCGCAGTATCCCAAGAAGGCACGCACCTGAGGAAACCAGCCCAACACAGGAATCATCACGAAAGGAATCCCGACGAACATGCCCATCACCCACACCATCTGATGTACCGTTTTCACAAATTCCCACAGGCTGTGCCGAAACGGTCTTTTATAAGGTGGTGTCGCAAAGGGTTGTTGTGGTTGCACCGGGGGTAGGCTCACAGGGATCCCTTTTCTATTGGTAGCGTTCCTGATTCAAGCCGGCTAAAGGTGGCTCAGCGCGGTAGGGCTGATGCAGGTGGGAAAACGGCTGGTGAGTAAAATCGGTCTGCTCTACAGGGCGATGCTCGATAGGCTCTGATCTCGGCCTCTTACGGTGCGGAGTGACTTTTGTATACCTGGTGCTAAAGCCGATTTCCTCAGCCATCAGCACATTCCAGCGGTGTGTTTCATTTCCGTCTTGTTTAGAGCGTGTGACCAGGTTGCCGGTGACGATGACGCGGTCTCCGCTTTGGAACTGTTCGGTGAGCTCCTCTACGTAGTAGTTGTGTTTTTCAGATCCGCTAGAGCGCACCTCAATCGGCATGAAGGTGGTCTCTCCCTCAACGTAGCCTTGCTCTGCCTTGGAGTAATAGCGTGGGGTTGAGGCAACAGTCATGCGTAGAATCGCTTTGTTTCCCCGAAGGTACTGTACTACCGGGGTTTTGGTGATGTTACCTGTAATGGTCAGTGGAATATCAGTCATAGCTCTATCCTGCAGCTAGCTATTCTTTGATGATGGGGACGTCCGCGCCAAACTCTTCTTCTAGAGAGGCAAAGAAGTAACGCTCTATCAGCTTGGCCTTGCTGATATCCAGCTTTTCTGCTGCGTAGTCCATAAGCGCTTTTTGGCTGGTTGTGGCCTGCATGGTGTAGATACCGCGCTTGAGGCTGGCTTTTGCACGAGCTTTGACACGTCCAGGTGTATCAGTGGGCATACCCAGCTGCCATGAATCTACTGTTTCCTTGGAGGAAACAGTTTCTTCTTGCTTCCAGGAGGCATCTTTTTCTGCTGCTTCGATGAAGTCATCGGCGGTTTTTTCGCTGCTGCGTTTGCGTACCATTAGCGGGTCTCTTTCAGAGTTAGGATTTCTTGAGTTAGTAACTGGATTTCTGCTTTAGCTTTAGTGTCCCTAGATTCTAGGACGGAGATTCCTTCGCTTAGAGTGCTTTGGTAGGCCTTACGATGATAAACGACCGCTTCGGCCACCTCAGCATCAACGCCCTGGGGGAAGTCCTCTAGGTATTCTTTAGCCTCTTGAACCTCATCGCTCAGAGCATGGGTAGAAGCCTTAGAAATAACAATCAGAGTTTTGAGCTCCTCGTTGTAGTCACGGGCAGTTTCGATAGTATCAGCCAAATCAAGAGTGGAATCCAAATCAGCCTGTGAAGTTCCGGTGGGCACCAACAAAATATCGGCTGCAATCATAGCTGAGCGGGTCTCCTTGGAGTCCTTCCCGGCGGTGTCGACGATGACGACGTCATTCTGATCGTTCATCTCTTTGAGAGTGGCCGAAAGCTTACCTTCTTTGCGAGTGGTGATTACCGGCGCGTACCCTAGCTCTTCCCTATCGTCTGCCCAGCGGGAGGCTGTACGCACAGAGGGGTCTGTTTCTAGGACGTGGACTTTTTTACCCAGCTGCTGGAAGGCTACAGCCAGGTTGATAGCGAGGGTGGATTTGCCAACCCCGCCTTTGTGGTGGGCGATGAGTAAAATCATGGTTTTATCCTAACATTTAACAAAACAGAACACAATAGAACTAAACAATTTCGTTATGTTGTATTTTATTATATTGTGTTCTGTTTACTGGTGAACAGAATAGTTGTGTAGTGTTTATGGGTACTTTTAGAGGTTGATAGGCTTGGTCTCGATAATCAGGTTATCGGCGTATCGGAATTGAAATTCCCCTCCGACATCCGCGACGGAAGGCCCTGAGCAGGTCAGCAGTACAATGCTCTTATCCCCTACTGAGCGAAAGATACGCGCCTGAACTTCTCGCTGTTTCCGTAGCTGTTCAACTAGGGCTACGTCGCTCGGATTTTCCGCTACTTTAGCTTCGAGCCCCGGGTCAAATTGATCAGCAACGAGGATGCCGGTGACCTGGGAGATCACTAGGGTTCCATCAACCGCTCTGGTGTAGATCAGATCGCATGCTTTGAACTGATGCAGCTTACCCCAGGGGGTCAGTTCCCCACCTTTTTGGCTTTTTACTCCAGGCTGTAAATCAACATGCCCTACCAGTAAGGAAGCGCCCTCGGGAGATTCGATAGCTTCAGAGGGGGCGTAGATAATACCGTCGTCGCTGATGGATTCAGCCGGTAGGTAGTCGCTAGGGCTAAAGCTAGCACCTACCCCTAGTGCTGGTGCGTACCAGCTACCGGCAGGAACCTCTAGATCCTGGGGTAGTTGCTCTGGTGGTGTGCAGGGGTAGTCTATGAACTCGGTGGCCGGTGCTGGGGCCTGGGCAACCTCTACCACGGGTTCTGCTACAGGTTCTTCGTGACTGGTTTGGGTCGCAAGAAGGCCGCCGCTAGCTCCTAGTGTGAGAAGGCTGCCGGTCAGTAGAAGTAGCTGGTGTTTTTTCATGGGGTCGAGAGAGCGGTCTTTCTTTTTCGTCAGTGTAGGTGCAGATAAGTTCAAGGAGAATGAATGGGGCGGGGTGCCACCGGAGCCTGTGGCACCCCGCTCACCGGTAAGGTTCCTCAGGTAGGGGAAGAGGGATTTATTTTTGGCGGCGATAAAGAACAGCCCCAGCGGTAGCTAGGGTGAGCCCAGCAGCCGCGGTGATTCCTAGAAGAACCGGCAGAGTATTACTGCCAGGTTCTGCCACCTTAGCTGCGGTGATAGATGCCGCCCCGCCTGCCTTGAAGGTGGTTGCGGGGACAGTGCGCTCGGTGGTTTTCTGCTCGCCGGTGACAGGGTTGGTGACGGTCTGGGTGACAGTGGTCTGCCCTGAGGCCGGGTTTGCAACATAGCGGGTGGTCACCTGTTCGCCTGCTGCGGTGACTTCTTGGGTCACAAGAACATTTTCGCCTGTCGCGTTTGTACTTTCCTCGATGACAGCCCCGGTGAGCACAATGTTTTGCTGCTCATCGACTGTTACCGTGCCCACCTCTTCGCTTGGTGCTTCGGCTAGGGAGGGGGCTTGGCTGGTGGCAGTGGGGCTGGGAGTTAGGCTGGTGACCGGCATAGGGGTATTCTCAGCTTCACTTGGCTCTGGTGAGGGTTCTTCCGGGGCACTGGGAGCCGGGGTTGGTGCCGCATCATCAGAAGGACTGGGGGCCGGTTCGCTAGGGGTTGGCACCGGAACGACCTCGATAGGCTCGGGGGTCTCCGGTAGGTCTGTGGGCTCTGGTGAGGGTTCTTCCGGGGCACTGGGAGCCGGGGTAGGCTCCGCATCGTCAGAAGGGCTAGGGGTTGGCACCGGAACAACCTCGATAGGCTCAGGGGTTTCGTCGCTATCTGATGGCTGGGTAGCCTCATGGGTGTCTTCGGTGGGTTCTTCCCCGGCCATCGGGGTGCTGGTGGTCTCTGAGGCCTGGGCTAGGGTAGCTAGCTGACTGACACCAGCTGAAGAGGGAAGCTGAGCTTCATCGGCAAAAGCTACAGGGCTCAGGACGAGCAGGCCGGTTGCAGCCAGGGCAGTGGCGGTGCTGGTGGTATGAGGGATGTTTTTCATGAATTTCTTTTGATTTCTTTCTGGGATTGCGCTCAGTTACCGGTCTATAGCAGAACTGAACACTTGTGTTTCATATGGTTCTATTGCGTTGCGTTTTGTTCTGTGGTGTGTTGTTTTGGTTTAGATGTCTCCTTGCTGTATGACGGCTAGGGCAAGATTGAAAAGCTTCGATGTTGTGCAGATACACCGCCGGGCGTAGGACTCAGACCAGCCAGTGCTCTCTTGCAGGGCTTCAAGGTCGATGTTCTCTACATGCCCGGCCTCTAGGGTGGCTTGGACGATGCGGTGGGTGAAGTGCGGCGCGGTGGTCAGGCTACTCCGCGGTAGGCAGGAGATGACTTCACGCATGAGTACCGGGGCTTCTTCTAGCCCGGCGTCTTGCCGGTATCGGTGAATCAGCAGGGCCCGGTAAATGACCTCGGTGTACATGAGCACTTTGGCGCTGGACTTGTAGAGGGTTTTCTCAGCGATACCGAGCACCTCAGCTGTGGATCGGTAGCTCAATGGCTCCTCAGCCAGAATCAGGTTCAGCACTCGAGTGATGGGTTCGATGTCCCCTAGTGCTTTGATTGCAATACCTAGCACCGCTGCTAGGTCCTGAAGTTTCTCTTCCATGTGGGTTAGAGCCAGAAGGGTTTCTAGGGCTGAGTCTGAGGTCAAGCCTGTGAGGGCTGCGTCGACGGTGGCTTCTGCCTGGGTGCGGTCATCGCTTTTGAGGTTTCGCAGGTGGGCATAGGCGCACCTGACGGCGATGCTTCGGATCCATGCCCCAAAATCGCCTTGAGCCTCATCGAAAGTATGCAGGCCTTGGTGGGCAACTAGGAAGGCGTCTTGGTGGGTGTCTTCAATGGCTCCGGGGAGGTCGTGGATGTGGGGGAATTTGGATAGCACTTTGTAGATGACGGTGCTTGTGCTTTCCCAGGTTTCTAGGCGTTCTGGTGTCCAGAAGGTGCTGGTGGTTGTCTGCATAGTGGTTGTCTCTTCTGCTGTTTTCGCCTGCCGGCTAGGCAGCGTTAGCTGTTGCTAGTTCAGCGCGGATGATTTCAGGTTCCAAGGTGGTAATCCGGCTAATGGCCTCTACGCTCATGCCATAAGAAGCCCAGAAAGCTAGGTCGGGGTTTTGGAACCTGCCGGGTTTGTAGTTCAACTCCCAGTGTTCGCAGGCTAGGTACTCTTCCCAGGTCTCGTAGTCCAGTGGCTCCCAGATGCGCAGTTTGTAGCCTAGGGCTATGGCTATCCAGTCGCAGCGCATGAAGGTTCCTAGGCGGAAGGCTTCTTCGGGGCTGAGGGTGATGGTCATGATTTTTTCTCCAGTGGGTCTGGGGCGATGCTTTAGCTAGCTGCAAGGGTGTTTTGTTTTGCTTGGCGACGGGCACGAATTTGGTCGCGAAAAGCTGCCCCAGCTTGCCCATCAACAGCAGATTCTGATTCCTGAATTTTCAGTTGGCCTGAGGCTTCCTTAGCGCACAGTGGACAAGTACCTGTGAACTCGCGGGTATGTGTGTAGCAAAAGCCCTTGGGCTTACTCTGGGCTGTTTCAGCCTCTAGCAGAGAGATAGCCAGCGAGTGAAGCTCCTGGATTTCTGTGCTGATGGCTGTGATAGCAAAAGCTAGTGGGGAACGAACTGGGGCCGTAGCACGAGAGAAGACAACGATTACCATTCGCCCTAGCTCAGCATCGCTAATGTGTGTCAAGGAGATATTGAGCTTGGCTTCAAGCATGGACCGCAGAGCCGAGAGTTTTACTCCGCGGACGATAGAAGAATTTTCTTCTGCGTAGGTGGTTGGTCGGTCAGTCGAAAAGTTATCCACAGGCCTACTGGCGTTAAGAGATTGACTGACTGATAGAGAGTCTATTAAGGATGTCCGTACGCGCGTTCCTTTAAAGGCACTTTTTGGCTTTTGGACATCATGTCCGTTTTTGGAGGGTTTCGGTGGACATGATGTCCGTTGCTGGACACCTTGTCCACCCTTATGTTGGACACCATGTCCATTGAATCGGACATGGTGTCCTTTTTCTGGGGTGTTATCCACAGGAGCGGGGAACCTGGACATCATGTCCACCTGTGGATAACTCCCAGCAGGTGAGTTATCCACAGGGTTAGAAACTACATTTGAGGCATTCTCAGGAGCTTCATAAGGTGCTCCCCAACGGCTCCGAGAAAGCTGCTTTTCACGCTTCAGCTGCTTGACAGTCTTCCAGGGCAGTTTATTGCCTCGCTCCCACAGGTGAAGCACAATTACATCAACCATCTGCCCTTCAAAGGACGAATGGGGCTGACGCTCTCGGTGGATGAGGTCAAGCTGTTCAAACTCATGCAGGATGCGCTTGATGGTCTTGGTGCTAATCTCGGTTTCATGCTCAAGCCAATCAATGCCAGCATCTACAACAATGCCTTGCCTATCAGCTTCTTCTGCGAGGAAGCGCAAAAGGTCTTTGCGGGATCCAGCACCTTTTTTGCTTGCTCCGCCAAAGCTGTGTGTTTTCGACCAATTTTTAGCTTCTGAGGACATAAGAGGGTTTACTCCTTGGGTACATAGGCCTCCTTCACCCCAACGATGTCATCGTGGACTTCCATGTAGTCCTTATGGATGGTGATAAGGCCCTTTTCTTCTAAACCGCTGAGGGCTACCGCTACCTGATCTTCTGAAAGACCCATGTTCCAGGCGATGTAACTCTTCTTAACTTTGCTAAAACTGCCATCGATGAGGATATGGGTGTTATCTGCGATGACCAGGAGAGATAAAGTCTCGTACGGGGTCAAAGAGTGGGTGTGGGTCATGGCCCAAAGTGTGGTTTCTGCGGGCATAGTCGCCTCTTTCTCTAGATGTTGCAAAGAGACTGGATTGTCTCTATGCGCACATTCTAGATTCTGGAGTGACTGCTCTGGTACCTGGTTCAGGAATCAGGCCTGTCCAACCCCGCTAGGGCATACCAGAGGGGTGGGTAGGTGATTTTGCGGACGGCCTCAATAAGGATGGAGCCGCTCTCTGAGGTGAGTAGGTAGCGGATTTCTCGGGCATGTGGAGCCGTAGTTGAAGGCCTGAGAGCGGGGAGCCTATGGGTTTGCTCAAAGGTAGCTATTTTCTGTTGCCGGTGAGTATCTTCTAGCAGGGCTTGCAACTCCTTGTGAAGCGGATGATTCTGTTTGCCATCCTGCTTGCCTGTGCTGAGTCTTGCTGGCTTGATGCCTAGGTCGCTGGCTGGTTGGTGGGTCATACTGCTATTGCCTTTTCAGTGACTTTGACAAGGTCAGAGAAAGGCGTTCCTGTGATTCGCTGAATTTCTTTAAGCTCAGCCACGTTAAAAGGCACTTGTCCCTTCAAGCGGCGCCTAAAAGCAGGAGCGCTCATGTTAAGCGCCGTAGCCGCGGCAGCTATGGTTTGGCCAGAACGCGCAAGCTCTGCTCGCACATTCATCCCAACCTCTACAGATATACTTCGTCCTGTATTCATAAAGTACACACTAGAGCTCCAGGGGCTCCACTTCAAGTGTTTCGTGTACTTTTTGAACACAAAAAGGTGCTTTTTGGCTTATATGTGCTATCTTAGTGAACATCAGCGTTCTACCTACAGGAGTTGCAATGCCTAAAGCTTGGGCCAATGGCCCCGTCTCGGAGTTTGAGCTAGCCGTGGCTAGTGAAGTTAAATCTTGGATGGGAAGGCGCAACCTCAGTGCACGCCAGCTAGCAGATGAAATAGGAATGGCTCATTCTGCTCTATCGAAGAGGCTTCGAGGAGTTAGCGCGTTCACCATTAACGACCTAGGAGTGATTGCAATGTATCTCGGCATCACGCTAGGTCAGTTGCTCGGCCCTGTTACAGACTCTCCTCTTACGAGTGGAGACGCAGAAAACCCCGCTCCGGCGTCGCCGGAACGGGGTGATGATGTGCGCCCTGTGGGGCTCGAACCCACGACCCACGGATTAAAAGTCCGATGCTCTACCAACTGAGCTAAAGGCGCATCCACTAAGTAAACTCAGCGTCTTCCACTATACACCCCGTGACGCAAAGCTCCAAAAACCCGGCCGCAACAGGCGTCCGCGCCGCTGCCGTGCTCTAATAGCTGTGTGACTGCCCTACTGAACAGCCCCCTTGCCCACTACGCCGCAGCCCTTCTGCTCGTCGTCGGCCTCACCACGGCCCTGCTCGCTGCCCAAAAGATTCAGCTCCGCTGGCAGCCCTATATCGCTATCTTGCGGGCCTGCCTGCAGCTCGCCATCATTGCCCTCCTGCTGCACGGTATTCTGGCAGCGCCCTGGGCCGTGGTGCTCTTCATCGCCCTGATGCTCACCACAGCAACCGTCACCTCGGGCAAACACAGCAGGCGCCTGCACCGGGGGCAGGTAGCCACCGCCTTAGCGATTGCAACCGGCTCCCTCATCGCTGTTGCCCTCATCTTCGCCCTGGGCCTCGTCCCCTACTCCACTCAAAACCTGGTAGCCGTTGCGGGCATCATCATCGGTGGCACCATGACCATCACAACCCTTACCGCGCGCAACTTCACAACCCTCGCCACCGCCCGACAAGGCGAAATAGAAAGCTGGCTAGCACTGGGAGCCACTGCCCCGGTCGCCTATCGTGACATCACCAAAGCCGCCATCACCGAGGCCCTCACGCCCGGCCTTGACCAGACCCGCGCCACCGGCCTCGTCACCCTGCCCGGCACCTTCGTCGGCGCCCTCATGGGCGGGGCCTCACCCCTGCTCGCAGCCCAGCTACAGATTGCCGTCCTCGCAGGCCAAACCCTGGCCGGGACCATCGCAGCCCTCCTGCTCACCAGCGTCATCACGCGCACCCGAGTGTTACCTCTCAGCGCATAACCTTTCCCTCTTCCCGCAGCAGTTCTACACTGGTAGGCATGCCTTCTGACGCCCGCTTTCACCGCCCCGTCCGCCTCTCCACCGAAAAATTCGAACGCTACCAGGGTGCTGGCAGCCCAGAAGACCTAGCTGCTGCCGCCCAGGCGTCCGCCCGCGCCCTGCTAGCCCGCGGACGCGCCAACGAAGACCCCTCCGTCACCAAACGCCTGGTGCACTACACCGACGAGTTCGGTATCGAAGCCGTAGCTGAACTCTGGTCGTGGGCAGCTCCCGTGACCGTTGCCGGGGCCCTCTGGCGTATCTATGCCCTGCGCGGTGTCATTCGTGCTAATTCCCAGCTCATGAGCCACTACTACGAGCGCGGCATGCACTCCAGCTACCTAGCTCAGGCCCTAGCCGGGGTGCCCTCGCCACCTACCGCCGACGAAATCTGCACCACCGTCGACGCAATTCTGGCAGGCGCCTACACCGGCGACTTCGACGTCGCCCTCAACCGCTTTGCGGCTTTCTGCCGCGTGCTAGCTTTGGGGCAGGACGACGTCGCCCTCGAGCTAAGGCACGGCCAGCGGGTCTCGCCCAGGGGCGGGCACCCCGATGAGGTGACCGAGCTACACTCCCCCTCAGCCGAGGTGCGCGACGAGGCCGCTGCGCGAGCCGTCCGCCTGCGAACCGCAGCCCGCAAACTCACCGGAACCGCGCGCGAGCTCGAAGAAGCAGCCCTCAACTGGCGGGCTGGAACCCTCGACTAAAGGCCGCGACAACACCTCCCCGACAGGCAAAATAGCCAGGAGCACCGCCAGGGGGTTGACACCGCTGGCAAACAGGAGAATGATGGATACCAAGATGTCAGGCTGCTAATAGGTAGCCCCGGGCTCCAAATCTTTAGCCGCTTCGAGCGGCCTTCCGCCGAGAGGCGCTCCCAGCCTGACATCGCTAAACTTCATACCGCACTTGCCGGGCTCCGCCTCCCTTTCCACGAGGCAGGTAGCCCGGCTTTTGCGTCCGCCCGCATTACAAGCGAGCGCCACCCCGTTAACCTTGGCGCGGTACCATGAGCTCAGCACCTGCCCACCCGCCCACACCCAGGAGAGCTGTCCCATGTTCCAACGCATGTTCCCCCAAGAAAACACTTCGCTGACCGCCCTCGCCGCGCTCTCAGAACAGGTCACCGGAGCAGCTGCCCTGCTCTCAGAAATGGTGGGCTCCCCCGAAGACCGCTACCCGGAACTTCTGGAACGCACCCTCACTCACGAAGCTGCGACCCTCGACATACTGCACACCACCATGACCGCTGTGCGCAGCTCCTTCTCGACGCCTATCCCCCGCGAAGATATCTATACTCTGGCTGTTTCACTCAACAACGTCGTTGAAAAGCTCACCTCAGCAGCCAACATTCTGCACCTCTACCACATCGTGCGTTTCTCACCCAAGGCAGCGACCCTGCTCGACCTCATCCAGCGCCAGGCAGTGCTCACCACCGAAATCATCCCCAAACTCAGCACCCTGCGCGACCTCGACGACTACTGGATCACCATGCTCCGCATCACCAAGCAGGCCGTGCGCATTGCCGAAGAATATGATGCAGATATCCAGGACCGCTACAAGCAGACCCGTTACCTGCAGACCACCCGCTTCGTGCATAAGCTCATTGAGGCGTCCGAAGCCATGCGCACCGTCGCCACCGAAATCGGCCGCATCATCGTGCAGGAATCCTAGTGACCCTCACCCTTTTTGCCCTCAGCTGCCTGGCCCTGATTGCCTTCACCTTCGTCACCGGCTTCAGGGATGCCCCCAACGCCACCGCTATACCCGTCAAGACCAGGGCCCTCACCCCTAAAATAGCCCTGCGCACCAGCGCCCTCTTTAACGCTATCGGCATGGCCATCACGGGTATCATGCTGGGCTCAGTCACCACCCACTGGCTGACCGTGCCCCACAACAACACCGGCCTGGGGCTCATTCTTACGGCCCTCATCTCAGCTATTATCTGGGGCATTATTACCTGGTGGTTCCGTATTCCTTCCTCCTCCACCCACTCCCTCATCGGGGGTTTTGCGGGCGCTACCTGGGCAGCCCGCGCCACCGACCTGGGCACCTCCACCCCCTTCTCTGAGCCCCTCGCCGCCTTCCTTTTTGTGCCCCTTATCCTGGCCCCCATCGTCCTCTTCATCCTCGCCTGGGCAGCGGTTTTCCCCTTCTACGGCCTGCTCCAACGCTCTTACCCCTCTACCGTCAACCGCTTCTCCCGCAGCGTCCTCTCCCTCGCCAACTCACTGATTTCCCTGATTCACGGAATCCAAACCGGCCAGCGGGCTGTCGTCATCTACGCTGTTCTACTACTCTCCGCCGGGCTCGAAGTACACCCCACCACCTACATCATCTCCGCCCTCTTCCTTGCCATGGTGCTGGGCTTCGGCACCGCCCGGGGCAGCTCCCGCATCGGTTACACCTTCGCGCACCAGATGGTCAAAGTTGACCCCTTCCGCGGGGCCGTTGCCCAAAGCTCAACCGCGCTAGCTATGGTGCTCCTGCAGTTCTTCCTCAACACCCCGGTCTCGTCCTCCCACCTAGCGGCATCCGCCGTCCTCGGTTCAGGGGTCAACCAGCGCTTTGCCGCTGTGCGCCACAAAATTGTGCTCCGCATAATCCTGGCCTGGTTTATTACTATGCCGGTCTGCTTCGTCCTCTCGGCAATCCTCTTCCTGGCGCTCTCACCTCTGCTGTAGCGCTCCCACCGCAAACAATGCGAGACTAGACTGTAACATAAGAAACCACTCGCACCACCTCTAAGCTGCCCACCAGGCATGGGCACTCAGGGCGCTCCCCCGTAGCGCACCTAGGCTTTGTGAAAGGAAACCGCTACTATGCCTCGCATCCTAGTGCTCGCAGACCTAGGGCAGTCTGTGTACCACGTTGGCGACGAAGCCATGGGCATCGCAACTGCCGCCGAGCTTACCCGCCGCGGCTACGAAGTCTTTATCGCAGCTCAAAACATCGACCGGTCCCAGGCCTACATCGGCTCTGCCACCGGCTATATCAAGACCCTTGACTTCCCGGCTCCCCCTGCCGAACGCGAGATTTTCTTGGGTCAGGTCAGACAGCACCTCGCAGGGCACCCTGCCAGCGAAGACATCACCACCTTCGTGCGTCAGGTAGCCGATATGGACGGCATTGTCATCGCCGGTGGCGGTAACATGAATTCAGCTACCGGGCACCTGCTCTACGAATGTGCCGCTTACGCCCTGGTAGCCCAAGCCCATGAGCTTCCCCTGGTTATCTCTGGCCAGTCGGTAGGCCCCGTGCTCACCGACGCGGACGCCGAGACCCTGCGCGATATGCTCTCTTCAGCCCAGCTTGTGGGTATGCGGGAGCGCTTCTCCCAGGCCTGGGCGCGTAACGCGGCTATCGATTCCCACCTGATTGTGGATGACGCTACCTTCTACCAGCATCAGAAGCGTTCCCTGCCTGGCCGCCCGGTCGTTGACCTGCCCGAGCACTACATTTGCGCCACTTTCTCGGGCCTTGCCCCGGGGCAGGCCCGGGTTATCGGGCAGCTGCTTGATGATATACACCGGGAATACGGCCTGCGCACCGTCTTCCTGCCCCACATGGGCGAGCCCCTGACCGACCAGGGCGATGTGGCGGTGCATGCTGAGATTGCCTCGCACATGTTCTCCGACCCCGTGCAGCTACCCATGGTGCACGCGGACGACGCCGTGCAGGTTCATCGCGGCGCCTTCATCGCGGTCTCTACCCGCTACCATCCCGGTGTCTTCTCCCTCTCAGCCGGCGTTCCCTTTGTGGCCCTGCTGCCCGATGCCTTCACCGACATGCGGGTGCGCGGCATGATGGAGCAGTACGGGGCTGAAAACTACGCTATTCCCCTGGCTCTGCTCAATTCTGATGCCCCGGCTGAAGCCCTGCACGAGGTCATTCAGCTCCGCAATGAGCTCTCTGAAACCCTGCTGGCGCGAGCCGAGCAGCTACGCGGTTTCTCCGCCAGCTGGTGGGACGCCGCCTCCCACGTCCTCTTGCACGGGGCAGGGCAGGCTGCCCCGGCCGTCCGCGAGCTGGGCAACACCCCCACCATCTTTACCGGCGAGTGGAACATAACCAACTTGCTAGTACGCGACGATATTGCCGAGATTTCACTGGCTGCTGACCGTGCGAGCGCAGAGACCGACCGGGCTCTCTCATGGGACTACCAGCGTCTACTCCAGCGCGACCGGGCCCAGGCTCGTGCCAACGAGCTAGAGCGTCGTAACGCCGAGCTGGCTGATTCTCTCATTGAGGCCGAAGAAAACGCCACCCTGCGCGGCTGGATGCGCCGCAAGATGCGCGGCGAATAGCCAGGCCCCGGCACATAAGATACACCCCGGTGCAAGCCGGGGTGCCACATTAAAAAGCCGCCCGACCCCGTCCTTTCCAGCAGCGAAAGGAGTTACGGGGCCGGGCGGCACACACATTCCCATGGTGTTCCCTCCCCCGCATAGCTACGGGGTGAGGGAGTTTTGTATGCCCGCTTAGAGCGGGCGGCTAGCGGGGCGCTAGGCTTAGCCGAAGCGACCTGAGACGTAGTCTTCGGTGGCCTTCTGGCTGGGGTTGTTGAAGATTTCCTGGGTGGGGGCGTACTCGATGAGCTTGCCGGGCTTGCCGGTGCCCGCAATGTTGAAGAAGGCGGTCTTGTCTGAGACGCGGGCTGCCTGCTGCATATTGTGGGTCACGATGACGACGGTGAAGTTTTCCTTAAGCTCGTTGATGAGGTCTTCAACGGCCAGGGTTGAGATGGGGTCGAGGGCGGAGCAGGGCTCGTCCATGAGAATCACATCGGGCTTGACTGCGATGGAGCGGGCGATGCACAGGCGCTGCTGCTGACCGCCGGAGAGGCCGGAGCCGGGCTTATCGAGACGGTCCTTGACCTCATTCCAGAGGTTGGCGCCGCGCAGGGAGGATTCGACCAGCTCGTCTGCGTCGGTCTTGGAGATCTTGCGGTTGTTGAGCTTGACGCCCGCCAGCACGTTCTCGCGGATGGACATGGTGGGGAAAGGGTTGGGGCGCTGGAAGACCATACCGATCTGGGAGCGGACGACCACGGGGTCAACGCCCTTGCCGTAGAGGTTTTCGCCGTCGAGTAGCACCTTACCTTCAACGCGGGCACCGGGGATAACCTCGTGCATGCGGTTGAGGGTGCGTAGGAAGGTTGACTTGCCGCAGCCTGAGGGCCCGATGAAGGCGGTGACGGTGCGGGGTTCGATTTCCATGGAGATGTCTTCTACCGCGAGGAAGTCGCCGTAGTACACGTTCAGGTTTTCAACGTCGATGCGCTTTGACATGGAGTTTTCCTTTTTCTAAAAGTCTTGGAGCCGGTGGGCGCGCTAGGCTGGTGCGCTGCTGGGTTTATCGGCCGGTCTTGGGAGCGAAGATCTTGGCGATGGCTCGGGCGATGAGATTGAGTACCATCACGATGATAATCAGGATCAGCGCGGCAGCCCAGGCGCGGGTCTCTGAGACCGAGGCGGCGGTGGGGCTGGTGGGCGTCATGATCTGGTAGTAGATGTAGGTGGGCAGGGTTGCCATCCAGCCGCTGAAGGCGCTCCAGTTGATGGAGGTGACGAAGCCTGCGGTCACCAGGATGGGGGCGGTTTCGCCGATGACGCGGGCGATAGCCAGGGTCACGCCCGATGCGATGCCCGAGATAGCGGTGGGGATAACCACCTTCATGATGGTGCGCCACTTACGGACGCCCAGGGCGTAGGAGGCCTCGCGCAGTTCGTTGGGCACGATACGCAGCATCTCTTCGGCGTTACGCACCACGGTGGGGATCATGAGGACGGACAGGGCGACCGCTGCCACCAGGCCCATGCGGTTCATGGGGTTGCCCGATACCAGGGCGAAGAAGGAGGCTGCGAAGAGACCCGCCACGATGGAAGGGATGCCGGTCATGACGTCCACGAAGAAGGTGATGGCTTTGGAGAGCCACTTGCCCTGGCCGTATTCCACCAGGTAGATGGCGGTGAGCAGGCCGATGGGTACCGAGATGACGGTGGCCAGCAGGGTAATTTCGAGGGTGCCGATGATGGCGTGGTAGATACCGCCGAGCACGGGGCCTTCGCCTGAGGCGGCGGCGTTATCGTGTACGCCGGTGACGCCCTTCATGGAGGTGCTCAGGAAGTTACCTGACAGGCCGGGGATGCCCTTGGCGAGTACGGTGTAGAGCACCGAGACCAGGGGGATGAGGGCGATGAGGAAGGTGCCGTAGACCAGGTAGCGGGCGAAGGCGTCCTGGCCCTTGCGCTTGCCTTCGAAAGAGGTGACGGCCAGGGGTCCGGCAATCACGAAGATAGTACCTGCAAAGAGGGCGAAGGTTGCGATGGAGAAGCCGGTGAGGGCACTGGCGGCGGCGCCCAGAATCAGGGAGCCTGCGCCGACGGCCAGGGGCAGCCATTTGGGGGCTTGGCGGCTGGCGAAGCGGGATGAGGTGGTAGCTACAGACATTAGTTAGCTCCTGAGAAGTCCTTGTAGCGGGCCACGATCATGCGGGCCAGGATGTTGACGATGAGGGTGATGACAAAGAGCACCAGACCTGCGGCGATAAGCTCTGACATGCGCAGACCGTAGGCCTCGGGGAAATTGAGGGCGATCTCTGAGGCGAAGGTCTGGTTGCCGGACTTGATGATGGAGGCGGTCAGCGGGCCGGATGCCAGCACCAGGGTCACTGCCATAGTTTCACCGAGGGCGCGGCCCAGGGCCAGCATGACGGAGGAAATGATGCCGGTGCGGGCGAAGGGGAAGACGGTCATGCGAATCATCTCCCAGCGAGTGGCACCCAGGCCCAGGGCTGCTTCTTCCTGCAGGGTGGGGGTCTGGATGAAGATTTCGCGGCACATGGAGGTGATGATGGGCAGAATCATGATGCCCAGGACGATGCCCGCGGTCAGAATGGTCTTACCGGTCTGTGAGGCGGGGCCATCGAAAATAGGGATAAAGCCCAGATAGGTGGCGAGCCAGTCGTAGAAGGGTACAATCTTGGGGGCCAGTACCGAAGCGCCCCAGGCACCGAAGATAACGGAGGGGATAGCGGCTAGCAGGTCGATGACGTAGCCGATGCCCTTAGCCAGCTTGCGGGGGGCGTAGTGGGAGATGAACAGAGCCACGCCGATGCCGATGGGGGTTGCCAGGAGCAGGGCAATGGTCGAGGCGATGAGGGTGCCGATGATCAGCGGAATGATGTACTGAATGAAGCTGCCGCTGGTGAGGTCTGCGGGGTCTGCGGTGAAAACCGGCAGGGCCTGGGCGACCAGGAAGATAGCGACAGCTGCCAGGACGATAAGAATAAGGACGCCGGCGCCGAGGGAGATACCCGAGAAGATTTTATCTGCCGCCGGGTTGCCGACCTCGGGAAGGTCCTTGGCTTTCACGCGGGCACTGCTGGTACCCGGCTGCGGTGCTGCTGTGGTTGACATGGGAATGTGAAACCTTTGTCGTTTTGACGCGGTTCAAGGTGCGACCGGGTGGGAAACCTGGCCGCACCTTGATGAACGCGGTGTTACTGGGTAACGGTGATGGATTCGATAGCTTTCTGGGCGTCAGCGGTCAGTGCGCTGGTCAGGGGAGCTGAGTGAGCTGCGTCAGCGGCGTCTTTCTGGCCCTGCTCGGAGACTACGTAGTTCTCGTAGGCCTTGACCAGGGTGACGTCGTCTTCTGAGGAGTAGCCGGAGCAGACGATGTGGTAGGAGACCAGAACAACGGGGTAGGCGGTAGAGTCATCGGGGGTGCGGTTGATGTTGATTGCCATGTCGTTCTCGTTCATGCCGCCGACGCGCTCTGAGAGTTCAACGGTCTTGGCAGCGGCATCTGCTGAGAGTTCAACGTAGGAGTCGCCAACCTTGACGTTGACCTTGCCCAGGTCGCCGATGGCTGAGGCGTCAGCGTAGGTGATAGCGCCCTCGGTGGATGAGGTGGTGGAGACAACGCCAGAGGTACCCTTGTTGGATTCACCGGCGTACTGGGAGGGCCAGTTGCCGTCTGCTTCTACATCCCAGGCGCCGTTAGAGGCGGCAGCCAGGTATTCGGTGAAGTTCTGGGTGGTGCCGGAGTCATCTGAGCGGTGGACGACGGTGATCTTGGTGTCGGGCAGGGTGACGCCTTCGTTCTGTGAGGCGATAGCTGCATCGTTCCAGGTGGTGATTTCGCCCTTGAAGATCTTGGCGATGGTTTCGCCGTCCAGGTTCAGTGATGAGACGCCGGGCAGATTGAAAGCTACGGCTACGGGGGAGATGTAGACGGGGATGTTGATGGCGCCGCCGTCACCGCAGACTGCCTTTGATTCTTCCCACTCGGTGGTCTTCAGGGGACGGTCTGAGCCTGCGAACTTGGCGCCGCCAGCGAGCAGGGCCTCGCGGCCTGCACCGGAGCCGTCCGGTGAGTACTGTACGGTGCCGCCCAGGTTAGCGAAACCGGTTTCCCAGGCGGTGATTGCGGCCTGCTGGGATGAGGCGCCGACGCCGGTCAGGGGGGTGGAGGGCAGGGAAGCTGCGCTGGAGCCTGCGTCTGATGAGGTGGCGGTGCCGGTTGCGTTGTCTGAACCGCAAGCGGTGAATGCGAGTGCGCCTACAGCTGCAAGTGAGCCCCAACGAGCAAGTGACTTAGCCTTCACAGGTGATTTCCTTTGAGTTTGTGTGCCCTACCCTGTCTCGTGTGAGAACTGTGTGAGACAGTGAGTAGGAAGGGAACGGTGTCTAACGCATCTGACTTTAGGGGCGTTAGGTAGCAGGTGGGCTAGCAGTGGGTGAACGGTGAGTGAACAGGTGGCGCACAGTTAGGGTTAAGGACGCCGGCGGTCGGGTTGAGGCCGCGGGTTTAGAATGGTGGGTATGGGTTTTGGTCAGCAGGTTGAGAGTTTAAAGAAGCGGGCGCAGGAGCATATCCGTTTGGGTTGGCTCCGTATGAAGGATGGCTTTTTCCAGTCTCTTCAGATTGTGGTCTCGGGCATCGGGGCCTATCTTTTTGCGGAGAAGGTGCTGGGGCATACCGAACCGATTTTTGCGGCGACCGCTGCCATTGTTTCTCTGGGCTATATCACTGGCGCTACCCACGCCCGCCGCATCCTTGAGGTGTCGTTTGGCGTGACCCTGGGTATTTTGATGGGCGACATGATGATGCTGGCCCTGGGGCGGGGCATCTGGCAGGCGGGTCTGGTCATGTTCCTGTCGATTATGCTGGCCCGTTTTTTGGATGACGGTATTCTTTTTACGATTCAGATGGGCCTGCAGTCCTGCCTGGTGGTCTTGCTCCCGCCGAATATTGACGGGCCTTTTGCCCGAAGTCTAGACGGTATTGTCGGTGGCCTGTGCGCTTTCTTGCTCATGTTTCTCTTCCCTAAAGACCCGCGCCGTACCCCGCGTGAGAACGCTAAAACCATGATGGGTTCTTTTGCTGCGGTCTTCCGCGATGCAGGTGAGGCCATGGAGCACTACGACGGCAAGGAGGCCTGGCATGCCCTGGCGTCTGCCCGTCGCCTACAGCCGCTTTATAACACCTGTGAGAAGGACATTATTACTTCAAAGGGTATGGCCCAGCTGGCCTGGACGGGCCGGTCTCATATGAAGGAGCTCGACCGTTACTCACAGACCCTGGGCAAGATTGACTACGCTATCCGCAACACCCGGGTACTCAACCGTCGACTCGCTTCAACCATCAATAACGTGCAGATTTCGCAAGAAGCTATCACCTCTATCGCTGAGGCGCTCAAAAGCATTGGTGACGCGGTGGAGGTGCTGGGTGAGGGCATGTCTGCCCCCGAGGCGGCCGTCCGTACCGAGCGGAAGATGAAGGCCCGCCGTGATCTCTCGCAGCTGGCTGGCCGCCTGGAGCCGCACATGATGGGTGTGCGCACCATGGAGGCTGAGGCCCTGGTACTGATGCTCCGCCCCCTGGTGGTCGACCTTTTGGAGGCTTCGGGGCTGACCCACCAGCAGGCAGTCGATATGCTGGTGTCCCTGGGGGATTCCATGACGGAGCACGCCCCCACCACGATGCTCCCGGTGCAGGCAGATACGGACGCCGGTAGTCAGCAGGGTTCCCGTCGGCAGCGGGTGGAGCAGAAGCACCGGGACGATACCCGTCAGCTCACCACGGTTCTTCGGGCAAAAGACCGCGCCCCCATTCGGGAGATTCGCGAAGCTTCGGTACGTGATCCCCGCAGTATGCCTGCCGTACCGCCTGCGGGAACCGGGGCGAACGCGTCCGCCCAGATGCTCGACAGCGCCGCTAGAGTTGAGAAGCAGCAGGCCCTGAATACAGCCCAGCTAACCGTGATCGAGCAGAACCTCAAGAAGGAGAAGGGCAACTAGCCCTGGCCGGGGAAGAGCAGGGCCAGGGCCTCCCCCAGTGAGGCAACCTCGCGTACCGACACCCCGGCGGGTACATCACCTACACCAGCAGGTGAAGCAGGCACAATCACGTGGGTAAAGCCCAGTCGCCCGACCTCGGCGATACGCTGGCGGATGCCGGGAACAGCTCGTACCTCACCCGCTAAACCGACTTCGCCAAAGACCGCCAGCTTGCGGGGCAGGGGCTTATCTTGGGCGGCGGAGGCCAGGGCGATGACGCAGGCCAGGTCGGCGGACGGCTCAGAAATCTTAGCCCCACCCACGGTTGAGATATAGCAGTCTAGCTTGCCCACGTTGAACCCGGCACGTTTCTGTAGCACAGCTAAAAGCATAGAGATACGGGAGCTGTCGAGGCCGCTGGTGGTTCTTCGGGGCTGCGGAGTGGCGCTGGTGTCGAGCAGGGCCTGCACCTCGGCGAGCAGGGGGCGGCGGCCCTCCATGGTGACGGTGACGCAGGTGCCCGAGACTGGGTGCGGGGTGCGGGAGACAAAGAGGCCCGAGGGGTCGGTGACGGGGGCGATGCCGTCCTCGTGCATATCGAAACAGCCCACCTCGTCGGTGGGGCCAAAGCGGTTCTTGATAGCCCGCAGCATACGAATAGGGGTGTGCTTATCGCCCTCGAACTGGCAGACCACATCGACCAGGTGTTCCAGCAGGCGGGGGCCAGCGATAGTGCCCTCCTTGGTCACGTGGCCCACTAACAGGGTGCACATATTGCGGCGTTTAGCGGCGGCAATCAGCGAGGCGGCAACCTCTCGCACCTGGGTGACGCCACCGGCGCTCCCTTCGACCTCAGATGAGGCCAGGGTTTGTACAGAGTCCACAATCAGCAGGTCGGGGTTAACCTGTTCGATATGGGCCAGGGCGGTGCCGAGATCTGTTTCGCTGGTCAGGTAGAGGGTATCGGCTAGGGCCCCGATGCGGTCGGCGCGGAGCTTGACCTGGGCGGCTGATTCTTCGCCGGTTACGTAGAGGACGTTGTGGGGCTTTCCCGTTGACTCACCGCGGGCAAAGGTAGCGGCCACGTCGAGTAGCAGGGTGGACTTACCGACGCCGGGTTCACCGGCCATAAGGATAACGGCTCCCGGCACCAGACCACCGCCTAAGACACGGTCGAACTCCGGGTTGCAGGTGCTCATGTACTGAGCCACGGTGGAATCAACCCGCCCAATGGGCTGGGCGGGGGTCTGCACGCTCGATGCCACGGTGGTTTTCGCGGCAACCGGCCCGACGGCTTCTTCTACGGTGCCCCAGGACTGGCATTCGCCGCAACGCCCCACCCATTTAGCGGTGGTCCAACCACATTCGGTGCAGCGGTAGGCGTTAGCGGAGCGTGAGCGGGTTGTTTTACGGGTAGCCATATCAACAGCATAAGGCCGGTGGCTGACACTTTAAGCACGGCCAGCTACCGCCAGCAGCTAAAGCCTACATAAATCTCTCTAAGAGCGAGCTTTCGGCCATGCGAGAGAGGGATTCTCGAATTACGCGGGCGCGCTGTTCACCGATACCCTCAACGGCCCGCAGGTCATCGAGGCTGGCGGCCATGAGCGACTGTAGGCCGTCAAAGCGGTCGACCAGGCGGTCAGCAACCGCCCCGGGCATGGACTTAATACCGGCCAGCAGGCGGTGGCCGTGGGGGTGCAGGGGGGCGTCTAACTCTTCACCCAGCCCTGCGGTGCGGGCGATGGTCAGGGGGTCAACGATTTCCTTATCGTCAAGCTGAGCCAAAGCGTCCACAGCAGCCTGGAGGTCTTCGGGGCTGGTGTCTGCGGGCAGGTAATCGCGCAAGACGACCCAGGTGGCGGGCAGGTCGTGGGTAGTCAGTTCTTCAAGCTGCAGAGCAACCAGGCGGCCCACGTTGCCCAACTCCACCACGTAGTGGCCCGCCTCTACGGTAATTCTGCGAACCATTTCCATACGCTGTAGGGTGCTGGCTACATCGCGCAGGGTTACGTTGGCTTCGATTTCGAGGGAGGACAGCTGGTGGAGCACCTGTTCAAGGCGTTCGGTGTAGCTATCGAGGGTGCGGATAGCCTGGTTGGCGCGGCTCATGAGCGACTGGGTGTCTTCAACCGTGTAGCGGATTCCCTCGGTATAGACCGAGATCAGGGACATAGATGCGCTCACCGCGATGACGGGGAAGCCGGTTTGTTTTGCCACGCGTTCTGCGGTGCGGTGGCGGGTACCCGACTCATTGGTGTCGATGGACGGGTCGGGCAGCAGCTGCACCCCGGCTGCCAGCAGGGTGGAAGCGTCCTTGTCGCAAACAATCGCGCCGTCCATCTTGGCGAGTTCCCGCACACGGGTGGCAGAGAATTCGGTGTTGATAGCAAACCCGCCCGATGACATCTGCGCTACGGTCCTATCGCTGCCCAGCACGATTAGCGCACCGGTGCGGCCGCGCAAGATTCGTTCCAGCCCCTCGCGGAGTTCGGTACCGGGGGCGATTTGGGCGATTGTTTTCAGCAGAGATTCACTATAAACCGTTAGCACTCCACCAATTTTAGTGCACAGCGGGGCTAGAAACGGCACCGCCCCGGCACGCGCAGGGCTGGCCGGGGCGGTAGCGGTCTGTGGGGCTAGTGGTCTTATCCGGTGACGATGATACGGACGGGCTGTGAGGTCACGCCGTTGACGGTTGCGGTTGCCCAGTAGTAGCCGGGCTGGATGGTTGCTGCGGTGTTGCAGCCCAGGACGTTGAGGGCGCGGTTCCAGGTCAGGGCGGTGGTGTTGGTGGCACCGGCGGCAACTTCGGCGTCGGCTACGGGGTCGGCGTAGCACTGGGCGTAGTTGTAGACCTGGGCGGGGCCGGAGGTGATGTTAACGTCTACGTTGTTAACGCCGCCGGTCACGATGCAGGGGTTACCCGAGGTGTTGGTGTAGGTAACAGCCAGGGCGGGGTTCTGGCCTGCTGCGTAGCTGTTGCGGTCGGCGGTCAGGCTTACCTGCAGGTCGGCTGCGGTGCAGGCTGCTACCACGGCCTCGGTGGGTGAGGCGGACGCAGTGGGTTCAGCTGATTCACTTGCTTCGGCTGACGCTGATTCGCTGACGCTTACGGAGGCACTGGGGTCAGCACTTTCTGAGGGGGTCGCTGATTCGGTGGCGCGCTGGCTAAAGTCGCTGAAGGCTTCGGCGCTGGTTGAGGTGCTTGCGGTGGCGGTTGCGTTATCGGAGCTATTACCGCGGCCTGCTAACCAGCTGATAAGGCCGATAATGAGGAGCAGGACGAGGACCAGGATTAGGACGGCAACAATGCGGCGGCGGCGGTAGACCTCGGGTGAGACCTCTTCCACCTGTGAATCAACGTTTTCAGACATACATCTAGAGTACCTTTTTCTATGCCACCTGCGGAACTTTTGCGCTGTATTAGCTCTCGTAAAGGCCGGTGTTTTAGAGTGTTGGGGTGTCTTTTACTTTGCCGCTGAGCCAGCTGACTCCCCAGGAACTTGAGAACCTGCACACCGAGATTAACGGGTGGTATTTAGAGAACCGCCGTGACCTGCCCTGGCGCACCGGGAGCAATACTCCCTGGGAGGTGATGGTCAGCGAGTTTATGCTGCAGCAGACTCCGGTTAAGCGGGTCTTGCCGGTCTGGGAGACCTGGTTAGAGCGCTGGCCCTCCCCCGCTGATTTGGCGGCTGAGGATTCGGGCGAGGCCGTGCGGGCCTGGGGACGCCTGGGCTACCCCCGCCGGGCGCTTCGCCTGCACGCTGCGGCTCAGGCTATTGTTCAGCAGCACGATGGCCAGGTGCCGGGTAGTTACGAGGAGCTTTTGGCCTTACCCGGGGTGGGCTCATATACCGCGGCAGCTATATCTGTGTTTGCGTTTGGTGCAAGGGCCACGGTGATTGATACCAATATCCGTCGGGTTCACGCCCGCCTTATCTTGGGCAAGGCACTACCAGCTAAGGCGCTTACAGCTGCCGAAACCCGCTTAGCCGATGAGCTAATGCCCGCTGACCTGGCAGCGTCCTGCCTGTGGAATGTCTCGGTCATGGAGCTGGGAGCGCTCATCTGCACCGCTAAATCCCCGAGCTGCGAGCGCTGCCCGGTGGTGGATTCCTGTGCCTGGGTTACGGCAGGACGCCCCGAGGCCGACTATGTGCCTAAGGGCCAGGCCTGGGCCGGTACCGACCGCCAGCTGCGGGGTGCCATGATGGGCGTGCTGCGCGCCGCCCAGGAGCCGGTGCCGGCCCAGCTGCTGACCAGTGTAGGGCGGGCAGATATTGTTGTTCCCGAGGGCCTTGTTCCTGCTGTTGCGAAGCTGCGAGCACTCACTCCCCCGCCGGAGCAGATTGAGCGCTGCTTCTCGGGGCTCCTAGCGGACGGCCTCGCCCGGCAGGTTGAGGGCGATAGGGTCAGTCTTTAACCGAAGCTCACGGTCGTTGCACTGCCCAGAAAATCGCTACGAAGGGAATAACCACTCCGGCAATGAAGGAGAAGAAGTAGCCTCGCTTGAAGACCCCGTGCTGGCGGGGGTAGCGCACCCCGTGGGCATAAACACCAGCGGCTAGCACCAGCCACAGGGCTAGGGGCTGATTCACGAGCAAAAGCAGGAGCAGGGCCAGAGGGTAAACCCAGGTCGCAAAGAGGCCAGGTGCTGTCTGCAAAAAGGACCGGGCGCCCGTTCTCAGCCAGAACCGTACCGGGTACCTGCTCAAGGTCTAGTTGGGGACGCACGAGAGCTCTCCTTCCGCTGTACCCTCAGCGTCGAGGGTAAAAGCCACGCATCGTTCGAAACCGTAGCTCGACAGGCCTCTACTGTTATTCACCATGCGACTAATAACCGTGCGGTATGGCTCGAGGGAATCCAGCTCATAGGCCAGTGAATAATCGGGGTTAGCAGGCGGGTCTGCGCGCATGTTAGGGCCCTCGTAGTCAACCGTGGTGGCGTCCTGCTGGTAGACGATGCCGGGTCACTTTTTCTGACGGTATGTTCCCTGCAAATCCTGACGATTCATGGTTCACACCTTTCAGAAGTTGTGAACTAGATTACCTTAAAGTCAGGCACATTCTAGACCTGTATAAGGAAAACCTCCAGCTCCTCTAGATTTCCAGAATCATCCGGGTATTTCCTAGAGTATTGGGCTTCACCCGGGCAAGGTCAAGAAACTCAGCCACACCCTCATCGTGCGACCGCAGCAGCTCCATAAAAGTCTCAGAGTCAATCTGATCCTGGTTCTCCATCACCCTAAACCCCTGGCGCTTGAAGAAATCCACCTCAAAGGTCAGGCAAAAAACACTGGCAACACCCAGCCGCCGGGCCCGCTCCACCAGAGCGGCTACCAGGGCGTGCCCCACTCCCCGACCGCGCGCAACAGGAGCTGCCGCCAGCGTCCTAATTTCAGCGATGTTCTGCCACATCACGTGCAGAGCCCCGCAGCCGAGAACCTGCCCGGCAGCGTCCTCAACAATGAGGAACTCCTGGATAGCCTCATAGTAGGCCACGGCCTCTTTATCAAGCAGAATCCCCTCAAGCGCCAAGGGGCGCACCAGGGCTTGGATAGCGGGCACATCGTGCACGGTGGCGGGGCGGACGGTCACATCTGTCATTCCTCAAGGCTACTGCCCTGCCCACCCGGGGGCCAAAGCCCCGTGAGACGCAAAGCCACTTAAACAATAAATCAGCCCCGACCGCCAACCGGCGCGGGAGCTGATTTACATCATTACACACACATACACACAAGAGTCTTCTTGTCCTAAAGTTGCCCCACACACCGGGGCTTTATCGCTTCAGGGGCTCTGTCGAACCGTATGACTTAAGTATGGCAAGCCAGCCTTGAGCGCAAGCCTTAAAGAGCTGGGCGCAAGCTGAAAGGTTGGTCAAGCTTTGGTTACATTTTTGACCGCCCATCACAAAAGCATCACAGAACCAGCCAGCGCACCACAAAACTACCCGGTGCAGTATAAAGCCGCCTGCAACGTCCTTGGTATCAGGACGCTGCAGGCGGCTTGCGCTTGCAAAGGCGGCTTAGCGCTCGTCGGCCTCGCGGGCTTCTTCGGCCTCGAAACGCTGCTCGGCAGTCTCGTTAGCTACCTCGGCTTCGGGGATTGCGGGGAGTTCCTTCTCGTCCTCGCCAAAGGCCTTGTCGAAGGCCTCGGCGTCCAGGTCACCCAGGGGAGCTGACGAGAAGGTGAACTTGGCCAGGTCGCCCTCGCCCTCAACGTCCACGGTAATCTTCTCGCCGGACTTGATCTCACCGAAGAGGATTTTCTCAGACAGCGGGTCTTCCAGGTTGCGCTGCATCTCGCGGCGCAGCGGGCGGGCACCCATGGAGGGGTCGTAGCCCTTAGCCGCCATGAGAGCCTTAGCCTTATCGGTCAGCTCAATTGACATATCCTGCTCAGCCAGGCGCTTGGCCAGGCGGGCAACGAAGAGGTCAACAATCTGCAGAATCTCAGACTCGGAGAGCTGGGGGAAGACAATGATGTCGTCCACGCGGTTGAGGAACTCGGGGCGGAAGTGCTCCTTGAGGGATTCCATCACGCGGCCCTGCATACGCTCGTAGGAGCCCTGGTCGTCGCCGACCTGCTGGAAGCCCACGGGCACACGGCGGGCCATTTCGCGGGAGCCCAGGTTGGTGGTCATGATGATGACGGTGTTCTTGAAGTCCACCACACGGCCCTGGGAGTCGGTCAGGCGGCCGTCTTCCAGAATCTGCAGCAGGGAGTTGAAGAGATCAGCGTGAGCCTTTTCGACCTCGTCAAAGAGCACAACGGAGAAGGGCTTGCGGCGGACCTTCTCGGTCAGCTGGCCGCCCTCCTCGTAACCAACATAGCCGGGAGGGGCACCGAAGAGGCGAGACACAGTGTGCTTCTCCTGGTACTCCGACATGTCCAGGGTGATGAGGGCGTCCTCGTCACCAAAGAGGAACTCAGCCAGGGCCTTAGCCAGCTCGGTCTTACCGACGCCGGTGGGTCCGGCGAAGATGAAGGAGCCGCCAGGACGCTTGGGGTCCTTGAGGCCCGCACGGGTACGGCGGATTGAACGGGAGAGAGCCTTGATAGCGTTCTCCTGGCCAATGACGCGCTTGTGCAGCTCCTCTTCCATCTTGAGCAGACGGCCGGACTCTTCCTCAGTGATCTTGTAGACCGGAACACCGGTGGAGAAGGCAAGGACGTCGGCGATAACCTCGGGGGTCACCTCACCGAAGGCGTCGCCGGCGTTGCGCCACTGCTGCTCAGCCTCTTCCTTCTCAGCAGCCAGCTTCTGCTCCTTATCGCGCAGGTCAGCTGCCTTCTCGAACTCGTTAGCCGCAATGGCTTCTTCCTTCTCGCCCTTGAGCTTGGCGATGCGCTCTTCGAGCACCTTAATTTCAGGCGGAGCAGTCATGCGCTTGATACGCAGGCGGGCACCGGCCTCGTCAATCAGGTCAACGGCCTTATCGGGCAGGAAACGATCAGAGATGTAGCGGTGGGCCAGGTTAACGGCGGTTTCCAGAGCCTCATCTGAGATGGTCACGCGGTGGTGGGCTTCGTACTTATCGCGCAGGCCCTTGAGAATCTCAACAGCCAGCTCGGGGCTGGGCTCATCGACCTGGATGGGCTGGAAACGACGTTCCAGGGCGGGGTCCTTCTCAATGTGCTTGCGGTACTCATCGAGAGTGGTTGCACCGATGGTCTGCAGCTCACCGCGGGCCAGCATGGGCTTCAGGATTAAGGCAGCGTCGATAGCGCCCTCAGCGGCACCTGCACCGACCAGGGTGTGAATCTCATCGATGAAGAGGATGATGTCGCCGCGGTTGCGGATTTCCTTCAGCACCTTCTTCATGCGCTCTTCGAAGTCACCGCGGTAGCGGGAACCGGCCACCATGGAACCCAGGTCCAGGGTGTAAAGGTGCTTGTCCTTCAAGGTTTCGGGCACATCACCGTGCACAATCGCCTGGGCCAGACCCTCAGCAACGGCGGTCTTACCCACACCGGGCTCACCAATCAGCACGGGGTTGTTCTTGGTGCGGCGAGAGAGCACCTGCATAACGCGCTCCATCTCCTTATGGCGACCAATCACGGGGTCAAGCTTGCCCTCGCGCGCCGCAGCCGTGAGGTTGCGTCCGAACTGGTCAAGAATGGCAGACCCAGCCGGGGTGCCCTCGCGGGAGTTACCCGCACCCACACCGGCGGTCTCCTTACCGCCCTCACCGTTGTTGTTGCCAGGGTAGCCAGAAATCAGGTCCATCACGGTCTGACGAACCTTAGCGGGCTCAGCGCCCAGCTTGGTCAGGATCTGGTTGCCCACACCCTCGTTGGCGCGCACCATACCCAGCAGGATGTGCTCGGTACCGATGTAGCCGTGGTTCAGCTGGATAGCCTCGCGCATCGACAGCTCAAGAACCTTCTTAGCACGCGGGGTAAAGGGAATATGACCGCTGGACGCCTGGGGGCCAGAACCGATGATATCCTGCACCTGGTCACGCACAGCAGTGAGGTTAATACCGAGCGACTCAAGAGCGCGAGCCGCAATACCCTCACCCTCGTGAATCAGACCGAGCAAAATGTGTTCGGTGCCGATGTAGTTGTGGTTCAGCATGCGTGCTTCTTCTTGAGCAAGCACGATGACGCGGCGGGCGCGGTCGGTAAACCGTTCAAACATTGAACACTCCTTGGAAACTTACTATTACCCAAAAGATTACGCGCGTTTCCGCACCTGCGGGGCCCTGTTCGCCACGGAATGAATGGTGTTCGCAGGGAGGGAAAGCTCCCGCGTCTCATGCCGCTAAGAGGGCTGGCATTGAGTCAGCTGCGTAGCTCTAAGGTTGCTCTACTTTTTGCCTAGATACACCTCTATATTTACCGACCAAAGGTGCCTGGAATTTATCTATCATTTCCTCCGTGCCTGCACTTTATAGGCTGCTTATAAGTAATGAGGCGGAACCCGCTCATCGGGTTCCGCCTCATAAAGACAAGAAGAAGATTATTTACTTGCTTTCTTTGCCCATAGCTGCGTAGTAGGCGTCCTGAATATGCTGCTGAATACGGCCGCGGTTGGAAACCTCGTGGCCATTTTCCTGGGCCCACTTACGGATTTCAGCGATTTCGGGGTTGCGCTTAGCGGTGGTGCGTGAGCCTGCGGGGCGGCCGGGAGTGCGCTGGACGCGACGGGCCTTAGCGGCGAAAGGACGGATGGCGTCGCGCAGGCGGGCAGCGTTAGCGCTAGAAAGATCGATTTCGAACTGGCCGCCGTCGAGACCGAAACGTACGGTTTCTTCTGCGGGGCCGCCGTCGAGATCGTCTTCAAGAATAATCTTGACCTTCTGAGCCATTATTTTCTCCTTGGATGAGGCTGTTTGGGGAATATGAACTCAACCGCGTTTTTGGGTAGGGAGACGTATAGGGAATATCCGCCTTCTACCCCTTTTCTGTGGGGTACGCAATCAAGTTAGTCACCCTTGATGACTAAAATAAATAGTACATATTCTTTTCTCAAAAAGGAAATAAGTCACGCTTTAGAGAACAAAAAAGTTTTATTTAGTTTCTGATGTTCCAAAAGGGTCCCGGGTTCCGTCCGCGTTTTTTACAGAGCGGTACCAGGCTTCGGCGTCCTTTTCGGTATCCTGCCGGGCGGCACGCTCTGTGCTGTCAGCGCGGTTCATCCAGCGCAAAATAAAATAAAGAACCAGGCCCGCACCAATTGAGGGAACCAGGCCAATCAGGAATTCCATCTCTTCCTTACCTTTCGTGGGTTTATGCTCCCTCCAATCTACCCCAGATAACTGGCAAAAAAGCCCGCCTGGCAGGCTACCAGGCGGGCTAGAGGGGCGTAAGGACGCTTTACTCGGCTTCGGGCTTCATGAGCGGGAAGAGGATGGTTTCGCGGATACCTACGCCGGTGAAGAGCATAATCAGGCGGTCGATACCCAGGCCCAGGCCACCCATGGGGGGAGCACCGTATTCGAGGGCGCGCAGGAAGTCGTCGTCGAGCTGCATGGCTTCGTCGTCGCCGCCTGCTGCCAGCTTGGACTGCTCGGTCAGGCGCTCACGCTGGATTACGGGGTCGATGAGCTCGGAGAAGGCTGTGCCTCGCTCCATACCGCCGATGATGAGGTCCCAGGCCTCGATGAGGTTGGCCTCGGAGCGGTGTTGGCGGGCCAGCGGCTGGGCTGAGGGCGGGTAGTCGTAGACGAAGGTGGGGTTGATGAGGGTGGGTTCAACGATTTCACCGAAGAGCTCAACAACCAGCTTCTCGGCGTCCCACTTGGGGTCAACGGGGACCTCGTGCTTCTCGGCGATAGCGCGCAGTTCTTCTGCGGTGGTGGCGGGGGTAATCTCAACGCCCACGGCCTCGGACAGGCCGGGGTAGACGCCCAGCCACTTCCATTCGCCGCTGAGGTCGATGGTACCGGCTTCGGTTTCAATCTGGTGCACGCCCACAGCGTCGGCGCAGGCCATGACGATTTCCTGCATGCGCTTGGCCATAACGAACTGGTCGGCGTAGGCCTCGTAGCATTCCAGGGTAGTGAATTCGGGGCTGTGGGTGGAGTCTACGCCCTCGTTGCGGAAGACACGGCCAATTTCGTAGACACGTTCCAGACCTCCCACCTCAGCACGCTTGAGGAAAAGCTCAGTGGCGATGCGCAGGGTCATGGGCTGGTCAAAAGCGTTCAGGTGGGTTTCGAAGGGGCGGGCTGCCGCACCACCGTGAATGAGCTGCAGGATGGGGGTTTCCAGCTCGATGTAGCCGTGGTCGTTCAGCACGTTGCGCACGGTCTGGGTAATCTTGGCGCGCTTGATGACCAGGTCGCGGGCTTCATCGCGCACCATCAGGTCGAGGTAGCGCTGGCGGACGCGGGTCTCTTCGTTCAAGTCGGAGTGCAGGTTGGGCATGGGGCGCAGGGCCTTGGATGCCATCTGCCATTCGTCCGCCATGATGGAGAGCTCGCCGCGGCGGGACGAGATAACCTCGCCCTTGACGAAGACGTGGTCGCCCAGGTCAACCAGGGCCTTCCAGTCAGCCAGGGATTCTTCGCCCACGCTGGCCAGTGAAATCATGGCCTGGATGCGGGTGCCGTTACCCTGCTGCAGGGAGGCAAAGCAGAGCTTGCCGGTGTTGCGGACGAAGACGACGCGTCCGGCCACACCAACGATGTCGCCGGTGGTCTGGTCTGCTTCGAGCTTGCCGTCGTACTTCTCACGGATTTCGGTGATGGTGTGGGTGACGGGGACGCCCACGGGGTAAGCTTCACGGCCAGATTCGAGCAGCTTGGCGCGCTTTTCGAGGCGAATCTGCATCTGCTCTGAGACGCCGTGGTCGAAGGCGGTGGTTTCGGCGGGAGTGTTGCCCTGTTCAGTCAATGATGTACCTGTTCTTAGGTTGGGTATAGAGGTCTTAGTTGATTTCCATGTTATCGATGAGGCGGGTGGAGCCTACGTAGGCTGCCACGAGCGCTAGCACACGTGCCTGTTCGCTCTGGGGGGCCTCAAAGGTGTCGGTATCGACGACTTCGAGGTAGTCCAGGCGCACTCCTTCGGTGCTGTCGATGGTGGTACGGGCCTGGGCGACGTCCTCTGCGCTCAACCTGCCGGTGATGTACTTTTCGCGCAGGGTTGCCAGGGTGCGGGAAAGCACCAGGGCCGCTTCGCGTTCTTCAGCGCTCAGGTACTGGTTGCGCGATGAGAGGGCAAGGCCGTCGTCCGCACGTACCACGGGCACAGGCTTGATGGTTACCTCGTGGTTCAAGTCCTTAACCATGCGCTGAATGAGGGCCAGCTGCTGGGCGTCCTTCTGCCCGAAGTAAGCGTTAAGGGTACCTTCCCCTACCAGGGGCTTCAGAATGTTGAAGAACTTATTGACCACGGTCAGTACGCCGTCGAAGTGGCCAGGGCGGGTCTTGCCCTCGAAGAGGGTGCCCAGCTTGCCTGAGACAACGGTGATTTTGGGGTCGCCACCGGGGTACATTTCTTCAACGGTGGGGGCGAAGATGACGTCGACGCCTGCTTCGGTCGCCAGGGCGGCGTCCGCTTCAAGAGTGCGGGGGTAGCGGTCGTAGTCTTCGTTGGGCCCGAACTGGAGGGGGTTCACGAAGATAGAGAGCACCACAACATCGTTCTGTTCGCGGGCACGGCGAATCAGGGTGGCGTGCCCGTCGTGCAGGGCGCCCATGGTGGCTACGTAGCCTACGGTGAGGGGTTTCTCTGCGGCGGGGGTTTCACCGGTGTCTCGGCGGCGGCTGGCGGTGGTGGTGAGGGCCAGGAGCATTTCGTTGCCGAGGTCGGTGATGGTGTGTGCGATAGGGGCTTGACTCGTCACGGTGGTGAGGGGTCCTTTCGTGTTTTGCGCCCTCCCAGTTTACCCGGCGAGCGCTTGAAGCACAGCATGGTAGCTCTCATCGGTGAGGGCCCCGCGGCTGTGGGCGCGTTCGGCGGTGGCGCGGGCGAGGGCCAGGTAGGCGGCCTTGATGTCGTCTGCGTTTTCTTCGAGGGCGTAGCTGGCGAGGGTTTGGGCGTGGGCGGCTACGGTGTGGGCGTCTCCGCGGGCTACGGGGCCGGTGAGGACGCTATCGCCGTTGGCGAGGGCGTTGTCGAGGGAGGCTCTCAGCAGCGGTTCGATGTAGCGGGCCGGGTTCTCGATGCCGATGGAGGCCAGGATTTGGAGGGCCTGGCCGGTGATGGTGACCAGGTGGTTGGAGCCGTGGGCGAGGGCTGCGTGGTAGAGGGGGCGGTCGCCTTCGGCGATGAGGACGGGTTCCCCGCCCATTTCGACGACCAGTGCCTGGGCGATGGGAGTGAAGGGAGCTGGGCCGGTGACGCCGAAGCTGGTGTTGGCGAGGCGGGGCAGGTCGAGGGAGAGGCCGGTGAAGGTCATGGCCGGGTGGATGGCTAGGCCGATGGCGCCCTGGGCGGTAGCCGGGGCTAGGACGCCGACGCCGTGGCGTCCTGAGGTGTGGATAAGAATTTGCCCGGGCCGCCAGCCGTCGGTTTCGGCGATACCTTTGACCAGATCGGGTAGGGCGTCGTCGGGTACGGCCAGGAGCACTACTTCGCTGGTGGTAATGATCTCGGGAATGGTGGTGACGTGGACGCCGGGGAGCAGGGCTTCGGCTCGGGTGCGGGAGGCTTCTGAGACAGCGTGGACGCCGGTAATCAGGTGCCCGGCGGCTCGGAGGGCTGCACCGAGTACGACCCCTACCTTACCTGCTGAAATCACGCCGACACCCAGGCGGGCGGGCTTAAGGTGGTTGGTGCTCTGCATGGGGCCCTTTCTATCTGCGTCATGCCTGCTTAGTTTACCGGGGCACCGTGCTGCTCATTCCCTAAGACCCTACTCCTTCTCTCTTTACCCTGGAGTTTGTCTCAGGGTGAAGAGAGAAAGAATAGGGTGATGCAGTCTCAACCCCCATCTGGGCCAGGCGGACAGTCAGGGCGCGGGCGACCTCGGCGTCCGCATTATGCACGGAGGTGGAGAGGGTTCCCCCGGCGACCCGCAAGGAGAGGTGGGCCAGCCCGGCCCTCTTCTGCAGGGGCCCCTGGGCCAGCTCAAAACTCTGCACCTTACGGTGGGGCACAAAGGCCAGACGGCGCACCCAGCGGCCCGATCGGACCAAGAGAAGCAGAGGGGTTACCGCAAAACCGTTGCGGCGGTAGGTGAGCGGGTCAAACCAGCGGGCAGGTGCCGGGGATACCGTAAAGCCCTGATCGGTGCCGTTTCCCGCCAGGCCAGCTGAGAGCTGGTCGGGTGATACTCCGCCGTCCTGCTGGGCAGGGAGTACCAGGGGCAGCACCCGCATCACGTCGTCGAGTGTGCCCACCGGCAACAGCTCCCCGGCAAATTCTCCCTGGCCGTTGCCCTTACCCAGCAGGGTGACCTCAATCCGGTACCAGCCGGTCATGCGCCACAGCAGGGGCTGCTCCACCAAAATACGCTGAATACGACCCTCGGGCAGGGTCTGGGTGGTGGTGTCGGTAAAACCGAAGCGGGTTTTCAGGCCGTCCGGGCTGGTGGAAAGCGAAAAATTGAAGCCGGTGTTAAAGCGCTTCCAGGTGCTCGAAACGATAGCCAGAATAACCGCCACGTTCGAGGCAAAAATCGTGCCCAGGGACATCTCTGCCCAGAACATCAGCCCGCCCATGCCCAAAAGGAAAAGCAGGCCCACGACCCAACCCAGGCTCAGCACCATCGACCCTAACAGCCGCGCAGCCGGCACCTTGACGATGAGCTGCTCACCGGCATCCTTAACCCCCAGAAAGTTCTCGGTGAGATGGTCGCTCAGGCGGTCTGCCATGTCGCGGTGGGCGGGCTGGTCGGCAGGAGTGGACGCCGGCGCCGGGGAGTCTGCCGCATCGGCTTTGAGGGTGCGCACCCGGGCTAGAAGCTGCTCGCGCAGGGCGCGGGCGTCGGCGTACTTGAGGAACTGCACCCGCAGGGCAGAAGAATCTCCGTCTGCCACGTCGAATTTAAGCTCTGCCAGGCCCAACAGGCGGGCCATCAGGGGGCGGTTGACGTCGATAGACTGCACGCGGTCCAGCCGGGCCTTGCGCTCGGTTTTGAAGAGCATGCCGCTCTTGATATAGACGTTGTGGTCATCGACTGCAAACCGGTAAAAGAACCAGGTTGAGAGGAAGGGCAGTAGCAAGAGGAGGAAGAAGACGGCCAGTACTCCCACGAACCAGAAGCCCCCGAAGATGCTCGTCCAGGAGAGGAAGACGGTGTCTGGCGGGCCGCTCTGCCCAAGTTCGCGCAGGTCAAGGACCTCTTCACCGGTGAAGAGGTCCTCGACCAGGTTGTTAGCGATGATGTAGACGAAAACGACGATAATCAGCCAGGCTCTCACCAAGGGTGAGAGCGGGTGGGCACGACGCCAGGTGAGGGCAGCTTCTTCGCGGGCGGTGATATCGGTGGAAACCGCCGGGGACTCTGAAGTGGGTACCTGTTCACTCATTTAGAGGCCTGCCATTCTGGCGTCCGACAGGTCGGTGAGAACCTCGCGCAGCTGGTCAGCATCGCTCTTAGTCAGGCCCGGAATGGTGATGCTGTTCGCCGCGGTTTTCACCTCGACGCTGGCCAGTGAGAGCGCATTTTCGATCGGCCCAGAGGACACATCGACGTACTGGATACGCCCGTAGGGTACGGCGGTAACTGAACGGAAGAGCAGGCCGGAGCGCTTGAGCAGGTGGTCAGCGCGTTCACTGTAGCCGATAGCCTGAACCCGGCGCTTGACCAGCATCAGCGCCCACAGCCGCCAGATAAGCGCCAGGGCAGGTAGGCCCCAGTAGGCCCAGGGCGCCCAGTTCCAGCTCCCCACCACAAACGTCATGATAAGCGGCAAGGACGCCAGCCCCAGCAGAATGAGAGACCAAACCAGAGAGGTGATGAGCTTAACCCGAACATACTTGGGCGAAACCCGCTTCCAACTGACCTCGGGCAAATCTATGCTCTGCTTGCCCAGGCCATCCAGGTCGAGCGGAGGCAGGGTAGGTGTAAATTGCGGCTCGTTCATGGTGCTCTCTCGTTACGTATGCATGTCAGGGTGTGGTCTACACCATTATGGCACGGCGGTGAGAAAGCTAAACCGAACGTTACCTTAGGACGAAGCGTCCGGCTTATTACGGGCCAGGGAGCCGATCTGCGGGCTGACCCCGCCAACTCCACCACCGGCGTCCTTATCTCCCGGAGGCACCTTGCACCAGTTCTCGGCGACAATACCGGCAACCAGCATCACCAGGCCGCCAGCGAGGGCAAGCAGGCTCTCGATGAGGGGTTGGGCGGTGGCGCGGGCGGACGCCAGCCCCACCTGGTAGACCACAATCGCTACCTGCCAGCCGCCGACCAGGGCGCCAGTGAGGGCTAGGGCCTGGGCGAAGACAGCAACCCGGGCGGCCATGAGGGGGTTCATAGAACCGGCCTTCTTACGGGTCTCGACCCGGCTATACCGGTAGACCTGCCGGGCGAAGTAGAGGGCCAGACCTGCCAAGATGAGGGCAGCGACCAGGGTGAGGGCGGGCAGGGACAGCTCAGGGCCGCCTGACTGGACGCTCAGGAGGTTGAGAACTGCCCCGCTTGCAACACCTACACCCGCTAGGAGGGCAAGGGCCCGGCTTCGCAGTTTCACGCGCAGACCACCGGTGCAGGGTGGAACTCGCGGATACCACCGGCGTCCGCTGCCTTGTCTGCCAGCTGGCGTACCGATGAGCCGAGAAGCAGGGCTGAGGGGTCCATGCGAGCCCAGGGTTCCAGCACAAAGGCGCGTTCAGCGGCGCGCGGGTGGGGCAGGGTGAGGTCGGGGTCGTCCATCTCGAGTGAGGCGATATCGATGATGTCGATGTCGAGGGTACGCGAGCCCCAGCGGACGTCGCGGGTGCGGTGGTGCTTCTGCTCAATCTGCTGGGTGTATTCCAGCAGCAGGAAGGGGCGCAGGCTGGTCTCAATCTCGACCACCATGTTGGCGTAGTCAGGCTGGCCAGCCGGGCCACCCACAGCTGCCGTGATAGCGATGGGGGAAATCTTGGTCACCGCAATTTTCTCGTGGGAACAGATATCACCAATCGCCTTGATGAGGGTATCTTCGCTATCGCCCAGGTTAGACCCCAGGGCAAGGATCGCTTTAACCGGCATGCTTCTCCCTAAAAATCGTCACCGACACGTCAGCGAAAGTCACCTCAATAGGGGCTTTGGGCTTGTGCACGGTTAGTTCAACCGCGAGCAGGGGGAACTTCTCGAGCACAGCGGACGCGATACGCTCGGCCAAGGTTTCGATGAGGTCGAGGGATTCACCGGTTACGATTTCGCGGATAACCTCAGCTACTTCGGCGTAGTTGACGGTGTGCGCGACGTTGTCGGTGGCGGCAGCCTGGGTGAAGTCCGTGAACATGGTGATATCGACGAAGAAGGGCTGCCCGGTCTGCTTCTCAGAGTCGAGCACGCCGTGGTAGCCCACGCTACCCACGCCAGTGAGCGTAATTCGGTCGGTACGGGAGTAATCTCGTTGGCCCGACGATGAGCTGTGATCGTGCATGGTCACCTTTCACCGAGTCTGGTTCACCGGTGGTAGTTCAGAGTTGAAGCGCCGGTACTTTGTAGCCATTATCCACGCCCCGGGAGCACTGCCCGGCGACCACTGTGTGTGCCCTTAAGACATATCTAAAGGCAGCCTCACCCGGACATTTGCTGGGAAAAGCGGTAGTTAAGCGGGCTTAAAGTACGACCCCTAAAGCGCTTAAAGTCACAAAGACATTTTCATTTATGACGCTTCTGTGTCACGTCCAACCGCTGCTTAGCCCCTAGCGGGCGGACGCCTGCCGCCAGGCTGCACGCACGGCCAGGGCGTCGGCGGTTGCCTGCACATTATGCACGCGCACGGCCCAGGCTCCCGCCTCAACTGCCATGACTGAAAGAGCCGCGCTGGCGACGTCCCGTTCAGTTGCCGCTCGCTCTGCAACCTGCTCTGAGGGCAGGCCGGAAGCTGCGGCGTCCTGCTCCTGCAGAAGCCGGGCAATAAAGCGTTTGCGGGAACCGGCCACCAGCACCCGGTGCCCCCCGGCAGCCAGGGCCTGCAGGCCCGCCAGAATCTGCCAGTTCTGCTCCCCCTGTTTAGCGAAGCCGGGGCCGGGGTCCAGAATGATCTGCTCGGGAGCTACTCCCCCGATGATGAGCCGCTCGCGCAGGGCAAAGAGCTCGTTGAAGACCTCAGCGGCAACGTCGGTGTAGACGGCCTGGGAGTCCATGGTGAGGGAGGTACCACGCGAGTGCATGAGGATATAGGGCACACCGAGCTCGGCGACGGTCTCAATCATGTCATCGCGCAGGCTCATCCCGGCAACATCGTTGATGATGTGGGCTCCGGCGGCGACGGCGGCGCGGGCGGTTTCGGGGTTGAGCGTGTCAACCGACATGACGATACTTTCAGCTGCCAAGGCCTCAATGACGGGCAGGACGCGGCGCTGCTCCTCGGCCAGCGATACCTGGGTGGCGCCGGGGCGGGTGGATTCCCCTCCCACATCGATAATGTCTGCCCCCTGCGCAACCAGAGCCTTGGCGTGCGCAACTGCCGTAGCAGCGTCCGCGTGCAAACCGCCGTCGGAGAAGGAATCGGGGGTGACGTTGAGAATACCCATAATCAGGGGGCGATCAGTCGGCAGGTTATCGTAGGAGCCGTGGGCGTGGGGAAGAGTCATGGGAAATCAGGAGGCGTTAATCAGGCTCATGGCCTCAGCCCGGGTTGCGGGGTCGCGCAGGGCCCCGCGGACGGCGCTCGTCACCGTCTTCGCCCCGGGCTTGCGCACACCGCGCATGGACATACACATGTGCTCAGCCTGAATCACCACAATCGCGCCAGTAGGCTGCAGGTGCTCTTCGAGAGCTTCAATCACCTGGGTGGTCAACCGCTCCTGCACCTGGGGGCGCTTAGCGTAGACATCGACCAGGCGGGCTAGCTTGGACAGGCCGGTAACCTTGCCGTCGCCACCGGGAATGTAGCCGATATGGGCGTGCCCGACGAAGGGCACCAGGTGGTGCTCGCAGATGGAGTAGAAGGGGATGTCCTTCACCAGCACCAGCTCGGAGTGGTCAATGTCGAAGGTCGTGCCCAGAATGTCACCGGCGCTCTGGTGCAGGCCGGCAAATATCTCGTCATAGGCGCGGGCTACGCGGGCGGGGGTGTCGAGCAGACCGTCGCGGGTGGGGTCTTCACCGATAGCCAGCAGAATCTCGCGGACAGCGGCCTCGATACGGGGCTGGTCAACTGCCATTAACGGGGCCCTCCCAAGGGGTCAACGTCGGGGTTACCTGCGGGGCCTGCGGCACCGGGGTGGGGGTTACCGGGATCCATGGGGTCAACGGTAGGCTGCTGGACGATGGGCTCCTCGGCAACCGGGGTCTCGTCGGACTCTGCCTTAGCTACCTTGACCGGGGGCAGAGCTGAGGGCTCGCGGTTGGCCTTGGAGTACCAGTGGTCGCGCTCGGGGCGCTTGCGCACGCCCGCAAAGATTTCTGCCAGGTCGTTCTCGAGCAGGGTTTCCTTCTCGAGCAGGGCCAGGGAGAGGGCATCGAGTACGTCGCGGTTATCGCGCAGAATCTCGTAGGCCTCATCGTGGGCCTGCTCCAGCAGGGCTGCGACTTCCTGGTCAACCAGGTAGGCCATCTCGTCGGAGAAGTTGTTGCCGCCACCAGCACCGCCGCCCAGGAAGGGATCGGAGTCCTTAGCTGCAAGACGAACTGAACCAACCTTGGCGCTCATGCCGTACTCGGTCACCATCTTGCGGGCGGTATCGGTTGCCTTCTGAATATCGTTGGACGCACCGGTAGAGGGGTCGTGGAAAATCAGCTCTTCGGCGGCGCGGCCACCCATAGCGTAGGCCATCTGGTCGAGCAGTTCGTGGCGGGTGGTGGAGTACTTGTCGTCCTGGGGCATGACCATGGTGTAGCCCAGGGCGCGTCCGCGCGGCAGAATCGTAATTTTGGTGACGGGCGCTGAGTTGCGCAGGGCAGCCGCGACCAGGGCGTGGCCACCTTCGTGGTAGGCGGTGACGGTACGTTCGTGCTCGCTCATGATGCGGGAGGAGCGCTGGGGGCCTGCCATGACGCGGTCAATAGCTTCGTCGATAGCGCGTTCGTCAATCACGTTGCCGCCGTCGCGGGCGGTGAGCAGGGCAGCTTCGTTCATGACGTTGGCGAGGTCAGCACCGGTAAAGCCGGGGGTGCGCTTGGCGACGGAGGCTAGGTCAACGCGGCGGTCAATGGGCTTGCCGATTGCGTGTACTTCGAGGATGCGCTGGCGGCCCTTGAGGTCGGGGGCGTCGACGCCGACCTGGCGGTCGAAGCGGCCCGGACGCAGCAGGGCGGGGTCGAGCACGTCGGGGCGGTTGGTTGCCGCGATGACGATGATGTTGGAGGTGCCATCGAAGCCGTCCATCTCAACCAGCAGCTGGTTGAGGGTCTGCTCGCGTTCGTCATTACCGCCGCCCATGCCGACGCCACGCTGACGGCCTACGGCGTCAATTTCGTCGACGAAGATGATAGCGGCTTTGTTCGACTTGGCTTCCTTGAAGAGGTCGCGCACGCGGGATGCGCCCACACCCACAAACATTTCAACGAAGTCAGAACCGGAGATGGAGTAGAAGGGGACGCCAGCTTCACCGGCTACGGCCTTAGCGAGCAGGGTCTTACCGGTGCCGGGAGGTCCGTAGAGCAGTACACCCTTGGGAATCTTGGCGCCCAGGCGGGTGAACTTTTCGGGTTCGGCCAGGAATTCGCGGACCTCTTCGAGTTCTGCCAGAGCTTCGTCAACACCGGCAACGTCGGCAAAGCGCACGGCGGGGTTATCTTTGTTGAACTTCTTAGCGCGGGACTTGGAGAAATTCATAATCTGGTTGCTGCCGCCACCCATGCGTGACATCAGGAACCAGAAGAGGGCCACCAGGATCACGAAGGGCAGGATGAAGGACAGCATGGAGGTGAACCAGTTGGTCTGCACCGGCTGATCGGTGTAGGACTCGAGGTTGGCGTTGTCCATGGCCGCGACGACGTCGGTCGCGCGGGGCTGCACGTAGTAGAAGCTTACGTTCTTGCCCTGGTTTTCACCGGCGGCGTTCACGTAGTCTTCCTTGAGTTCCAGGTCTACGCGCTGGTCGCCGTCGAAGATTTTGGCACTGACGACTTTCTCGTCATTCAGCAGGCTGATACCCACGTTGGTGTCAACGCGGGTTGAGGCTGCTAGGGAGTTTGCGAAGATCATGGGCACGGCAATGAGAACTGCCAGCAGTACCCAGAACCAGGGCCCTGAGATGAGCTTGCTGAAGAACCCCTTTTTCTTAGGGTCGGGGTTGGTATCCGTTTTCTGCACAGCCGCGCCTTCCACAAAAATGACGGTTGGGGCGCAGATGCGCCCCTGAGGTTAGGTCCTCCGCGCACCTATTTTTGGGTGCACGGAACTCAAGACCTATCTAATGTACCTAAAGTTGCTGGGTACTCGCTTGATGGCCCGGGATTTTCACCTCAGGGCTAAAGGACCAAGAAAGCAAGGTCCCGGTAGGCTCCCCGTAGCCGACTGGCTGGGTCTGGCATGAATTGCGACGAGCCTCCAGGCGAGGAGCAAGAAGGTTAGTCGGCGGAGGGGAGTGTCTGCCAGGGCTCTCTGACAGGTGCTCGCTGTTTAGGAGTAGACGTGCGGTGCCAGGGTGACGATGCAGTCCAGGTTGCGGTAGCGCTCGGCGAAGTCCAGTCCGTAGCCCACTACGAATTCGGGTTCGATGTCCCAGCCGACGTACTTGACATTGACGTCGGTCTTGACGCTCTTGGGCTTGCGCAGCAGGGTGCAGATTTCTACAGAAGCAGCCCCGCGAGATACCAGGTTCTGCTGGAGCCACTTGAGGGTCAGGCCGGAGTCGATGATGTCTTCGACGATGAGCACGTCGCGGCCGGTCAGGTCGGTGTCGAGGTCCTTAAGGATGCGGACGACGCCGGAGGACTTGGTGCCTGAACCGTAGGATGAGACGGCCATCCAGTCCATGGTGTAGTGGGCTTTGAGGGCACGGGAGAGGTCAGCTACAACCATGATGGCGCCCTTGAGTACGCCGACCAGCAGTACGTCGCGGCCTTCGTAGTCCTTGTCGATTTGGGCGGCAAGTTCTTTGATCTTGGCGTCGATTTCTTCTTTGGTGAAGAGAACGTGCTTGATGTCGTTCTGTACGTCGAGTGCGTCCACGGTTGATCGCTTTCTGCTGGTTCAAAGGGTGTGTGCCCTGCCCTGTTGGGTAGGGCAAAGCGCGTGTTCACCTTTAAGTATGGTTTATGGGGCGGTCTTGAGTAAAACGATGAGGCCTGTTTTCTTGAGGTTGTAGCTCTGACCTGCCCGGGTGATGGTGGTACCGGGGCGGCGGCGGTAGGCAGAAATATGGCCGGGCAGCTGGAGGGGGCCGGCAGTCGAGTGGTCGCCAGCGAAAGCATCGAGGGCGGCAAGACGCTCGAAGCCCGGGGCGATACCGCCGGCTTTTTCCAGGGCAAGGGCGAGGACGCGGGTGCGCAGGGCCGGGTGCAGGCCGGCGAGCGCGGCGCGGTTGAGCACGACCATGTCCCTGCTGGGTTCCACCCCGAGCAGGCACGCGATATCGGTGTTTGCGGGGGCGAGGACGTCCGCGTCCACTAGCACTTCGACCAGGGCCTGGCGGGCGGCGGACGCCAGGTAGTCGGCATCCGCACCGGCAATGGTTGCGGTACGGGCCAGGGATAGAGCTACGCCGCCGCCCAGGTGTTCTTCGAGGTAGGGCAGGACGCTGTGGCGCACGCGGGCGCGCATGAGCGACTGGTCGGTGTTGGTGGGGTCCTGCCAGGGGGTGAGGCCCGCATCAGCGCAAATGTCTTCGATATCTGCCCGGCGCAGGGTGAGCAGGGGGCGGATGACCCGTACGGGACCGGCGGGGTGGTCTTCGGTGCGGTCCACGGGCATACCCGCCAGGGAGCGGGTGCCAGAGCCTCGGGCCAGGCCCAGCAGTACGGTTTCGGCTTGGTCGTCGAGGGTGTGGCCCAGGGCAATGGCGTCCGCCCCGGTTGCGGCCAGCGCCCGAGCAAAAGCACCGTACCGGGCGGTACGGGCCGCCATTTCGGGCCCCTCTTTACCCTCTTCAACGGTCACGGTTTCTACCAGCACCGGGCTAAGGCCCAGCTCCCGCAGGGTCTGGGCAGTGCGCTCGGCCACCTGGGCTGAGCCGTCCTGAAGCTGGTGGTCAACCACGACCGCCCCCACGCGCACGTCCTGCCGCCGGTTGAAGTGGGCCAGCAGAACCGCTAGGGCCAAGGAGTCGGGGCCACCCGATACGGCAGCCAGCACCAGGGGAACCTGTCCTGCTTTTGGGCCTGCACTCAGGCGTCCTGACGAACCGGTAGGAGCAACCGTGCCAGCTCCAAATACCTGCTCCAGCACATCGGCAACCTCGCGGCGGGCAGCCCCCACCAGGGGATTCAAACGGGTTTTACGCTGCTGCACTAGTTCTTCTCTTCCTGTAGGTCTGCGCCCAGTACCCGCTCAATCCAGCGGGAGGGGTCGTGAATTTCGGCCACGGTGGGTAGGTTCTCGGGAGCCTGCCAAATACGGTTGAAACGCTCCATGCTCACTTCGTCAACCACGGCCTGCACAAACTTTTGGCCGTTCTTGTACTGGGCCATCTTGGCGTCCATGCCCAACAGCTTGCTCATAAAGCGGGGGAAGAAGCCCTGGGTCTGGCTGCGGCGCTCAAAACGGCGGCGGATGGTTTTAACGGAAGGGACGATGGAGGAATCAACGGCATCCATCACCACATTGGCGTGGCCCTCCAGCAGGCTCATGACGCCGGTGATACGGTCCAGCAGTTCCTTGCCCTCGTCGCTGGGCAACAGGGGAGCGCCGCTAGTGGCAGCCTCGGGGCTAGCACCGGGCGCCTCCTGCTTCTTCATGCCCCACACCGCCCCGGTAGCAGAAGCGGCAATGTGCTCAGGCAGGTTTTCGGTGGTCTCCCCCAGTTCGCGGCCCAGGCGATGCATGAGGTCAAGCAGGTAGTCGCGCAGCCAGGGGGCAGCAGCAAACTGCACCCGGTGGGTCTGCTCGTGTAGGGCAACCCACAGGCGGAAATCCGCTGGGTCAAGGTTCAGCTCTTCTTCCAGCTTCATCAGGTTGGGAGCCACAATCATCAGGCGACCCTCGGCTGCCCCGTGACCGGCCAGCGCCGCGTAGGGGTCGTACTGGCCCAGGACGCGGGTAGACAGGAAGGCCAGCACACCCCCGATTTCTGCCGCCCCACCAATCTCGGTCACAGCGTGCTCAGCGTCAGACAGTTGAGCCAAACGGCGCCCCAGCACTTCTTCTGCGATGGGGCCCAGCATAACCTCAAACGACTGGGTATTGGCCTTCACCCAGGTCGCCCTATCAACCACCAACAGCTCAGAGTCGTGCAGGTTCTCAGCCGCAGCCAGCTGCGTAATAGCGTGCACATGATCAACGGCGGCGGTTGCCGCATAGCGCATCTCTTCAACAGCCCGCCGCTTAGCCGCGGACTCAGCGCGCGGGCCAGCCGGAACCAGCACACCGGCAATCTTATGGGCTAAAGAAAAATTCAGAGGCAAGGAAGATGAGCTCATGCCACCCCACTCTACCGGCTCCTAGCCGCCCCAGCCTACCCAAGCCGCCCACAGGCGTCCGCACCCTTAAAGGGGCGGAGGCTGGGCCCCGTGCAGGGCCCAGCCTCCTATCCCGGTGGGAGCACTAGTTAGCTTTCGCTACCCCCACCAAGTCTTTAGTTATCGTCTGCTTCAGCTTCAGCAGCGGACTCGTAGTGCGACTTCTCAAAACGCTCCTGAGCCTCAGCTACCAGCTTCTCAGCGAAAGCGCGGTCTTCCCAGCCCTCGCCCTTAACCCACTTGCCGGGCTCCAGATCCTTGTAGCGCTCGAAGAAGTGCTTGATTTCTTCCTTGAGCTGGTCAGCAACATCGCCGATTTCCTGGATGTGGTCGTAGCGCTTATCTGCGGGAACGCACAGAACCTTATCGTCGCCGCCAGCTTCGTCGGTCATACGGAAAACACCGATGGGGCGGGCTTCAACCAGCACGCCGGGAACAACGTCAACATCGAGAATAACCATGGCGTCAAGCGGGTCACCGTCTTCGCCCAGGGTGTCCTCAAAGTAGCCGTAGGCGGTGGGGTACTGCATGGAGGTGAACAGTACGCGATCCAGACGCAGGCGACCGGTTTCGTGGTCAATTTCGTACTTGACGCGTGAGCCGCGGTTAATTTCAATCGTGACGTCGAGTTCCAAGGGGAACCTCCTGGTTGAGTGGTGTGTTTGACCCGCGCTGCGCGCGAGTGGTTCGGCATATTAGTCTAACCGAGAACCGGCAGGCTGTACCCCTTTTACAGGGCAGGCGCGCCAGTGTCACCCGTATTACATGCCTCTGCTTCCACGGTCAGGCATATACCCTATATAGAAGAACCCCTTCGCCCAAGAGCTAACCTGTGGAGGTTTCATGGCCACTTCTCACCAACGCCCCCTGACCGCCTGGGTGGTTACCGCCCTGCTCGCAGCCGGGTGTGCAGCCGCAGGAGCCTGGGCCGTACCGGCCTGGCAGGAGTCCCAAGACCTTCGCGAAGCTTCGGTAGCCCCTGATGTCACGGCCTCGCCGGTTGCGGTAACAGAAGCAGGCGCCGGGGCCGCCGTCGATTCAGCTGCCCTGAGCGCAGAGCTCGATAGCGTCCTTGACGGTCTAGGCCAGGGGGTTTTCTCGGCCCAGGTTCTTGATGCAGAAACCGGACAAAGCCTCTACTCCCGTGAGGCCCAGGCGAGCCGAACCCCGGCGTCCAACATGAAGCTGCTCGTGGACTACGCCCTACTCACCACCGCACCGCAAGCCCGCTTCACCACGTCCGTCGACCTCAACGACGACTCAACCCTTACCCTGGTTGCAGGCGGCGACACCCTACTGGTGCCAGGGCACTCCGACCCCACTGCGGTGATGGGGCACGCCGGCATCGAGACCCTGGCTGAACGCACCATCGAGGCCCTTAAAGAGCAGGGCATCAACGGCAAGGCCCTCACCCTCAACCTGGACACCACCATCTTTTCCGGCAGCTCCCTCAACCCCGAATGGGCCCAGGAAGATATCGACTCCGGCTTCATTAGCACTGTTACTCCCCTCGCCTTTTACTCTCACTACTCCCCCACCGGTGACGGAACCGCATCAAGCGGTAGCCGCCCCAGCAACGCCCCGGCAGAAGTGCAGCAGGTGCTGGTAGAGGCTCTCAATAGGTTGGGAGCGGACGCCGGGCTCACCTTCACCGCAGGCGAGCAGGTCACAGCCCCCAGCAGCGGACGGGAAATTGCGGCCGTACAGTCAGCCACCGCCGCAGAACAGTCGGCCCTGATGATGCAGGAGTCAGACAACTCTCTGGCTGAAACCCTAGGCCGAAACCTTTCTGTTCTCACCGGCGGCGACGGCTCTACCCAAGGGGCAATTACCGCCGTACGCGAGGCTCTCTCTGCCGCAGGCCTACCCACCAATTACACCCAGGTTGACCTCAGCGGCCTTTCCATGAACAACAAGGTCAGCAACGAACTGCTCACCAGCATTGCCCTACGCGCGGTCAAGGGAAGCACCAGCGAACGCCTCACCCTGCAGGGCCTGCCAGTAGCCGGCTACAGCGGTACCCTGGGCCTAGCCAGCCGCTTCAACGACGCTGACGAAACCGGCGGGCGCGGGGTCGTCCGCGCTAAGACCGGCACCCTCAACTCCGTGCTGTCCCTCACCGGCTACACCGTCACAGAATCCGGGCGGGCCCTAGTCTTCTCTGTCATCATGAACGACCTCGAGAGCACCGACACCGCCAAGAATACCGTTGACCGGTTCGCAGCAACCCTCAGTACCCAGTAGCTGTAGGCGGATACAAGAACGGCGGCCCCACACATGTGGGGCCGCCGTTTGTAGATAGGTCTAGTAGTGAAGACTAGCTCACCCAGACGCCGCGGGCTTCAGTCCAGTTAATGGTGGTACCGCTAGAGAAGGTCACACGGGTGACGCCATCAATCCAGCGCACCTCATCGGTTACAGGGAAGCCGATAGCTGCGGGGCCGCCCAGGGCGTACCAGTGGGCAGAGATAGCTCCGGTTTCAATAATGGCGCGAGCACCAGTGGAGGGGGTCCAGTAGACCGAGGTGACAGAGCCGTTCTTGATGAAGTCCTGACGCATGCTACCAATAAACTCATACTCTGAGCTTGCGGGGTAGCCCCAGCTACCATTTTCGTAGTTTTGGCCTGCGTAACGGCCGCCAATGGCGCCTCCCCAGTAAACATTCTGAGCGCCAGTTGCAGCAGTCCAGTAGATAGTGCGGTCCTGAGTGAAGTTCTGAATGATGCCACCGTCAACAGAGGTAAAAGAGTTGCCAGCAGGTAGACCGAAGGTCGCCACGCCACCGTTTGCGTTGTAGTGGTCGGCCAGCTTGTCGTTCAGTGCGTAGGCGCTTACTTCAGAGGACCCATTGGAGAAGGTGCTGATGCTGGTGATGGTAGAAACGTAGTCGTTGGGGCCCTTACCTGCTTCGTAACGATAGATACCAACGTTGCCCAGGACGCGCCAGGGCAGGGAAGTTCCGTGGCCGTAGCAGAAGCCGATGCCGATGACGTTGGCCTGGGGGGCCAGGATGGCAGCACGGTGGGGGGCTGAGCTCTTCCAGAAGTTGAGGAGCTGGTTGAGGTCGTCGTTGTAGGAAAGAGCAATGACTTCGCGTACGAAGCTGTAGCCCTGCACCTTGGAGTTGTAGAGGAATTCGGTGCCGTGGGAGTATGCCCCGGCCTTGAACTGGCGGATAGCTTCGCCCTCCATCACAGAGGCCACGGTAGCTGAGTGTTTGACTGCACCCAGGCCGTTCTGGGCGCGGTAGGCATTGATGAGGTTGAGCAGGGTCTGCTGGTCGGTAGCGCGCTGGGCGGCAGTGACGGTGCGAATGTCTGATGCGGCGGCAGTTGCTGCGGTGATTGCGGTGGTAGCTGCCAGACCGGTTAGGGCAAGGACGGCCGCCTGGCGGCGAGTCGGCTGAACAGCTCGTGCGGTTTCAAGAAAGCTCTTCATACGGGCTCCTGTTTTCTGGTGGTAACGAGCAAGGGGATTTTGCTGAAAACAACTTTATAGAATCGTGACCTATTTTTGACCATTTTGTGACACTTTTTTGGGATTTAATTCAGGTCTGAACACAGGCTGAGAATTATAAAGATTACTTACTTCCAGCGTTCCAGCACTTCAACCCCCGCTTTTCACCGCCATCACAGCCATCTCACCAAAGTTCATTTCAACAAAAATCCACCCAGCTTAGGAGTGTTAGTGACCACGCAGGCAGCTCAGCAAAACATAGGGTGATAAGGCTAAAAAATTTAGACAACCCCCTCCAGAATATCCCACAAATCAACCCCTATTGGACACTGCTGTACCTACACACCCCACTTGCACCCTATAAGGAATGAAAACCACGTCCCGCAACCGCGCAACAAAAAGGAAATTTGCGCACATGACACAGATTACATTTTCAAAGCTTTTGTTCTATACAGGTGAGTAATTTTTAGAATATATGTTCTAAATTATTTTATTGGTCCGAACCACTTATGGTTATCGCTGCATCACCTACTCAGCCCCTAAAATGTCAGCCGTCCTTGCTAGCCTGGAAGACAGCGAACCCCAAGGAGTCCCATGTTCTTCATCGATGCAGATTCTGCCCCCTCGTTACCGGCTGTGAACCTCGAACCTCTCGGTCAGTCTCTGATCTACTCAGCTACTGACCTTGTCACCTCGGCCCAGTGCCAGTTCGCCACGCTCTACGCCCTTGATCAGGCTCTGGGTAGGGTGCCTCGCCTCGAACGTATTGAAGACCCCCAGCTCCGCAGAGCTGCGGCCCTGGGTGAAGCCCACGAACAGCGTGTCCTCGATGACTTTGTCCGAGCCTACGGCACCTGGGACCCGGCCTCGGGCCAGGGGGTGTATCAGGTTGAGCCCCCGCGTACCTACACTCGGCAGGCTCTCGAAGAAAAACGGGAAGAAACTCTCGAAGCTCTGCGTGCAGGAGCCGATGTTGTCTTCCAGGCTAGCTTCTTTGACGGTTCCTTTCACGGGCGTGCCGACTTCCTTGTAAAGCAGCCCGACGGGAGCTACCGGGTGGTTGACACTAAGCTGGCACGCACGGCTCGAGTCCCGGCTCTCCTTCAGGTCGCTGCCTACGCCGACCAGCTGCATAGAGAGGGAATCCCCTGTAACCCCTACGTCTCGCTCATTCTGGGCAATAATGTCGAGTCCCTACACGAGCTTGCTACCCTTACACCGGTGTTCGAGCAGAAGCGCCAACGCCTCGTAGAGATCCTCACCACCCATCGGGAGCCGGGGGCTGCCCCGGTGAGCTGGTTTGTAGAAGCCGGTAGCCCAGAGATTACCCGGTGCGGGCGGTGTGATACCTGCCAGGTGATGGTGCGAGAACACCGGGATATGCTCCTGACTTCGGGCATAACGGCGAAGTCACGTCAGACTATCTACGAGCGCTGTGGTGTTCAGAGTATTGACGAACTGGCGGCCCTGGCAGGTCAGCCTCAGCTTCCGGCTCTGGTACGCCGCTACGCAGAGCAGGCTGCCCTACAGACCGGCGTATCGGAGCCAGATGGGGCAGTGGTAGTTGAGAGAGAGGGGCAGGAACATACTGTCTCTTACAAGCTCCTGCCCCGGCACTCTTTACGTATGCTCCCGCGGGCGAGCACGGGTGACCTCTTTATGAGTCTTCGGTCTGACCCGCTCTGGCGCGATGAGAAGGCTGCTCACCCTTCCCTTGCCTGGGGTTTAACCTATCTCTTGGGTGCTACACACCTGGCTGATCAGCCTGGCGAGGAGCCCCTTTTGAGTCAGTTCTGGGCCTCTAGCAGGGCTACGGAGGGTCGGCTTTTAACTGATTTTCTGGGCATGCTGCATCACCAGCGCCAGCTGAATCCTGGCTTGCGGGTCTATTACTTTGGGGCGCCTGTTATGGCTGCTCTTCAGCAGTTGGCATCGGTGCACGGGGTTGGCGAAGCTTTTCTTACCGATTTACAGCGGGAGGGTGTTTTCATTGACCTTTCTGAGGTGCTGCGCCGGTCGATGCGTTTGAGCGAGGGCACCCGGGCACTGACCGCTATTGAGCCCCTCTATGCCCAGGGGCTTGAGCCTGACCTTGATATTCCGGTGACAGCCTTTGCCGATGTAACCGAGGCAGAGAAGGAAGGGCGTGCTGAGCAGGCCGAAGCTATGCGTGCTGCTCTCACCCGTAGTTTGTATCGCACGGGTCTATCTCTGTCTCAGTTGCGCGCCTAGTTGTTGGGGTTGGCGGGTCGGTCGGTCGACGATGAGCTGGTGCAGCCCGCCCCCCTGGCTGACCTGAACGAGCTGCTGGTGCAGGCGGGTAGGGCTGAAGACGAGACTGATACGGAACGGGTTCTACGCCAGTTTGTTGAGGCCCTGGACGCCGGTGGCGAGTTGGAGCCGCAGAAGCAGGCTGTTGCTATGGTGGCTACGGCGACGGGCTATCATCGTCGCGAGCGCCGTCAGTTCTGGTGGGATCATTTCAATCGCCTGACGGCTCCCCGTGAGGATTGGGAGGACGCCCGTGATGTGGTTTTGCTGGGTCGGTTGCAGGTGGTTGCCGATTGGCACCGTCCGGAACGGGCTCGGTCCACTGTGCGTTTGTTGAGCGGGGTGGCGAGGGTCGCTCCGGGCTCGTCGGTGAAGGTGGGCGATAGCAACCTCTTTGCCATGTATGCGCGCCCTTTTCCGCCCTTTTTGGAGCGGGAGGCTCGGCAGCAGGCTTTAACCTATGCGGCTCTGCATGAAGGAGTACTGCCAGTGGAGGCCGAGCGGGCCGGTGCTTTTAACACTGAGATTGTGGAGCTGGAGGAGATTCCGGAGCATGAGGCGGGGCAACCCAATCTGGTGCGGATTACGGTGCGGGAGAGTTTGAAAACCTCAGACAGCGAGCCGGCTGAGCCTTACTCGCATCTGCCGATGGCACTAACTCCCGGGCAGCCTATTCCGACGCAGGCCCAGGAGCAGGCTCTACTTGAGTTAGCGGCGCGTACCGCCCGGGTGCTACCTGAGTTACCGGCGTCGGCGGGTACCGATGTGATTCGTCGTGTTCCGCCGAGACTAGTTGGGGGCGATGTTTTACCGCGTCCGCAGGATTTTGTAGAGACGCACGGTTCTCTCTCGACGGTGCAGGCTATTTATCAGGCGGTGAGCCAGCTCGATCGGTCGTATGTGGCGGTTCAGGGCCCTCCGGGGTCGGGCAAGACCTTCGTGGGTTCTCATGTGATTGGCCGTCTTGTAACTGCGGGCTGGAAGGTGGGTATTGTGGCCCAGTCCCATGCGGTAGTTGAGAACATGCTGCTGGGCTGCATCAGTAATGGCCGCGTAGACCCTGACCAGATCGCTAAGGGGGTGGGCAAGAGCCAAACCCCGATTTTCCCCTGGCGCGAGGTTCGTAACCCCGATGTTTCCAGGTTTATGGATGAACCCGGTGGCCGTATTTTTGGCGGCACGGCCTGGGATTTTGCTTCTGACCGCAAGTTCCGGTTTGAGGGGCTTGATCTTCTGGTGATTGACGAGGCGGGCCAGTATTCCTTAGCCAATACGCTGGCGGTGGCCCGTTCGACCAAGAACCTACTGCTCCTGGGCGACCCGGCCCAGCTACCCCAGGTCACGCAGGGTACCCATCCCTACCCGGTGGATGAGTCTGCCCTGGGTTGGCTTTCAGTGGGCCGTACGGTGCTGCCCGAAGAGTTTGGTTATTTTCTCGATGTCACCTGGCGTATGCACCCTGCCCTGTGTGCCCCGGTCTCGGCCCTGTCGTATGAGGGGCGGCTGGCGTCCGCCCCCTCGGGCACCGAGAGGCACCTGGAGGGGTGGGAACCCGGGGTCTACCTGCGCACGGTAGAGCATCGAGGCAACTCAACGGCTTCGGTCGAAGAGGCCGATGAGATTGTGGCTTTGGCCCGCGGCTTCCTGGGGCACCGGTGGACTCCCCACCTGGCTGCCCCCGAGCAGGCAGCGCCCCTGGCACCCTCAGACATTATTGTGGTGGCAGCCTATAATGCCCAGGTTGATACGATTCGGGCGGCCCTGCTGGAGGCAGGGCTAGCGGACGCCGCCGGCGGGGGTGTGCGCGTCGGTACGGTTGATAAGTTCCAGGGTCAGGAGGCCCCGGTGGTACTGGTGTCCATGGCTGCCTCGAGTGCCGGTGATAGCCCCCGCGGAACCGACTTTCTGCTCTCGCCCAACCGGTTGAATGTTGCCCTGTCCCGCGGCATGTGGGCGGCAGTGGTGGTGTGCTCAACCAGGTTTACCGACTTTCTGCCCACCAGCCCCGAGGCTCTAGCCCTGCTGGGTGCCTTTATCCGCCTTGAACAAGCAGCCCTGCCTTTCCCTGATGAGGGGGAGGCGGACGTCCGCCCCGATACACCCGCCGTTAGGAATTAGCATGCCCCTCTCCCCGACTCACCGTAAGCGCTCCCCCTATCTCTTTCACTTTGATGGGCAGACCGTGGCCCTGGGCGAGCCCCGCTACTTGCAGCGTATCGACGAGCGCCTGCGCGAGCAGGGGTACGCGACCAGACCCACCTACTGGGATCAGGCCTACCTGGCTGATCTGGCAGCATCAAGCCCCGAGGACGCCGAGCACAGCCAGTTTGCGGCACCGAGCAACCCGGCCCAGCTCAACAGCGTGGGGGTTTCGTGTAGCAGTAGCGAGTTCTGGTCGGCTATGTATGCCCGCAGTTTTGACGCTACGCCCTGGGGCGGGGAGGGCGATACCCTCTATATGCCCCAGTTGCCCGACTGGTTAGAGCGCGCCCGGGCCTGGACGCTTGACCCTCTAGCCCCGCAGGATGGCCCCGGCGACCTAGATCCGGCAGGGGGCTGGGTGCGGGTGCGGGATCAGTTGGGTGCGGGTGCACCCCTGGGGCTCTTCCAGCTCACGAGCCCCGATTATTTTTGGGTCTTTGGGTCGGCGCCCGACCTCAAACAGGTAGTGCACCTGTGCCGGGAGTTGGGGCGCGATTTATCCGGCTTCGATACTGCCACCGCCTATCTGGGCTATGACCTGACCTGCAGTAGCGTCCGGCTGCCGATTGAGTGCGCCCAGCCATTGCAGGAGCAGCTCTTCCTTGCCGGGGTGGACGCCGAAACCCTGCTCTGGGGTGAGGGCTAGTTTTCTGCCCGGTGACTCTAGGGCATACTGAGAAGCATGTTTGTACTGACCTTCATTGCCCGCTCGTCCCAGGGTTCGGTTCAGGAGCACCTCGCCGACCTGGAGAACCGTCTCGAACAGCTGGCCCCTGCCGTTGCTTTTACCCGCACCTACCCCGATGAGGTGCAGGGGGCGTTCGATAATGCCCAGGACGCCCTGGCCGCCGCCCTGCTCGGGGCCCGGTTTGCCCGGTTTCGGGTGGGTATCGGGGCCGGTGAGCTGGTGCGGCCGCGCTTCGCGGCGGCTCTGGGGGCGGTTTCTACCCCGGAGTGTTCGGGCTCTGCCTTGAGCCTGTCCCGGTCGGCGGTGGAGCAGGCCCAGACCGGTGCGCCACCGCGCGGAATCTGTGTGCATGCTGAAGGGCAGGGCGTCCGAGCGGACCAGGTAACCGGCCTGTTGCGCCTGCTCTACCGGGTGGCGTCCGCCCGTACCGAAGCCGAGTGGCGGGTGCTTGATCTGCTAGTGCCCGGTGTGCGCGGGCAGCAAAAGGCGATAGCCCAGGCTCTGGGAATTACCTCCCAGGCAGTGAGTAAGACCCTGGTGCGGTCCTACTGGCATGAGGAGCTGGCTTCTCGCGAGCTCATCGCCGAGCTACTTGAAGGTTTGGAGGGGCAGGAGCAGTAGGCCGGGCACCGGCAAACTGTCAGTGCAAGAGGAATGAAATCACCAGAATCACGGGAATGGTGTCCAGGGTACTGAGCAGCACGATATCGCGGGAGAGCGTGGTTGCTACGTTGTACCGCACCGCGTAGTTATACATGTTCTGGGCGCTAGGCAGGGCCGCGAGAATGGTGGCCGCGAAGATATCGCTCTCGCTGAGGTGGAAAACGTAGCGGGCCAGCAGGTAGGCAACCAGCGGCATCAGAAGGTTCTTAAAGCTAGCGGCAAGCACGGTTTCGAAGCGTTGGTTGGGGGGGGTATCGAGCACCTTGGAGCCCCGCAGCGACATGCCGAAGGCCGCCAGAATCAGCGGTACACCCGCGCCGCCCAAGATACGGAAGGGCTCCATCACCATATCGGGAACCTGTAGGTTGAACACGTTGACCAGCAGGCCCAGGGCTGAACCGATAATCAGGGTATTACCGGTTTCCCCGGCTCTCACGCACCCCCTAGCCCGCAGCTTGACTACTCTGGGGTGCTCTACCTGTAGCTTGGTTCAGGACATCCCGGCTGGTCCATCTCTCTGGAGTCCCTCCATCAAGAATCAAACTTAATAAATTACTGGCTAGTTTTTACCTGATAATACCCGTATGAGCTTATGAACCCAGCAAAAATCGGCAGAATCCAGGTAGTAGGCTCTAGGAAATTTTCAATTTGCATTCCTGGCATCCCTGTTATTGCAAAAAGTAATCGAATGGATATTAACCCCCATAAGAAACAAAGAGATAACCTAAGGAAAGAAGGGGATGGTCGCTTTTTTCATAGCTTACAGAGCTCCCCTGCAACCTACGGCCGCTGCTGCAAAAGTAACTGCTAGCCCCCAGGGGCCACCTAAAGATCCTCGAGTGCGCAGGTTCATGTTATCCTCCTAGACTGGGCAGAAAATAAGACGCGTGTCACATTTGATGGGGTTAAATTACATATGCTGGAGCGCTCTGTCAAGGGGTAACAACCGGGAAGTCCTCAATACTCTGAGACTTAATTCAAAAGGTGCTTCGGTGTCCCGGGTTCACAGCGCCGCTTCTGGCGCGTGGTTGACATGAATCGCCTAGCGAACGAAGTCAGGCGAGGTGAATAGAAGCAAGCGTGAGTCTGCGACATCTCGGGTTTGGACTTTTGAATAACCCTCACTACCTCTGTAATCCGTAATGACAGAACTCAGTCAGGTCAGTCCGTCTTCGTGCTCCAGGGTATCGGGCGAAAGGCGCAACTCCAGTCGCTCAAAGAATCTGGGTAGCAGCCCCAAAATCCAGCCCTCCCACCCGTAAAGAACCCCGTAAACGACCCTCCACCCCTGCCCCCTTGAAATTCCGGGGCGCAACGGCCCGCCTGCAGCCGACACTTAAAACCGGAAAATGCCCTCAAAAGCTACAGAAAGCCGTTTGAGCGCCTTTTACCCCCAAAGTGACTGGATACACTCAAACAATTTTAGGCCCTTAGAACCCTCATAGAAGGCCGCAGAAGGGCATGCGCAAAAACCAGGTGAAATTCAGCCCGCAGAACGCGAACCAAAAAGAAACTACCCCCCAGAATACCAGCAAAGCCCCATGTCACACCAGAAAAACACCCCATACAACCACCGCAAAAACCTAAGAGAAGAACCCACAGCGCGCACCCGTGAAACCCAGCAACCCAAAGACCACCCGCTACAAACACAAAACACTCCACCTCCAAGCAGGGGACATTAGGGGCTGACAAGGGAAAATATTCCCCTCAGGGCATGCGAACCGCCTCATTCAGAAAAATGCAACACACGTGTGGCATTGAACTGCGCTAACGGGGGAAATTCCCCCGCAATCATCTGCAAAATCACGCCCTCACCTAGACCCAAGACAACCAAAGAAAAGCCAGAACAGGCAGCAAGCACCTACAGGCAAAGACACAAGAACCACATGATGGGAACGAGCAGATTAGAGAAAGAACCTCAGCGAGAGCAAGGAAAAACGAAGGAGGAAGAGAAGAATCAAGCAAGACCACAAGAGCACAACCAAGAGACAGGCAAACAGAAGACGAATGAGACAGGCACGTATGCCAGACTCCGTTTGGGCCCTGCTAGCTGCGACAAAACCGTGCGCCCCTCAGCCCTAAAAAGCCCCGAAACCACACTTAGCTACATCAGAGCAAAATGCTGATTGACAAGGGGAAATACCTAAAAATAAGCCCAAATAGGCCCCGCAGGAAGGCTTGTTTTGCGTCAGAAAACAGGTAAAACCCCAAGCCAGGCCGCAAAAACTGTGACAGAAACATGTAGCCGTATTGGTGGCTAATGAGCTCGATTTTCTGTTTTGCCTCTGCTTCCTGATTGAGCACAAAACCCGCAGGGGAACACCCCTCGTCGGCGTGCTGATTTTTCCGGCACACCTCTTGCACTCAGTAACTCAGGATTACTATTCTTAATAATTCAAAATAACTTTGCTAGCCAGAACCCGTTTTCACGGCCCTCGTCTATCTCCTGAACATACCCCGAACCAGAGACCCAAAAAAGCCCGTTCAGGGTGGTTTTCGCCCCCTGCCTTAGCCGACACTCGGGCATTCTAACCCCCAATCAAAACTCTTCAAGGGCGCCTGCGGCCACCCTGTGGCGAGTTTTGATCTGGGGGATAATGCTCCGCGTATCGTCAGCTAAGGCGGGGAATAGCAAGACTTTCAGAAGTCAATTAGGCAGGTGATTGGTGTTGTGAGTCGAGTTCTTACCTAGTAACCGAACGGTAAGTATTCGTGTATTCCATCCAACTTTTTCAAAAAGAATTGCATGGTAAAGCAATAAATCGCTTTACCATGCAAATTATCTAAATTATTTAATTTTCCATAAACTCTTGCTGTATCCTGACTGTATGTAAGAATCCAATAATTTTTCTGATGTTTCTTTGCTTGCGGACACCAGTGAAATTATATTAATAACGTCCTCTTTTGAGGAAATTTCTGTATTCAATATTTTTTCAAGGAGAGGAAACTCAGAAATCATCGAACTGCTTAGCTGAACATCTCCATTGAGCAACTTTTCATCGCACTTATCGAGGAGAATCTTAATATAAGCTCTTTCTTTCCCACCAATTATACTTTGAGCTAGTTGCCTCTCATACGGATGTTCATCTGAATACTGAACTGAAATTGAAAGAGAAACAATTATATCTTTCAATTCTATAATTTCATTCTTTAGTTCGTCAATTTTTTCATCTATAGAATAAACCACATTACTCCTTCTACGGCGTTTGCGACAACATTAGCAGTACCAGAACCCAATGGGCCTTCTAGCCTCTTATAGACTTCGCTTCTGACCTGGTGTGTTACAAGATCTGGAATCTCTGCAACATCATCTAAGGTATCTGCAATTTGAGAGCTGTTTTTCTTAATCGAATCTGCCGCCTGGTCATCAAGGCCACCGTGCTTCTTTGCTAAATAGATAAAGTTATCGACACTATCTCGAATCATGTCGGCTAGGGAGTTGAGTGCAAACTTGGCGAGCTTTCCCTTTACTCCATTTAGCTCTTGGTTTGCAGATTCTTCTTTGATTTGCTGAGAAATGGATGAAGAGGGCGCTTCTAGGTCGTTTGCTTTTGCTTCTGTTGCAACTAGTCCAGTAGAAGCAATGCTGAAGGAAAGTGCGAAATAAGCAAGCTTTGGGAGCATGTTTTTACATTTGGACATCTTTTCTCCTCGTTGAGTGATGGTTGTTATGAAAAAATTTATCATATGCAATATTGTAAGTCAACTGTTCATCTTGGAGGTTGGAGGCACCCATGAAATATTTCCTTGTCATATTGGAAATTGAGATTACGAAAACACCGTGCAAAAAATCTCCACAACATCACTGTAAAGCTGAAGTGTTTGATACCTGGTGCAATCTACCTATCGAAAATCGGTTCACTAGGTGAGAACGCTAATAGCGAGCCTTCAAGGCTTCTGCGTAAAAGCTCCGAAATGAGACATGGGATTTTTATCTAAAACTTACTGCAGGCGACCGTGTAGGCTTAGAACAGTTTTGGATAAAAAACCGGTAGGGCTGGCACCTTACCGGTTCAGAAAATTCCATCCGGGCATTACTTCGAAAGGAATTCAAGCTTGTGAACCCCAGTCAACCAGCGCTGGGAACCACCGCAACCCCCGCCCACCGGTTCACCGCACACATCACAGACACCCAGCGCATCTTCCTCTGCTCAAAAACCAAGAGCGCACCGCTGATCAAGACTTTACGGGCAGACCTACACAAGTACGAGTTTTACCAGCCCAGCCCCGCTTTTTGCCGTACCCTGATTATCGATATCGACCACATTTTTGCCTCCAGTTTCGTCTTTGATTTACCCCGCGAAATTTACCCCCACGCCGTAATTTTTACCTCTCAGGGCGTACAAGCTTTCTGACTCATTGAGGGAGTCCCATTGACCAGCAAAGCCCACCAAGCCCCTATCCGGTTCGCGAGGGACACCGCCGAGCTTCTACGCCGTGCCTGCAATGGTGACCCAGCGGATGATGGATCAGATGTAGGATAGGCTCCTACGGTTGCAGCATGTGGAGCGGTTGGAGGGTGCTGCCCTCAATGATTATTTGTATTTTGCTAGGTACTACTATCGGAAGAAGCCACGGGAGTTGTGGGATTTTTCTGATAGCTCCAGGTTGCAGCGGGTACGCAAGATACAGGAGAGAAGAAAACTAAGGTAATTCTGAGGCACTCAGAGATACCTCCAGCGCACGAACTACCGTGGATACCCCCACCCCGAAAAAATCAGCCAGCTCCCGCAAACTCCACACCCGCCCTGTCTGCGGGTTCACCTCCGAACGCATCCACACCAACTGCCCCCTCTGCGCAGCAGATAACTTTGCAGGACGACCCGGCCCGTCCCCATTCTTACCCCCGTTCTTTGCTTTTATGGCAGCAAGTCCTGCCCGGGTGCGCTCTGAGATCAGGTTAGATTCCATCTCTGCTAGTGAAGCGATGATGTGGAACATCATTTTTCCTACCGGGGTGCTGGTGTCGATTCCTTCGGTCAAAGAGTGGAAGTGGATGTTGTGCGCTTCGAGATGTTCAAGCAGTTCTGAGAGGCCTTTGACGTTGCGGCCTAGGCGGTCGAGTTTCCAGACCATGAGGGTATCTCCTGGGCGGAGGGCTTTGAGGCAGGCTGTGAATTGTGGGCGTGCCATGGTGCGGCCTGTGACCCCGGTGTCTGAGTAGATTTGGTAGCAGCCTGCTTGGGCGAGGGCTTGGTGTTGGAGTTCGGGGGATTGGTCTGGGGTGGAGACTCGGGCGTAGCCGATGGTGGTGTGGTTGGTGGTCATGGTTTGAGGGTATCGAAAAGGCTCCCTGGCGTGTTTGCCGGGGAGCCTTTTCGGTGCAGGTTTTCGGTATGGGTTTTTCGGGCGTGTTGGTTTCTCGTTATTCCCGTACCGAAACCGGTGCATTTATTTTTTACTACTGGGATTGTTGAATTCTCACCTAAGGCTACTGGTCGTAGGGCTAAGTATCAATTATATAGTAGGTTGCAGAGATTCTTCCATACCTAATTATACCTATTTGCCCAGTTTTGCTAAAAATATTCCAATACATATAGAAGCAGCACAGGCAAAGAACCCACTAAAGTAAACCATTGTATCTACAAATGGATTGCGTATATATGCAGAAAATGCGAGCATTGAAAGAAACGAGAGAATTATTGGATTATTTCTAAAAATATTATCTCGCTCATAAGACCTCTTAGATGTAAAAATAATTATTATCATCCATAGGGTCACATAAATTATATTTAATAGTGTCAATTATTAATCTAAACCCTTTCTACCCTCGGAGTTCTCTAACCAAAGAAACACATGACCCTATTCCTAGCAGATCAAACATCTCGTTCATGCCGAAAGTTAGACCAGCGGCAGCCAAGGCCCTATCCTGTGCAGTAAGATTCACACCTGGTATTCTATCCCTAACATTAGCAGGGAGCTTGTTCCTAAGGTTGTTGTAAGAGTTTTTAATGACGCTCTTAGCCGCTTCACCCGCACCTCCAATATTTCTTACAGCTTGAGCAATGCGCGGGCTACGGTTAACTAGATTATTGATTTTGGCAACAAGGCCAGGAACTCGGGCTGCAATAGCGGCTCCCCCTGTTATAAACAAAGGCGCAACGTTTGCTGCACAAGTAGCGGTGGTGCCTGCCCACCACCAGAAGTCTGGATCAATTGCGACTTTCCCAACAGCCCGTGATGTATCAACATGCTGACGAATACCAAAATCAGTAATCTCAAAATAAGTAGGTTGACTTACACCTTCTGAATCCACTGCCCAAGGAGCATCGAAAGTTCCTTCAATTTCTCCAGTAGAACTGACTAAATTGATGCTACCTTTTTCTGTTTTTTCTAAAGAAAATCCAGAAGGAATCTGAACAGCAAAGTCAACGTAACCTGCTGTGAAATCTTCATTTAGAATGGAAACAACTTGTACCCCCATGTCTTCCGTTACATGGGATACAGACACTCCCTCTTCTGTCTTGGTAACCCCAGCTCCTTTGTCTTCTGAAATTTTCTCTGAACCAACTACAGAAATTTCAACCTTATGACCATCTTCGGGAGAAAATGTCTTAATGCTTCCACTTTCAGTAATTCCTGGCAAGTTGACTGTCAGATTTTCTTCTTCTATATAGATGGACTCTTCATCGAGTCCTGTGAAGTCAAGTGTATCTGAGACAAGATGGTTTAGATTTTCATCTGAGGTTCCAAGGGTATCGGCAATAATCTTTTTAGCCGCATCGTTTGATGTTTCACCGACTGAGTTTATCTCTTGAATGATATCACCATTACTTGGCAAGGCTTCTTGAGCATAGGCTGGAGAGCAAAGAGCTACTGACAGCACGACAGCTGCCACTGTCTTATGGATCTTTTTCATAACGACTCCCAATTGCTATGAGAACCCATTACTGGATTTAAAAATGTGATTCAAAACATGTTTACCATGTTTTGAACAACTATAGAGCGGACCCTGGGAGTGGTCAATATATTCTGAAAAAATTTACAAGGCTTAGGGTGACCCTTGGCCAATTATTACCTGACGCTGACACGGCGGTGGTGCATTTCAATGCCACACGTGTGTGAGAAAAAAGTTCCTATAAATCGGGTCAGAGCTGATGGGGAAGTGCATGGGTCTAGTTGCTGTGTGATGGGCGGATTGGTTCTGTATCCGTCGTGTACCTGGTGTTCCTTAGCTGTTGCTGCCATGTCTTCTGTGCCGCCCTAGCTCTCTACAGAGCTCGTTCCTTTTTCCATGAAGGTGTCGCACTTCTAACCATGAAAAATCCTGTGTTCAACTGTCGCATTTGCGGACAGTCACACCCAGGCCAATAAACCCCTCACTCTGGAAGCACCAGCCCGTTCTAGTAGCTGGTTTTCTCGTCACACCTCATGCATCCAATGACTCAGGAACTTCTATTTTGAGTGACTCGTAAAGGGCAAGTACGCCTAAGCCCCTGGCGGAGCAAGCTATCTACTTAGGTAACCTAAGTGCCTGTTTCGCCAGGTTTAGCCCGTTTTTGTCGGGTCGCTGCGCTGGGTAAAAGGAGCCTTTTTCTTTTCTTCCTCTTGGCGCTACACGGCGCAGTTTAGCCCCTGAACACCCCCGGTCAAGGGCGCTTCGCGTCGCTACGCGATGGCGGTTGCTCCACCCATTGACTCGGGTGTGATCTGGGGGCTTATGCTCCGCGTATCAGCACTAAGAGTGTAAAAGCTTGCATAGGTGTGATACTGGGGTTTCAATTTTCTTGAAATTCTACTTGTGTAGGTTTTATTTCATCCAGTAATTTTTTTGATATTTGAGCGATAGTAGTACTTCATTGAAACAACTGTGACAATCGAAAAAATTATTGCATAAGCTGTCGATTCAAAAAATGCAAATAAAGCGCCGTCGCTCAAAAAGGCGCTGTAAAAAGCAAAAAGAAATACTGTGGAAAATGAAGAAATAAACAAAAACGAACTGTTTGATAGAAGCAGGGGCATATTTATTTTTTTTCCAAAAATTATCCCAAGGAAATGCACACATAGATAAAGGGAGGTTGAAAGTATTGGGACCACTAAGACCCACCCCTCCAGGTGCTGCCCAGAAAGGAATATTTTTATTATTTCTTTGATGGAGCCTGCAGAGAGCGATGCCAGCGATAGCACTGAGAATGTGTATGTAGAAAAGTTCTTCAATTTAGACCACTCCTTGTCCTTGATAGCAAGTATACATCATAGTAGTATATTCCATATCCTGTCATGGGTTTTATATTTGAATACTAAGGCATATTTCTAGATATTTAGGTGTATACGAGAGAAGGTTCTGAGATGTTAAGGAATGCCACTAAAGGACTTGTAGCCATTGCGCTGTGTGGAGGAATGCTTGTATCTGGAGGGGTTCCTGCTGGAGCGATAAACACAGGGAACGATGAGGTTTCTACAGTTTCTCTTGCTGACACAAGTAATCTGATTTACCTTTCTGAGCCAGAACTGAAAGAGATTGGTTTGACGAAGCATGATGCTGAACAGCTTACCTCCGAAGTGATGGCTATTATCGAGAAAGAAAAGGCGGCCGGAAACATCTCTGAAGAAGATGCGAATGTCTTTTCTGGACTACTTCTTGAAACTCCTGTGAATGAGAGTGGGACTCAAGTTCGAGCTTTGCCGATTTGGGCTGCTGCCGCAATTGTTGGTTGTGCTGGTAGCGTTGCGTTAGGCGAAGGTAAAGACCAAGTTAAAAATGCATTGAAAGAGGGCAAATCTGTTGATGAAGCCTCTGATATTGCCATCGGAGTAGCTGTTGATTGTGTGTTTGGAGCAATCCCAGGAGGGGCGGCAGGGGCAGCCGTTAAAAATACATTAACTAAGCCGGTTAAGGATTCGTTGCGACCTCATGTAAAGAAAGTCGTAGCAGACATGGAGAAACGTTATAAAAACGGAGAATTTTAATTAGAATTCAGCATGAGTTAGATTATGGGTGCCGCTCAAAGGTGGCACCCATAATCTTTTAAACTATTAATAGTTGAGCGGCATATCTGTCGAGAGCAGTCGATTAGAAGAGCTAAACAGCCGTGTGAGCATCACTCCTTGAAGAGTTGTGATCCTGGGGGCTTATGCCCGCTTATCACCAGCGAGGGAGCAAAAGAAAAGCCCGCACAGTGCAGGCGACCGTGTAGGCTTAGAGCAGTTTTAGATAAAAAAGAACCGGAAGTGTTGGATGCACTTCCGGTTCAGAAAATTCCATCCGGGCATTACTTCGAAAAGAATTCAAGCTTGTGACCACAAGTCTACCAGCGCTGGGAACCACTGCAACCCCCGCCCACCGGTTCACCGCACACATCACAGACACCCAGCGCATTTTTTACTGCTCAGAAACCAAGACCGCGCCCCTGGCCAAGACCTTGCGAGCAGGCCTGCCAAAGTATGAGTTTTACCAGCCCAGCCCCGCTTTTTGCCGTACCCTGATTATCGATATCGACCACATTTTTGCCTCCAGTTTCGTCTTTGATTTACCCCGCGAAATTTACCCCCACGCCGTAATTTTTACCTCTC
>NZ_SPQC01000090.1 GCF_004569295.1 Rothia nasimurium
TCGGCCAGTAGGCGTAGGGCTCTTGTTTTGAGTTCTTGGGGGTATTTGGTGGGCATGGGTGAAGTTCCTTTGCTCTTTTTTGTTTGTTTCCAATGTACGGGGTCGGAACTAAACCCAGTACATATCATTCCAGAAAAGTTTGTTTTTCCTTATGAACGCCAGTTCCAGGTGGATACCAGAATCCCATCTACTACTAATGACCCAGGCGCTTTCAGGCTTTCTTTCAAGGGCTTGTTGAGTGGCTGAGGATCGTTTCGAGTGCTTTTTCAATGGTGTTGATAGCCTGTGAAATGGTTGGTTGGGAGACGGTGAAGAGCTCGGCAAGAAGTTCTTCGGTGAGATTATGCTGGTGGTCTGCCTCTGCTGATGGGTGTCCAGGTGCTGTGGTTTTTCAGGGTAGTGAGCAGTGTGGCGAATTGGGCTGGGCTTAGGCCGGTGGTACGGTGGTGGTTCAACGGTTCTTCCGGTGCGGTGCTGAGAGTATTATTGGCGTTTTATTCTCTAGGGTGCTGTATGGTGGGGCCGTTGTCTAGTTGGTGGGTTGGATTTTTAAATAAACCTCATAGTTGCACTGGCAAAGGCATCGATAAAGATAACCGCTTTCACGGTAGTTTTCAGCCCAAACATGGATGCCTCGCCTACTTAGCTTGCCAAGTAGCCCGGCAGCCACATCGCCTCCCAAGCCGGGGCCTCGACAGCCAGCACGGCACCTGCCCGGTTAGGAGCCCGGGTTGCCAGGCAATACGCGGAGGCGTCAGCAGTTCGCACCAAGTAACCGTACTCGACCATCTCCCGGCGCATAAAAGCAAAGTCCTGCCAGAGGGCAGCCAGAATCTCGTTGACCTGTTTCTCGGTATAGGTGCGACCCGGCTCAAAATAGGTCACTAGGTGCAGCAGCAGGTGGGCGCGGGTGCGGCGCTTGGAGGGCCAGGAGGTAAGGCGTCCGCCCTGCAGAAAACGGTCAACGACGGTGCGGTGCTCTGCGTAGGCTTGTTCGCGGGGATCAGTCAGAGCACCGGTAGCCGGCCTAGTCTCGAGCAGGGCTGCGCGGGCGGTGGTGTAGTTCTCACCGGTTTCTTCCATGCGGGCGCGCACGAGCTTTTTGAAGTTTGATTGGGCAGTCACAGGTATCGACTTTCTTCGCACTCTAGCTGCGGTATCAATCGACGGTTCGGTGGTGCCTGCCCCAGCCATGGTATGCCGGTGCAACCCGAGAATTCTCTTCCCTTCGCGCTGGCGGCCTGTTTGCTAGAGTCACAGGGGCAAAGCGCTGGGCGGTGGGTGACGCCACACACCTTTATATCACAGTTGCTCCCGAATGAGTGATATGTACTGGGTTCAGTCCACACCCTTCCACCCAAACCCCACGGAAGGAACAACAAAAAAACATGCCCGCAAAATACCCCACTGAATTCAAACAACGCGCCATCCGCATGGTCAACACCAGACTCCAAGACCACGACGCGCCCTCCAAGATCCAAGCCACCAAAGACATCGCCAACAAACTAGGAATCGGCCATAACACCCTTCAAACATGGTGCAACAATGATATGTACTGGCTTTAGTTCCGACAATTATAAGACCACTAAAGCACCATCAACCACCTCCTGCGGAGTCCGATAACCAAGACCCTGATGCAACCGACCAGCATTCCACCAAGCAACCCAAGACGC
>NZ_SPQC01000091.1 GCF_004569295.1 Rothia nasimurium
ATGTAGCGGCCCTAGCCCCCGGCAAGGGCCGCTACATCAGCAACCCAATTCACTTTGGTTTCATGCTGGCCGTCGGTGTGGGTCTAGCCTGGATGGGCATGTACTTTGTGCTCAACATTGGCGCCCTAGCCGGCTGGCTCACCGGCGCAGTGTTCATCGGCCTGGGGCTAGACCCGGCTGTACGCAAACTCGAACGGTGGGGCCTGCCACGCGGTGCAGGCGTCACCGTCGTCTTCCTCTTCTTCGTTGCGGTAGCCGCCACCCTCATCTTCTGGGTAGTGCCCCTCATCGCCCGCCAGGCAGTTTCCTTCATTACCGGTTTCCCCCAGCAGTTTGAGAACTTCCTCAACTCAGACCTCTTCTCGGGTCTTGATGAGCGCTACCATATCCGCTCAGCGGTAGACGCCGAGGTAGAGAAGTTCTTTGAACAGGTCACCTCAGACACCTCTGTGGTGAGCGGATTTATGAACTCCCTCATGAACGCAGGCTCCACCCTAGCGGAAATCACTACCGGCACGATTATCGTGCTCTTCCTCTCCATCTATGTGCTCGCGTCTCTGCCCACCATCAAGGCCTGGTTCGTCCGCCTGACCCCTGCCTCCAAGCGTGAACGCGTCGGCTATCTCACCGAAAAAATCACCAGCTCTGTTGGCCAGTACGTCATGGGCCAGGCTCTCGTAGCTATCTGCAACGCCACCTGTGCCGCCATCATCATGCTGATTGTGGGCGTGCCTTTCGCCCAGCTGCTCATGCTCTTCGTCCTGCTCCTGGCCTTCATTCCCCTGGTCGGTGGCGTCAGTGCCGCTGTCCTGGTCTCGGTCATATCGCTCATCGATAGCTGGCAGACCGCCCTCTTCTTCCTTATCCCCTACCTGATTTACCTGCAGATTGAGGCCTACTTCATCTCCCCCCGCATTATGAGCAGGGCTGTGGCCGTCCCCGGTGCTGTAGCTATTATCGCGGTGGTTGCCGGTGGCTCTCTCTGGGGTGTGCTCGGTGCCCTCATCGCGATTCCCGTCGCAGCCTCCCTGCTGATTCTGGTCAACGAGGTACTCGTGCCCCGCCAGGACCAGCTCTAACGAACCACCTGCTTTCCTTAACCCGGTAGCGCCCTGCCTCTGAGCAGGGGTCGCTACCGGGTTTTTCTGCGCTTCTAACGCGCTCTAGGTCTGGTGTAATCTGCCGGGTTCTACCAGAATCTACGGGTTGCCCAGCACCGCTCGTGCCAGTGGCGGCGTTCCTCGATAGCCCGCTGGGCACCAAACATGTGGTCCTGTTGCCAGACCACCAGGTGCGCCATTCCGGGATGGATAGGTCGCTCGCACTCGGGGCACTTATAGGTTTTCAGAGCGTTGATAGAGGGGATGTACTGCACATACCAGTCCCCGTCTTGGGCCCGCTCCACTCGCGGGGCAGGGTCAAGAATACGGGAAATATCGCGCCCAGCGGGGCGGGCTTTCTGCCACTTGCTGGGGGCGGCCCCGGAGTTAGAGTTTGAACTGCTCCCCATAAGTTGGACTACTAAAAAACAGTCACCAACTAATGGGGAGCATCTCCTATGCGAGCACGAAGCTCACTCACCCAACACCAACGAGAACAACTCATCCACCTCTTCCAACAAG
>NZ_SPQC01000092.1 GCF_004569295.1 Rothia nasimurium
AAAGTATCTAACAGCTAACCCAAGACACAAGGGGTGCTTAGAGAAGAAGCCTTAGTCAAGAGCACGGATGAAGAGGAAGCCGATAAGATCAGCAGGCACGCCAGGAATCAAAAGCAGAAACAGGCAGACAGGCAGGCACCCTGACAGTAGATATCAATATTGACAGCCATCAGCTGCTGATTTTATAATTTATAAAATAAAAAGTGATTAAAATTACTTTTTGTAAATTTTTTCTTCGTAAACAAAGGAGTTTATAAATGGAGCGTCGATCCTTTTTGGTTGGAGCGGTTTCTATTATTGGACTTTTGGCTGTAGGTGATGATTCGTATGCCGATGAGAAGCTGCGAGCAGAAGAAATGACAATCGCTGAATTAGTTAGCAGTAAAGGTGGTATTAGCGCAGACGCATCTGATGAAACATTTTTAGCGCTTGAAGCAATAGAACGTATTCCATATTCTGTTATTAATAAAGGTGAACAGGCAGTTGGCGAATGGATTAAAAATTATGTAAATATTCGTTATACCCCTGCCTCGCAAGGCTCATTTATTTCAGGCAGAGGTGATTACTCACCTGCAGGAATAAACTGGCCAGCATGTATAGGGGCGGCAGGCCTTGCGCTCGTTAATAATGCGATTCCAATTACTAAAATAACTAAACTTAAAGCATTCTTTAAGGGGATTGGAGGAGTGAAAGTGTTTATCGATGCTTATTCGCGCTCCTATCAGCAACTGCGCAGATACGGGTATAGAGGGGCAGATCTCGCGAAAAGAGCAGCAGTAGCCGCTGCGCATCACGCTGGCCCCGATGTAAAAGACGCGTTGCTTTCATTTTTTGGAATTGCCGCAGTGCTGGGAGCCTGTACAGAATGGTAAAAATCCTGGAAAAAATTGAACTCCCTCTATTCTTCGTTAGCTTTTTGATATCGCTAATGGTAATCTTTGGATCGTTGAATCCTATTTGGATTCTCCCATTCTTTGGAATCGCTTGCGCCGTTCGTGGGATAAATGGAAATAGTATATTTAGGAGACAAGGGCCAAGGACACTTAAGTAAGGTTGAATTTCTTTCAAATACCCTCATGACAAGGGTTATGTTGTGGTATCGGAAATACTCCACAGATATATTTATTTTTATCTTAAATGAGCCATAGAAGCCCCGCATGATTCCTCTCATGTGGAGCTTCTATCGTGTCTGTTAGTGATTGTTTCACCATATCTAATCCTATTTTTCAGGTACCGTGCTCTGCATTTTTGAGTGCTCAGGGGCATGTGTTTTTCTTTTGGCTACTCGCTGGTTGATCGCGAAGCCTAGCCCCCGAACACAGCCAGTCAAGAGCGCTTCGCGTCGCTACGCGATGGCGCAGACGCCACTCTTGACGGTCTGCGATCGTGGGGGGCTTATGCTCCGCTTATCACCAGCGAGGGAGCAAAAGAAAAGCCCGCACAGTGCAGGCGACCGTGTAGGCTTAGAGCAGTTTTAGATAAAAAAGAACCGGAAGTGTTGGATGCACTTCCGGTTCAGAAAATTCCAT
>NZ_SPQC01000093.1 GCF_004569295.1 Rothia nasimurium
GTCAGGCGGTTGATGACTATATCTATTGGTATAACAACGGTAGGCTTCAGGAGCGATTAAAGGGCCTGGCTCCGATGGGGTATCGGAGCCAGGCTTTGGCAGCCCTGACGGTCTAGGATTAAACCAGTCCAACTTTCGGGGGCTAGTTCAGTGAGGGAGCGGGGCCTTTCTCAAGAAAAGACGCCTGAGGCGGTCTGCTTAGCTGTTGTAGCCAGCGGGTGATACGAAGATCGGTGCGGACGCGGTGGGCAGGTTCACCGAGAAGATGGAGGTGCCCATGCCGTTCCAGCCGCCGTGTACAGCCTGGCCATTGCCAATGTAAACAGCGATGTGCTGCTGGCCGAAACCGTTGGACTGATAGAGAACCAGGTCGCCGGGCTGGGGGTTGGAGGTTACGCTACCCAGAGCCATGTAGTTCATGGGCCAGCCGTGGAAGTTGATGCCAGCGGCGCGCAGGGAGTTGGTTGCCAGCATGGTGCAGTCGGTCTGAGCGTTGACGGCTGCGGCGGCCAGGGCGGCTGCTACAACAGCGTCGCGCTTAGCCTGGTTGGTGGCAGTGGAAAGAGTGGGGGCTGCTGCGGGAGCGGCAGTGGTAGCTGCGGGCGCAGGAGCGGGTGCCTGGGTTGCTGCAGGAGCTACGGTTTCAACAGGGGCGGGAGTTGCCTCTACAACCTCAACGGTCTCGGACTGAACAGCAACGGTGGCTTCTTCGGCAGGAGCTTCAACCAGAGCTTCTTCTACGGCTGCCTCTTCAACGACGGGGGCTTCCTCAACGGGAGCTTCTTCGATGACGGGGGTTGCCTCGACGGGCTTTTCGGGAGCTACGATGTAAGCGGGAACGCCCCAGTTTACAACCTTGCCTTCACCTGCAACGGCGAATGCCTTGAGCAGGGGGGCTGAAACAGCTGCACCGTTGTCTACGGTGGTCTGCGGGGCTTCGTTGACGGCTGCGTTTGCTGCTGCGAGAACAGCACCGGACAAGATGACGCCTACCGCACCTACTGAGAGTGAACGACGCAATGTTGTACCTTTCGTCTCTTCTTGAGATTTCGCAGCCGGGTTGCTGCTACTGCTGGGTGGCCCGTACGTGGGGTTTGTGGGCTCCCATGCTTCCCTCGGAAGCTGATTGGACTCTGAACAGCCTATAACGATTTGGTAACGATGTATACCAAATCGTTATAAAAAATTGATTTTTCTGCCCTATGGCATGTCTCTACAGAGACCCAGAAGGGCCTGGGAATCACCTGTTAATACTGGTCACCCTGGGTTACCGGCGAGTAACCTGTGCGGGCAGAACCCACCGAAATAAAATGCGACACGATAGCGGCTGGGTCACGGTTTCATGACGAAACTGTGACCCGGCCCACTGAACTAGCCCCCGAAAGTTGGACTGGTTTAATCCTAGACCGTCAGGGCTGCCAAAGCCTGGCTCCGATACCCCATCGGAGCCAGGCCCTTTAATCGCTCCTGAAGCCTACCGTTGTTATACCAATAGATATAGTCATCAACCGCCTGAC
>NZ_SPQC01000094.1 GCF_004569295.1 Rothia nasimurium
CCCTCAGATTCGGCTGAACCTGTAGCCCCAGCAGACCCCACCAACCCGGCTGAACCTGCTGGCCCCTCACTACCTGTTGAGCCCATCGAGACTGAGTCACCGGCTCCCTCACCGACCCCTGTGCCGGTTGAGACCGTAAACCCGGACGTCCCGGCACCGAGCCCCGAACCCAGTGAGACTGCATCACCGGTGGCGACCGATACCCCTGTAGCAGAACCGACCACCCCGGCCACCAATGAGCAGACCCCTGCGCCGGTAGCTGAGGTAGTAGCACCGCCGCAGATTGATGAAGAGCAGAACATCGTGCTGACCGGAGCTGTTACCGAGCAGAGCACCGATGAGACCACCGGCGCATCCACCATCGTTACCCAGCAGAGTACCGCAGAGGGTCACCAGGTAACAACCGAGTATGTCACCAATCCGGCAGCCGGGCAGACCACCGTGCGCCAGACCGTCACTGATGCGTCAACCGGCAAGCAGACCATCACCGAGCGCACCGTCCCGGCGACCACCTTTAAGGCAGGTGGCGCAGCCTCAATCACCGCAGCGCAGCACGCTCAGCCGCCTGCTGAGAGCACCAGCAACACCAAGGCTGTTGCGGGCTGGTTCACCAGCGTGCTAGCTCTCGCGCTGGGGGCTGGTGCTATCTTCCAGTACCGTCGCGCTAAGAAGTCTGCCTAAAAGCACGTTGAGCTCGTAGCTCATGAACCCCTGTGGGGCCTGCACCTGATGCGGGCCCCACAGTTCTATCAAGGAGAACCCAATGGCCAAGACCATGACCAGATTACTTACAGCTGGGTCTGCTCTTTCTGCTCTAGGGGCGGCAGCGCTTTTTATGGCCTCCACATCTGGGGGCCAGACAGCGCCCCCTGCACCGTCCGAGACTGTCCACTCAGCGCCAGCGCCGCAGCAGAGCTTTATGGACGTGATGTGCCAGCCGCCTGCTGAGATAGGCCCGATACCGCAGCTACCCCCGATGAGCTGGTGGGCGCCATCTATCAGCACCGGAGCGTCCTTTACCCCCAGTACCACGCTACCTACATCTGCTACCACCGATGACGGCATTATCTATAGCCATTCAGAGGAAATTGGATCTACGCAGGGTGTTTCTTTACTTGTGGGCCATGTTGATTTTGAACCGGGAGCTATCAGCGAGGACGGCGGTGAGCTAACGGCCTGGGGGCAGCTGCATGAACTGTCTGAGTGCGACCTGGTTTTTACAGCTGATGAGAACGGCACGGTGGTGGCCTCCCAGATTACAAGCCTCTACGGCCCCACAGTTTGATGCGACCTTGGAGCAAAAGGCGGCAGCTGACCCAGGCAATGAGGAGCTTCAGAGCCAGTTGCAACAACAACGCGAGGGGCAA
>NZ_SPQC01000095.1 GCF_004569295.1 Rothia nasimurium
CCCCCTCTGGGAGTCCCACCTGGGCCTTAACCTCACCCCGCTGCGCGTTCACTTCTCCCACCTCACCCTCTCCTGGTTCCCCAAACCGCTTATCGACCTCACCTCCCGCGCCCTGAGTTGCCCCCTGGCGTCCGCCTCGACCCTGGCCTCCGCCCTGAGGCGCGACGTGCAGGGCCACACCGCCGCCTACCGCATGGCCATCTCCCACGACTACGCCCTGCAGTTCTCCATCGAGGGCGGCGTGCAAGACGAATACGCGATTCAGGACGACTGGGGCTTCTCAGAAACCACCGTCAAAACCCCGGTGCACCTCTGGGTCGCCGGCCGCGACATGGCCGTCAAACCCGCCCGGGCCCGCAACCTGGGGCTCCGCCTGGGAGCCCAGATTCACGAACTACCGCGCGATGGCCATTTCTCCCTGCTCATTAACCACGCAGCCAGCGTCCTCGCACCGGTTCTACAGCGCACGGTAAACTGTTAGGCGTGACTCTACGTTTTTATGATTCAGCAACAGCAAGCGTCCGTGACTTCACCCCGGTTCACCCCGGCGAGGCCCGTATCTACTACTGTGGTGCCACCGTGCAGGGGGCTCCCCACATCGGGCACGTGCGCTCGGGCCTGGTCTTTGACCAGCTCTCCCGCTGGCTGACCTACCGCGGTTACAAGGTCACCACGGTTCGTAACGTCACCGACATCGACGACAAGATTCTGGTGAACTCGGCTGCTTCTTTCGAGCCTGATTTCACCGGGGAGCACCCGGTCGAGGAATGGTGGGCCCTGGCCTACCGCTTTGAGCGGGTCTTCGGGGCCGCTTACGCCTCCCTCAACATCGCACCGCCCACCTACGAGCCGCGCGCAACCGGGCACATCCCAGAGATGTTCGCCCTCATCCAGCGCCTCATCGACCGCGGTCACGCCTACCCGGCGACCGACGGCTGCGGGGATGTCTACTTCGACGTGCGCTCCTGGGAGAACTACGGTGCTCTGACCCGCCAGAAGATTGACGACATGCAGGACGCTCCGGACGCCGACCCCCGCGGCAAGCGCGACCCCCGCGACTTTGCCCTGTGGAAGGCATACAAGGAGGGCGAGCCCGTCACCGCCTCCTGGGATTCCCCCTGGGGTAAAGGCCGCCCCGGCTGGCACCTGGAATGCTCGGCCATGGCCGGCAAGTACCTGGGCGAGACCTTCGATATTCACGGTGGCGGCCTCGATTTGCGCTTCCCCCACCACGAAAACGAGATGGCCCAGTCCCAGGCAGCAGGCTACGGCTTCGCCAACTTTTGGATGCACAACGGCCTGGTCAACTACGAGGGCGAGAAGATGTCCAAGTCCATTGGCAACATCATCACCCCCGCCCAGA
>NZ_SPQC01000096.1 GCF_004569295.1 Rothia nasimurium
ACCCCATACACCCCACCCAAGGAGCCCAACCCCATGCACCAGCCCGCCCAGCCACCTGCCAGCGTCCACACTCTGACCATCCCCATTACAAACCCCAAACACCTGCTCAACGCCAACTCCCGCAAACACTGGGCAGACCGCTCCACCAAAACCAGCATCTGGCGCCCCGCCGGACGAACTGCAGCACAAGCAGCCGCCCTGCCCGTGCTCGTCCCCTTCGTCACCATCCACGCCACCATCTACAAGCCCAGGGCAGGCCGCTACGACCCCACCAACCTCTACCCCACCATCAAAGCCATCATCGACGGGCTGACCGACTACGGGCTCGTGGAAGACGATGACTACCGGCACGTTGACGGCCCGCACATGCACCACGGCGGATTCGACAAAACCAACCCCCGCATAGAACTGACCATCATCACCCACCAGGAGCCCCCACATGCCCCGTACAGCCCCTATCCTGCATAACGCCTCACTCGGGTACCTCCACGCCCACTGGGGCGCCCTCAAGGGCTCCCTAACCCCCGGCACCCGCAGACCCATGGCCGCCCTTGACCCCTGGCTCACCCTCATCCCCGAAGGACCCGGCAAAACCCCAGCCCCACTGCACATCGACAGCCTCGACCTGCTACTGGATATCCAAACCGACACCCGAGGCTGGCTCGAAGAAGCCGGCGTCCTACCCATCGGCCGTATGCCCGCCCCCATCGCCCAACTCGATGAGCTGCTCTACCTCAGCCGCCGCAAAGCCGGGCAATGGGTGGATGACGTCCAGAACTGGGCTACCATCACCGCTGCCAAGGTCCGCCACCGTCTGGACGGCACCCTCGGCGGGCAAACCCTCAACGCCCCCTGCCCCATCTGCGGCACAGAACAGAGCCTGCGCGTACGCGTCCTAGAACTCACCACCCACAATGAGCCCTACATCGCCTGCGAATCCGGCACCTGCACCCCACCTGAGGGGTACTGTTCCAACTTCCTCGAGAACACCCCCGTATGGCCCATGGCCGACTGGGAATGGTTCGCCCACCTACTCACCACCGGCACCAAAGGAACAAAAAAAATAAACAAATATCCCACCGATAAACCAGAACAAACCACAGTAACGAAACCAAGTTGCACACCAAAGTTATCCACAGGTAAACTAAAAAACGTGCAATTGGCATACCCAAAAACGCCCAAGCACCACAGCTTTCCTTTCAACACAAAAGCCCCCACCCACCCATGAACTGCTCCCCATAAGTTGGACTACTAAAAAACAGTCACCAACTAATGGGGAGCATCTCCTATGCGAGCACGAAGCTCACTCACCCAACACCAACG
>NZ_SPQC01000097.1 GCF_004569295.1 Rothia nasimurium
TGATATGTACTGGGTTTAGTTCCGACCCCGTACATTGGAAACAAACAAAAAAGAGCAAAGGAACTTCACCCATGCCCACCAAATACCCCCAAGAACTCAAAACAAGAGCCCTACGCCTACTGGCCGACCACCTCGAAAACAACCCCGACACAGGCATCTACACCGCCTGCCGAAACATCGGAGAACGCCTCGGCATCGGCCCTGAAACCTTACGAAAATGGCACAAACAAGCCGAAATCGATGCTGGTAACACCCCCGGCACCACCACTGATATGGCAGCCGAAAACCGACGCCTGCGCAAAGAAAACGCCGAGCTCAAGCGAACCAACGAGATTCTACGAACAGCATCAGCTTTTTTCGCGGCAGAACTCGACCGTCCAGCCCGATCATGATTCGCTATATCGATAGGTATAGGAATCGTTTCGGGGTTGAGAACATCTGCACCGCACTACAAGAAAACCTCGCTGGTGGTTTCATCACCTCACGCGGCTACCGCGCCGCTAAGGCTCGTGTTCCTGCAGCACGTACTTTGAAGGACCAACTTCTGATTCCTGAACTGGTGAAAATCCATGAAGAGAATTATGGCGTATATGGTGTGCGCAAGATGTGGCACGCCATGAGGCGTGCCGGCTGGGATATTGGTCGGGATCAGACCTACCGACTCATGAAAATAGCCGGTGTTGCTGGTGCTCATCGGGGTCGTAAACCTATGACCACCAGAGCGGCCACAGTGATTGATGACCGTCCTGATTTGGTTCAGCGTAACTTTAGCGCTGATGCGCCTAACCGCCTTTGGGTTGCAGATTTTACCTATGTCAGAACCTATTCAGGTTTCTGCTATACGGCCTTCATTACTGATGTGTTTTCCCGGAAGGTTGTGGGTTGGGGTGTTTCTTCGACCATGCATACTCTGGGGATGCCTTTGACGGCGTTGAAGCAAGCGCTTTTTGAAGCGAAGAAGGGTGGCTCTGATCTAACGCAGATTGTGCATCATTCTGACCGTGGTTCGCAGTATATTGCGCAGGATTACACTGCTGGTTTGAAAGAACTAGGAGTGCAGTTATCAGTCGGTTCTACTGGTGATTCGTATGATAATGCTCTGGCTGAGAGTGTGAATGGTGCTTATAAGGCTGAGCTGGTGAGGAATCGCCTTTTTGCTTCAGTTGGTCAGTTGGAGGTTGAGACTGCGTCTTGGGTTGCTTGGTGGAATGCTGGTCGGTTGCATCAGGGTCTTGGTTATCGGACTCCGCAGGAGGTGGTTGATGGTGCTTTAGTGGTCTTATAATTGTCGGAACTAAAGCCAGTACATATCA
>NZ_SPQC01000098.1 GCF_004569295.1 Rothia nasimurium
GTCAGGCGGTTGATGACTATATCTATTGGTATAACAACGGTAGGCTTCAGGAGCGATTAAAGGGCCTGGCTCCGATGGGGTATCGGAGCCAGGCTTTGGCAGCCCTGACGGTCTAGGATTAAACCAGTCCAACTTTCGGGGGCTAGTTCAGAATGCGGGCCTGGGCTGCTTTTTTGTGCTTGTTTTTCTGTAGGGCTGTCTCAGCCGACTTTGATCTTGCCTAGTCGTTCTTGATTTGGGGCAGCATACCGGTGTTGGTATCGGGGGAGGGCACCTCGGCGGACGGCTTGTGGGTTCGTGCCCTGCGCTGGGTGAGCAGGGAGTCGGCGATGAAGAAGGCCGCAGCTACCCACACCAGCACAAAGCCTGCCCAGCGGCCTGCTGAGAGGTGTTCCTGGGTCACGAACAGGGCAACGAGGAACTGAAGGGTGGGGCCAACGTACTGCACCATGCCCAGCACAGAGAGAGGAACGCGGGCAGCGGCTCCCGCAAAGAGAAGCAGGGGCACCGCCGTGAGTACGCCGCTGGCTACCAGAATCCAGAAATGGGCTGGTCCTTCTGCCAGCAGGGTAAGCTGACCGCTGCGAGCAAAGTACCACATCAGTACAGCTGCCAGCGGGGTCAGGAGCAGGGTCTCTATGGTCAGAGATACCAGGGCTGGCACTGCCCCGATTCCTTTCTTGACCAGCCCGTAGAAACCGAAAGTGAAGGCCAGCCCCAGACCCAGCCAGGGCACTGAGCCGTAAAAGACCACCATTACCAGCACCGCGAGCGCAGCAACACCGATACCGGCCCACTGGAGGGGGCGCAGGCGCTCACCCAGGAAGACTACGCCTAGAGCGACCGAGACAATGGGGTTGATGTAGTAGCCCAGGGAGGCTTCCATGACGTTATTACTGGTGGTGGCAATGACGTAGAGCAGCCAGTTGCCGAAGATGAGTAGGCTAGCGACCAGTAGAAGGCTGACCTGGCGCAGGTTGCCTAGCACCGCCACCAGGTTTTTGACCTGCCGGGTGAGCGGCAGCAGGGCTAAACAGAAGACCAGCGAAAAGAGTACCCGGCCCGCCACGATCTCTAGGGGAGTGGCTGGTGCTGTCAGCATGAAGTAGAGGGGGAAGAGCCCCCAGATCAGGTAGCAGAAAAAGGCGTAGAGGCCGCCTACTACCTGCTCATTTTTGGCTGTGCTCACCGCTGTCTTCCTCATGCTTCTCTCGGTGGTGGGGGGGGGCTTGGGG
>NZ_SPQC01000099.1 GCF_004569295.1 Rothia nasimurium
TCTTGCGCCTGAGAGAAGGCGGAAGTGGAAGTTGCAAAAGTGGAAGTAGGGAGATGGGGTACTTCCACTTTTGGGCGGGAATGTGGAAGTGGAAGGTGGATGGGGAAAAGCGGAAGCGGCAAAAGTGGAAGTGGAAACAGGGTGCGGGAAAAGCGGAAGTCCCCCTTTTGCAGGTGGTGCTTCCACTTCCATATGTATGGAACTTTCGGGTAGGAGGTAACTGTCTCATGCGAGACAGTTGGGTGACAGCAAGGTGTATATTCCTATTGGGGCATGAAAGTTAGATGGAGGCTTGCTGTGAGGGGATGCCTCGGATTGTGTGGAGCTGGCGGTCAGATTAGCACCAAAGGAAAACTAGACCCTTATGGCGCAAGCTCATACGTTGAAGCTGCATGGCATAGAAAATGAAATTAGTATTCAATAGATTTCAAATAAAATAGTTAGAGTTTCTATGCTGCTTACTAATTATTATTCTGGGATGAAAGCATGTGTGAGTGCCCGATTATTTTAAGTAAATGTATGCTTTTTAAATCAGTAGGTGTATAGCTGCTTTGCCAATGATAAAAATTTACCCAGAACTTAAGCTGCTCTCTGTGTCCAGTCCCTTAGGTGTAAAGAATTTTGTGTCGCGAGCATAATCGTTATTTAGTACATGAAAATAATGCGTGAGATGTTTGGCGTGTTGATGTGCTGATTTTATGGGTGGTAAATTGAAAGGAAATATGCTATTAGATTATGGGGTGTAGTTTCTAATTCTGTTCTTCTGTTTTTCTAAAGGGTGGGGTGCTGAATTGATTTGTGTATATCTGAGTATTTGTTTAACTTGTCGCTTAGTAATTCCACCTCAATGAGTCTTGTAATGGGTGCCGTGTCAGGGTATTTCGCGGTAATGTTTAATTTATAAGTTTGACTGTTCTCTGGTAGGGATATTGAGAACCTGGCTGATGTTTTTTTGGGGGGGGGGGGGTGGATTTTTTAAAAAACTCCCAGGTGTTTGCGGTGGAGCTAGTAAGGTTCGGTTCTATGCAAATTGGTGGAATTTTGGTGTTAAACGTTAAATAAATATTATTTTTGAT
>NZ_SPQC01000009.1 GCF_004569295.1 Rothia nasimurium
CCTACGTTGAGGGCCTGCGCCAGCTGATCGCCGAACGCGTCGCCTCCACCGCCCCCGCCCAGGACGCCGACGGCGTACAAGCAGCCCGCCAGTCCGTCTGCGGCGGAAACGGCTGGTTCGACGCCTGCAACCCCGACTGCTGCAAGTCCCAGCGCCCCGGCTCCGACAAGCCGGTGATTGCTGACTACAAGGGCTAGTACGCTGGACTGGTAGGCGGCAGGGGACGGCGGCTTAAACATCTCAGATAAAGATTGCACGAAAGGACGCTCATTGGCAGCTCGAACATTTACCGTAGGTACGCGCGGGTCGGCTCTTGCGACCACTCAGACCGGCTGGGCTGTTCAGCGTATGCGGGAGGTGACCGGCATTGAGCTAGAGACCGTCACCGTCAAAACTGAGGGCGACGTGCTCACCGGCCCCCTGTCTCAGCTGGGTGGTACTGGTGTTTTTGCTGCGACCCTGCGCGCCCGCCTGCTCGATGGGGGAGTGGATGTGGCCGTCCATTCCCTGAAAGACCTGCCCAGCGCGCTCTGCCCGGGGCTGACCGTCGCTGCCACCCCGGAGCGGGAGGACCCCCGCGACGCCCTGTGCGCCCGTGACGGTCTGACCCTCGACACCCTGCCTGCTGGTGCCCGGGTGGGCACGGGGTCGCCGCGTCGAGCCGCCCAGCTGCTGGCTATCCGTCCTGACCTCACCATCGTTGATATCCGCGGTAATGTGGGTACCCGCCTGGCCCGTGTGGCTGGTAATGAGCACTACGGGGTGGGCGCCCACGGCCTGCACGGTGAGAAGAAGCTCGGCGCTATCACCGGTGATTGCGATGCGGTTGTGCTGGCTGCTGCCGGTCTGCACCGCCTGGGCCTTGCTGAGACCATCACCGAGTACCTGGGAGTTGACAGGGTTGTGCCCGCTCCCGGCCAGGGGGCCCTCGCTATCGAAATTCGTACCGAGGATACCGGCGAGCAAACAGAGCTGGGGCAGGCTGTAGCCGCTGTCAACCACACCGAGACCCAGCTGGCTGTGACCGCTGAGCGTGCCCTGCTCCGCCGCCTTGAAGCGGGTTGCGCCGCCCCCATTGGGGCTTACGCCCTGGTGAACGCTGGCCAGCTCGTCCTTAACATCGCTGTGGCTAACCCCGACGGCACCGAGCTGCTGCGGCACACCGTGCAGACAGAAACCCTGTCGGCAGAAGCCGCCGCCTTCCTCGGCACCCAGGCTGCCGATGACCTGCTGGGTATGGGCGCTGCCGCTCTCGCTGGTCTTGAAGGCGGTGCTTAGGAGCCATGACTACCTATCTCATCACCCGCACCCCGGCTAAGGCCGCCGCGCTGACCAGCGCTCTTCTGGAGCAGGACGCCGAAGCTCAGCTGCTCTACGCCCCCATTCTTGACCCCGTGGGCACCGAACCAGAAGACTGGGAAGAGGTTGCCTTCGCCCTGATTCGCGGGGAGTTCTCCTGGGTTACCTTCACCTCGGTCAACGGGGTACTGGGCCTAGACGCCCTGGCACAGAGGCTGGGCCAAAGCCTGGTCGAACTGTTAGGTGCTGCCCAGATTGCAGCCGTCGGTCGGGTTGCCGAGGCAGCCCTGGTTGAGCGGGGCCTGCTGGTCGACTTCGTGCCCGAAACCCAGTCAGCAGCCGGAATGGTCGACGAATGGCTCATTGACGAAGAATGGGATAACCCCATGGACGAAACTATCTTGGCCGTCCAGGGAACCACAGCTTCACCGACCCTCGAAGAAGGGCTCACCGACTACGGCCACACCGTCGCCACCCTGCCGGTCTACGACATGCTGCCCTACCCAGCAGCGAACCCCCTTACCGGGCAGAACCCCGCTGAGACCGATGCTCCGTCAGGTTCCGCGCTCACCCTGGGCGAGGCCGTCACCGCGCTCGCTACCACCGACGTCCTGATTGCGACCTCGCCCCTGCTGTTGCAGACCCTAGCGGACGCCGCCGGCAGCGCCCTGCCCCCCACCGTTGCCATCGGGGCCAGCACCGAAGCTGCCGCCCGCAACCTACCCGAGCAGCAGCGTCCTGCCACCATCACTGTGGCGGCAAGCCCCGCCGCCGCAGACCTGGCAGCAGCCGCCCTCGCCCTCTAAGCTAAAAAGACACCTACCCGTCAAGGAAGACCATGTTTGAACCCTCAGCCCTCCCGGTGCGTCCCCGCCGCCTGCGCACCACCGGCCCCATGCGGGCCCTGACCGCCGAAACCGCCCTGACCCCGGCTAAACTGGTGCAGGTGCTCTTCGTGCGCGACGGAATTGAGGAGCCCGTTGCCATCGAATCCATGCCAGGCCAGTACCAGCACACCCTGGAGACCGTCATCGGCGAAGTACAAAAAGCCGTGGACGCCGGCGTGCGCTGCATCGACCTCTTCGGTGTGCCGCGCGATGAAGATAAGGACGCAGCCGGTTCAGCAGCCTGGGCTGAGGATGGTATTCTCAACCGGGCTATCCGTGCTGTGCGCCAGCACTTCGGCGACTCTGTGGTCGTCATGGCAGATACCTGCCTCGACGAATTCACCGACCACGGACACTGCGGCCCGCTGGTCGAAGACGCCTTCGGTAACACCGTCGTTGATAATGACGCCGCCGTGGAGTCCTACTGCAAGATGGCGGTTTCCCAGGCGCGCGCCGGTGCCCACACCGTCAGCCCCTCCGGCATGATGGACGGCCAAATCGCCGCCATGCGCACCGCCCTCGACGAAGCCGGCTTCACCGACGTTTCTATCTTGGCCTACTCCGCCAAATACGCTTCGGCCTTCTTCGGCCCCTTCCGCGATGCGGTGGGCTCCACCTTCACCGGCGACCGCAAAACCTACCAGCAGGACCCCGCCAACCGCCGGGAATCCCTCTACGAAGTCCAGCTCGATATCGAGCAGGGCGCCGACATGGTCATGGTCAAACCCGCTACCGCCTACCTGGACATCGTGCGCGAGGTTGCTGACTTCTCGCCCGTCCCCGTGGCTGCCTACCATGTCTCCGGTGAATACGCCATGATTGAAGCCGCTGCCGCCGCCGGCTGGATTGACCGCAAGGCCGTAGCCCTCGAAGCCCTCATGGGCATCCGTCGGGCAGGCGCCTCCATCATCCTGACCTACTACGCCACCGAAGCCGCCACCTGGCTCAACGAAAGGTAACCCCTTGACCGTCTCAGAAGACCTCTTTGCCCGCTCCGCCCGCGTCATTCCCGGCGGCGTCAACTCACCCGTGCGCGCCTTCAACTCCGTTGGTGGCACCCCCGCCTTCATGGTGGAAGCCTCCGGCCCCTACCTGACCGACGCGGACGGCCACAACTACGTCGACCTGGTCTGCTCCTGGGGCCCGGCCCTGCTCGGACACAAGCACACCGGCGTCATCGAAGCCGTGCACGCAGCGGTTGAACATGGCCTCTCCTTCGGCGCCTCAACCGCCGCCGAAACCGAACTGGCTGAACTCGTGGTTGACCGCATCAACGCCGTAGCCCCTGGAACCATCGACCAGATCCGCATGGTCTCAACCGGCACCGAAGCAACCATGACCGCCATCCGCCTGGCCCGCGGCTACACCGGCCGCGACAAGATCATTAAGTTCGCCGGTTGCTACCACGGCCACGTCGACGCCCTACTCTCAGAAGCCGGCTCCGGCGTCGCCACACTCGCCCTGCCCGGCTCGGCAGGTGTCACCGCCGCTACCGCCGCCGAAACTATCGTTCTTCCCTATAACGACGAGGACGCCGTCCGCGCAGCTTTTGCCGCCAACCCCGGCGAAATTGCCGCCATCATCACCGAAGCAGCTCCCTGCAACATGGGCGTTGTGACCCCTGCTGAGGGCTTCAATGCCTTCCTGCGCGAGATTACCCGTGAACAGGGTGCCCTCATGATTTTCGACGAGGTGCTGACCGGCTTCCGCGTCTCGTCCGCAGGTTACTGGGGCTACTCCGCCCCCGCAGAAGGTAACTGGGCCCCCGATATCTTCACCTTCGGCAAGGTAATCGGAGGCGGCATGCCCATGGCCGCCCTGGGCGGCAAACGAGAGATCATGGAATACCTGGCTCCGCTGGGCCCCGTCTACCAGGCAGGTACCCTCTCCGGTAACCCCATCGCCATGGCCGCCGGTCTGGCCACCCTCAAAGCCGCTGACGCCACCGTCTACGAAACCATTGACGCCCGCTCAGCCCAGCTGCAGGCAGCCCTGGTTGAAGCCTTCAACGCCGCCGGGGTCAACCACTCTATCCAGACCGCAGGCAACCTCTTCTCCGTTGCCTTTGGCACTGCTGACAAGGGCGTGCACAACTACGAAGACATCAAGGCATCAGAAACATACCGCTACAATGCCTTCTTCCACTCCATGCTGAACTCCGGCATCTACCTGCCGCCCAGCGCCTTCGAGGCATGGTTCCTTTCAGCAGCCCACGATGACGCCGCCATGGACCGAATCATCGCGGCCCTGCCCGACGCCGCGCGAGCAGCGGCAGAGGCGACAGCCTAGAATAAAACCCTATGCACAAGCGCGCTGCACTGACTTTCGCCAACTAACCTTCTCGCTGGCTCGCAAGCGATTCATGCCAGACCTAGCCAGTTGGCTACCGGCCAGTGCACCGCGCTTGTGTTCATGTGGGAACTCAGGAGCTCTAACGGCTATCTCATGTGCCCCTGCGGCAGGGACGCCAGGTTTTGGGTATCGCGGTCGTAGAGCCAGTTCTTGTCCATGAGCAGACGGGATAGGGCCAGACCCATTCCTAGAGCAGCGAAGATGAGCAGGACCTGCACGAAGCTGGCCAGGGCCTCATTGACATCGCCGTTAGAGAAGTGGGCCATGGACATGTAAAACATGACACCGGGAACCATGGTGACGGTAGCTGGCACCGCCAGGGAGATACGGGAAACCCTGCGGGCGTGGAGGGGAGCGACGATTTCTGAGAGTACCCCGGCGGTAAAAACGGCCAGAGCAATGGCAAGGTGGGGCGCCCACCCGGCTTCTACCAGCCAGATACGTCCTGGGTTTACGATTGCGGCGATTGCCCCTGCCCAGGCGCAGGAGAGGGGAGTAGCTGAGAAGAGCATGGCGAAGCCGAAGGCAGCGGTGAAGGAGGCCAGCATCTGAAGAATTAGGAGCAGCCAGAAGCCCAGGTGCGGGGCTGGGGCCTGCTCTAGCGGCAGGCTAAATACCAGGGAGATGAGCCAGACCGAGAAGGACGCACTACCCAGGAGCAGGGCAACATAGGTGAGACGGGAAATGCCGGAGGAGAAGTCCATGCGGGCTATTTCTAGCATGCCGGTGACCAGGGGGAAGCCCGGTACCAGGTAGAGAATTGAGGATATAAAGCCCACCAGGTGGTTATCCGCGATGAGGCCGGGGGCGATAAGCGCCGACATGACCCCCACGTAGATACCGGCTGAGAGCAGGCCGCAGAGCATCCAGACTGCCATATGGTTGAGACCCCGGTGGGCGAGGGTGGAGCGTAGGAGCTGGCCGGCGAAGGCTGCGACGAGAACGACTGAGCATTCAATGACTCCGCCCCGGTTGAGGAAGGCGAAGGCCGCACAGGCTAGGGCGGCAGCGAGAGCTAGGAGCCAGGGGGCGTAGAGGGGCTTTTCTTTCTCAATGCGGGTGAGCGTTGCGTCGGCTAGAGCTGGGTCGATGCGCTCGGGCAGGGATGAGACGAAGTCGCTGAGCAGGTCGATTTTGTAGGCGGAGATTCCCTTGACGCGGGTTTCTGCAATTTCGGTGCGGAAGTTGCCTCCGGAGTAGGCGGTGGTGGAGAGTTCGGTGAAGTGTACCTGGGCGTGGTGTTCTTCAAGCCCTACGGCTTTGGCCAGGCGGGACATGGAGGTTTTGACGCGGTAGGCGCTGGCTCCAGATTTCATGAGGAGCAGGCCTAGCTTGAGGACGACCGCTGACTGGGCTACCAGTTCTTTGTGCTGGTTGCGGGTGGAGCCGAGGTAGATGCTGTTGGTGGGTGCGGGCTCGTTCACGGTCGTCCTTGCGGTTGTGGGGTATCTGCTTCTTTAAATCTAGTAGAGGGAGAGCAGAAAAGGACGTCGGTGGGCAAGGGGACGGTGCTCAAGGCACCTACCTGCCTACCGGCATCCTGACGGAGCGTTCACGCTACCTGAACCTTAGTCGGTGCGCACCGGCCAGGCGCCGCTGACATCCGCCTGCTTGCCAATGCGGTTGAAGTAGTCCTGCAGCTCGGCTGCCTGCTCAGCTGCCCAGGTAATCTGCTGCTCATGCAGGGCTGTAGCAGGCTGTTCGATCTCTTCGTATTCAAAGCTCATAGCCGTCAGTAGGCGCTCAGCTGCTAGGGCGTCGTCCTTCGAGGTGTGGGCGTTTTCCAGCTCCACGCTGTACTCATTCGCCAGCACTTCCAGGGTACGCTTGCCCTTCTTAAACTTGTGCACATGCTTATTGATGACCAGGGGATCAAGCACGGGATAGCAGGTCAGCGGCGGGTACCCGTAGCGGGCCAGCTCAAAATGCAGCACCGAGAAATCGTAGGCAGCGTTAAAGGCGATGACGGGAACGCCATCGGCAAAGAGACCGCCTAGAGCCATAGCCACCTCGTAGGCCACCTGCTGGGCAGGCTTGCCGTGCTCGCGGGCGTACTCGGTGGTGATACCGTGAATAGCGGAGGCCTGCTCAGGAATCTCAACCCCGGGGTCAGCCAGCCATTCCCCGGCGCGTAAAACCTCGCCGTCCGGAGAAACCAAGACCAAAGAAGCCGTGACGATGCGGGCGGTCTTAGGGTCGATACCGGTTGTCTCAAGGTCGAAAGTGGCGCGGGGAAGCTTGGTCCATGAAGTCATACCTTCGATAGTAGCGACAGAACCTGCCCCACAAAAATATTTGGGGCAGGTGGCGCCCAGGCTCTTAAAATGTCAGCCACCTATGATGAACTTGGAATACAGTGAGAACCTCGACCACGACAAAAGATGGGGAGTGCACGGTGACACACGAGCAACTAGAGACTCAGGGCGCTACCTTGCTTCTGGGCGCGCCCGGCAGCGGCAAAACCCAGGCCCTGCTAGAAGTAGCTACCGGATTCATTGAGCAGGGTAAAGACCCTGCCCGCCTGCTGGTGCTTACCCCCTCACGCGTCAGTGCAACCAGGTTCCGAGAAGCGCTCTCAGCCCGCATCACCGCAACAGTCTCAACCGCCCCTGTACGCGCCTGGCAGGCTTACGCCTTTGACCTGCTGCGACGAGCCCATATCGAGGGTTATCTACCCCACCTGGACTTCACCCCCAAGCTCCTTTCGGGTCCCGAGCAGGACGTCCTGATTAAAGAACTCCTCGACGGCCACCGCAGTGGCGAAGGGTTCAGCATTATCTGGCCCGATGACCTCCGTGAAGCCCTTGAAACCCGCGGTTTCCGCCACGAGGTGCGAGACTTCTTCGACCGCATGGCCGAATACGACCTCACAGCCTCAGCAGTTGCAGACCTAGCGCAGCGCTTCGATCGCCCCGAATGGCGGGCCCTGGCCAAGCTCTACACCGAATACCGCCAGGTGCGCTCCCTCCGCGCCCCGCATGCCTTCGACCCCGCAGCCCTTATCCACGAGGCCACCAAGACCCTGCTAACCCACCCTGATGTGCTGAGTGCAGAACGCGCCCGCTTTGACCTGGTGCTCATTGATGATGTGCAAGAACTCACCCCTTCCATCTACCGGCTGCTGGCTGTTCTGACCGGCAGGTCAGCAGAGTATCTGCGTGCCACAGCCAGTAACTCGCTGGCCTCTGACACCGAAGCCGAATCCGCAGACCTGGACGGTCTTCTTGCCTCAGGCCCGGTAGTGGTCATGACCTGCTGCACCGATACGGTCGTGCAGGGCTTCCGCGGAGCCAGCCCCCAGTTGGCAGCCAACCTCCCCGACATCTTCCCCTCTCTCGTTACAGAAGAGCTCACCACGAGCTGGCGCATGGCTCCTGTTATCGCCGAGCGTTGGGCAGAACTGGCCTCCCGCCTACCGCTTGTGCCCCGGGCAGCCCACCGGCGCGTCCTTGCCCGCGCTTCTCAGGAGCCCAGCGAAAAGGCCCTCCTACCGGTCGGGGATGACGGCGCCCTGCTAAACCCCGCAAAAGCAGCAGAACCAGACCCCGAGGTGCTGGGCCTGGTTGTAGCAACCCCCCAGCAGGAAAACCAGCTGCTAGCCCAAATGATTCTTGAAGACCACCTTTACCGGGGCAGGGCCTACCAGCGTAGCGCTATTATCGTGCGAAACGGCTCAGACGTCACCCGACTGAAACGAGCACTTAGCAATCTGGGTGTTCCCGTACAAACAGCAGCTTCTATTACCCCCGTGCGCGATGAACCTGCCGCCCGCCCCTTCCTCGATGCTCTGGGGCTAATCCTGCACACCCGGCGCCTACGGGGTGCAGAGCAGGCTACGAGCTCTCAGGGCACAGAGACAGAGCCTTCAACTACCCAGCAAGTAAACACCTGGGGCCTGGGCGCTGATACTGCGGTTTCCCTGCTGACCTCCCGCTTGGGCGGGGCCTCGACCATGGACGTGCGTCGTTTACGCCAGCGTCTCCGCGCCGAAGAACTGCGAGCCGGGGGCACTCGCGACAGCGATGCCCTCCTGGTTGAAGCCCTCATCAACCCCCAATTACTGCCCACCGGCGAAAGCAGCGCAGCTGCCCGCCGCCTGGGCCGGGTACTCACCGCAGGCGATAAAGCCCTCGACCAGCCCGGCGCTACCGCCGAAACCGTCCTCTGGGCACTCTGGGAGGCCTCAGAACTTGCACCCCTCTGGAAAGCCCAGTCCCTCTCAGGCGGTGCAGGAGCCGACCGAGCCGGGCGAGACATCGACGCCATGATAGGCCTGTTTGAGGCAGCCGAACGTTACACCGACCAGATGCCGGGAGCCACCGCCGAACAGTTCTTGGCCTACATCGATGCCCAAGACCTACCCATGGATACCCTGGCAGAGCGCACCAACCACCGCGACGCCGTAGAAATCATGACCCCCGCTCTCGCCGCAGGGCGTGAATGGGACACTGTCTACATCGCGGGCCTGCAAGATAGCACCTGGCCGAACACCACCGTCCGCGGCTCCCTACTGGGAACCCTCGACCTCGTGGACGCAGCTACCGGGCGCTTGGACGCAAACGGACGCAATAACGGTAGGGGAGTAGCTCCCGGCTATTCGCTTCTTGAACGCTTACGCTCTAACCGTTTCGACGAGTTCCGTATGTTCGCCACAGCAACCTCCCGAGCCCGCTCCCGGGTAGTATGCACCGCTGTGTCTTCTGCTGACCAGGCCCCCAGCGAGCTGCTCGATATCTTTGCCCCGGCCCCCGGTGGCGAGCGACCCCTTACCGAGGTTCGGCGCCCCATGACCCTGCGCTCGCTGGTTGCTGAACTGCGCCAGTGGTCAGAAGCCCAGCACATTTCACCGGCGAAAGCCGATGCCGCTGCCCGCCTACTGGGGCGGCTCGCCGACCCTGAGCAGACCTCCGGGCTGAACTTACCGGGTGCCCACCCCCGCTCCTGGTGGGGGCTGCTGCCCCTGTCCTCACAGGCCCCGGCCTTTGAAGGGGATGGGCCAGTTCCGGTATCGCCGTCTCAGATTGAAAAGATTCACCGCTCGCCCCTGGACTGGTTTGTGGCTGCCTCCCGTGCTGAAGCTGCCACCGACGCATCGCGGTCGCTGGGCACTCTCATCCACGCCATTTGCGAAGATATGCCCGAAGGGAACGGAACCGACCTGCGCGACGAGCTCCACCGCCGCCTACCCCAGCTAGGGCTGCCCGACACCTGGGAGAGCCAGAAGATGGTGGAGCGGGCCGAGGGCATGCTCGAGAAGTTTGCCGACTACGTGCGAGACCTCAAGGGCAAAGGACGCTCCCTGGTGGGTGTCGAGGGTTCCTTTAGTGTGCTGGTGCCCGGCCCCGCCAAGGACGCCCTGCTGTCGGGACGTGTAGACCGCATCGAGGTAGACCAGGTAGGGCGCTTTATCATCATCGATATGAAGACCGGTAAGAGTAAACCCAGTAAGGCAGATCTTGAACAGCACCCGCAGCTCGCTGCCTACCAGGTTGCTCTTGAAGCCGGTGCAGGTGCCCTGATGCAGCAGGCCCTACAGCACGATGCCCTAGCCCAGAAAGAGGGCGAGCAGCCAGCGAAGCCGCAACCGAACCAGGTGCCGGTACTCGACGGGCTCCACGAACTTTCGGGCGGTGCCCTGCTTCTACAAATTGGTGGGACCACGAAGAGCTACTCCGAGCAGGAGCAGGCCCCGCTGACCGCTGAAAGTACCTGGGCTGTTGAACTCATCAACCGGGCTGCCGAACTGATTGCAGGGGAGCACCTGCAGGCTCGGCATACCGCAGGTGGCCCCTTTGGCATTGGCTGTGCCCTCCCCGATATTTGCCCCATCTGCTCACGGGGCCGCGCTATCACCGTCCGCCCCGCCCAGTAAGGCAGAATCATGACTGAACAGAAGCCAGCAGAAACCTTTCTCAGCCCCGAAGAAATCGCAAAAGTCCTGGGCCGCCCCCTACCCACAGCGGAGCAATCTGCCATTATCAGCTCCCCGCTGGTACCCCGCCTGGTCGTAGCGGGAGCAGGGTCAGGCAAGACCGCCACCATGGTGGACCGAGTAGTGTGGCTGGTTGCAAACGGGCTTGTACGCGCCGACCAGGTACTGGGGGTGACCTTCACCCGCAAGGCTGCCGGTGAACTGCGGGAGCGTATGCGCTCCCGCCTTGAAGAGCTCCGCCGCCAGGGGCTCGTGCGAGAAAACCCTGGTCAGGGCGCGGACGGAGTCATGAGCGACCCCACCATCTCCACCTACCACTCTTACGCTAATACGCTGGTGCAACAGTACGGGCTTCGCATCGGCGTAGAAGACGACGCCCAAATGCTGGGTGGCGCTCAAACCTGGCAGCTGGTTGCCCAAATCGTGGAGCACTATGAGGGCAAGCTGCCTGAAAAAGACGTCGCTAAGTCAACCATGGTGGAAGCCATCATCAAACTCTCGTCCGAGTGCGCTGAACACCTGGTAAGCCCCGATGCCGTTATCGACTGGTGCACAGAAACTCTGAAACAGGTAGAGCACCTGGGCAAGCCCACGGTCAAGGGAGCGACCACCGAACAGCGGGCCCTGGTGCAGGGGCTACAGCTGCGTATTTTTTACGCTGAGCTGGTTAAACGCTATTCGTCTATCAAAGAACAGATGCAGGTGATGGACTACGGCGACCTCATCGCCAAGGCTGCCCACATCGCGAAGACCGTACCCCAAGCTGCGCAGACAGAACGGGAACTCTTTAGGGTGGTGCTCCTGGACGAATTCCAAGATACCTCCCATGCCCAGATGCAGCTCTTCTCCGATCTGTTTGGGGCAAAAGCAGATGCCCCTGCCCACCCCGTGATGGCGGTGGGCGACCCCAAGCAGTCTATCTACGGCTTCCGCGGAGCTTCAGACGGCCAGCTCTTTAGCTTCTACGACTACTTCCCGGCAGAAGACCGTACCGCCAGCTACCTCACCGTGGCCTGGCGAAACGACACTTCTATCTTGGCGGCTGCCAACCGGGTAGCTGAGCCCCTGAGCGTAAGCCCCGACTGGGTTCAGCGCACCCATGCCATCGAGGTGCCGCCCCTGGTTGCGCGCCCCAACCCCACCGCCGGGCGGGTGCTGGTAGGGGAGTACCTCACAGACCTGCAAGAAGTCCGTGCCCTTGGTCAGATGATTGCCGAGCAACGCTCTAGCTTTGTTGGCCGCCCGCTCTCCGACATGCCGACCATGGCCGTCCTCTGCAAAAAGCGAGCCATGATGGAACCCCTGCAAGAAGCCTTCGACGAGCTGGGTGTCCCCTACCAGGTGGTAGGTCTGGGCGGTTTGCTCGATACCCCCGAAATCGTAGATCTGGTGTCGGTGCTCCGAGTGCTGAGTGACCCCGGCCGTTCAGATGCGCTCATGCGCATACTGGCTGGCGCCCGCTGGCGGCTTGGCTTATCTGACCTGCTAGCCTTTGGCGAGTGGGCAGAAGCCCTCAAACGCCAGCGAGAACTTGAAATCAGATTCGGCATTACAGCCCAGGCCGCTGCCCTGCGCGCCGAACAGGAAATCCTCGACGAGGTTGAGGGCCTGAGCGAAGCCGCTGAACGCGGCGCCACCAGCGCGAGGGACCTAAAGGACGCTGGCGAGCAGGCACCCGCGTCCGCTGAAGACTACCGGCGCCTGCTCCAAGCTGCCGCCCCTGATGTCACCGATGGAGCCTCCCTCATCGAGGCGCTCGAAAACCTGCCGCAGGAGGGCTGGGTCTCAGCCCGCAGCGGCCGGTCCATCAGCGCCGAAGGCTTGAAACGACTGCAGGCAGTATCGAGGGAGCTGACCTACCTGCGCCAGTTCACCGCCGATGATCTCACCACCCTCATCAGCGAAATTGAGCGCACTCTCCTGCTCGATATCGAGCTTGCTGCCCGCCCGGGGGCACACGCCACATCGGCTCGCAGGCACCTCGATGCCTTCTACGATGTGGCCGCTACCTACGATTCCACCGCCCCCCGCGTGAACGCTCTGCTCTTGGCCGCTGCTAACGGCCAGCCCCTGGAAGAAGGGGAGGCCGGGGTTCGCTTTGCCCTGAGCGCCACCGGTGCCTCGGCATCGGGGATTAGCGGCTTCTTAGCCTGGCTTGATGCGGCAGCCCAGCAGGAAGCCGGGCTCGAAATGGCAGCAGAGGCCCCCCGCCACGACGCAGTGCAAATTCTCACCGTGCACGCTTCAAAGGGGCTGGAATGGGACCAGGTATACATTCCGGGAATGGCTGCCGGAGACTTCCCCGATGCTAAGGACGAGCGCTGGACCAAGCAGGGGGACACCCTGCCCTGGCCCCTGCGCGGGGACGCCGCCTACCTACCCGGCTGGCGGTCAGACTTTGATCATCTGCAGGATCTCGGTGATTTTATGGCCCAGCTCTCGGAGCAGGCGGTAGAACATCGCACCCTGGAAGAGCGCCGTCTAGCCTACGTGGGGTACACCCGTGCCCGGTCCCTGCTCGTTCTGACCACCTCGGGCTGGAAGGGGACCACGGCTAAGCCCCGCTTCATGTCTGACTTCGTCGCCGAGTTACTCGATGCCCCGGTTGAGTTAGCTGAAATTCTGAGTGAGCTTGACCCTGACCAGGTAGGCACCGTCAACCCCCAGTCAGCTACGATTACCACCGCCCTCTGGCCCTTCGACCCCTTCGACGGGCCCTACCAGATGACCTGGACCTCTCTTCAGGAACTCGAAGCAGCAGGCCCTGCACCCAGCCCAAACGAGAGTAAACAGGGCAACCTAACAGGGCTCAGCCCCCGCCAGGTAGTCGAGCGTGCAGCCCAGAACGTGCTACGCGGTGGGCTTGAGGCAGATACGCTGGCTGAAGCTCTCGCTGCCCTCCCCGACCCCATCCCGGAGCAGAGCCAAGAGGCACGAGATGCTATCGAGGACTGGCAAGAAGAAACCGACCTGCTTCTGAGCCTGCTGGCCGCACCCGCGGAAAACAGCTCCTTCGAGCTACCCGGCCATCTGTCAGCCTCCTTGCTCGTCAACCTGGTCAAAGACCCGCAGGCCGTCATCGACAACATGCGACGCCCCATGCCCCAAAAGCCGGGTATAGCGGCCCGCCAGGGCACCATCTTCCATAGCTGGGTTGAAGACCACTTCGGCACCAGCGGCATGCTCGACATGGACGAAGATTTCGATGACGACAGCACCGAAGAAGAGCTCAATATTCCGGCTCTGCGAGAGAACTTCCTTGCCAGCGAATGGGCAAGCCGTGAACCCTGGGCCCTGGAATACCCGCTGGAAACACCGCTTGCCGGAGTAACAGTACGCGGCCGCATCGACGCCATCTTTACCCGGACGGGCGGCGACGGCTCGACCATCTGGCAGCTGGTGGACTGGAAGACGGGGCAGCCGCCACGCACTAAGAAAGAGCTCAAAGAACGGTCAGTGCAGCTCTCCCTCTACCGCCTAGGCTTTGCCCGTCTACAGGGAGTACCCGAAGAAAACGTAGAAGCCCATTTCTTCTACGCTTCAACCGGCAAAAGCATCGAAGTGACCAACTTCTCCACCCGGGCAGAGCTAGAGAAGGCTCTGGAAGGGGCCGCACAGTTAGCCGGCTAGGGCTCCAACAGTCCGCAGCTCAGCTTCGAGATGATCGAGCATAGAAACAGCCTCAGAAATCATGACCCGGTCTTCTAGCTCTACCCCGCGAATCAGCCACTGGGCCAGACCGAACTCCGCATAGAGGTTAGCTCGAGCCTCAAGGTTCCGATCGGGCTCCTGCGGCATCTCTTCACGGTAGGCCGCAAAGACCCTCTCCCTGAAGAGGGGGTCTTCGCAGGCGTACAGCCAGGCGAAGTCAGCAGCGGGGTCACCGACGCAGACCTCTGACCAGCCGGTGATTTCAACGATTTTCTTTTGGTCAAGCACCAGGTTGTCTTCGTTGAGGTCCCCGTGAATGACGCGGGGGCGGAAGTCCCACATTACTGAATCGTTGAGCTGCTCCTCCCAGCGGGTGAGCAGCCCAGAGGGCACCTTGCCGGTAGCGACAGCCAAATCTAGCTCGGCCAGGCGGCGCTCGCGGACCTGCTGGCCGGTGTAGACCGGTAGGTCGGCGTCCTCAACGATGGTGGTGGGGAAAACGTGAATGGTGGCGATGTGGCGGGCAATGTCGTCCGCAATATTGGGCTGGCCCTCGCGGGTTCGGTGGGAGAGGTCCGCTAAATCGTCAATGTCGTAGTGGGAGCCGGGGTTGTGGGTGTAGATGAAGGCCTGCCGTCCGTCGAGGGGAACGGTGCCCACGATGGTGGGTACGAGGAAGGGCAGGCGGGCGCGGAGCCCCGGCGTAAAGGACTGGAGAATAACGTGTTCCGCTTCGAGGCGTACGCTAGCTTCGGGGTGCTTGGGGGCGCGGACGCGCCAGCGCTTGTCGGCTGAGTCAATGATGATGGCTGAGTCGAAGTCGAGGGCGTCGTCGGCTGAGGGTAGGGCGGCTACGGGGTAGAGCCCGGGAACCCCAGCTGATACGATGGCGGCAAGTTGAAGCGGTGTTGAAGTCACACTTTTAAGGGTACAAGAGAAGTTGGAACGAACCCGATATGAATGCTGAAAATATGACTAATCTGTCGGTATCTAGTTCGCAGGATGAGGCGGATGCTGCACCCGGCGCGGGCGGGAAGGGCTGGTTTTCGCCCCTGGGGCGGTTGCCGCTGACTACTGACCGGGTGCGAACCAGCGGCGCCGTGCGGGAGCGTCCTGGGTTTTTCGCTCACCTGGGGCAGGCCCTGACAGACAGGCAAGACACCAAAGATAGAAGACCCAGCGACCTTTACCCCTGGCTCCTTAGCCCCGCCCTGCTGGCAGTTGACCGGGGTAAGGTGCTGGTTCACCAGACCGGCCAGGGGCTAGAACCGCTGGACTTAGCGCAGGTTTTTGATCTTCATGCTGAAGCTGTACTCGACTACACTGCCCGCGACCGTCACCAACACCCAACCCTTATCTTCGCGGGAAGCCGGGTAGTGGCGTCCGCACCGGGCCAGAAGGGGGAGACAACCGAACAGCCCGTGCTAGTAATCCTGGCTGACTTCGCCCGCTTCTTAGACCTGGGCGATGCACCCCTGAACCTCCAGGGCTTTGAAAACCAGGAGCAAACCCTCGCTGAGGTGGTAGCTGCCCGTTCGGGTGGCGAGTGGGTAAGCATACGCGACTACGCTACCTACGCCTATGAGGGGCAGGGGTCAGCCTTCGCCTGGGGCGAGGTGCTGGCAGCTGCGGCGTCCTTGAGCGCCTGGCACGCATCCTCTGGGTTTGATGCGCGGACGGGCGCCCCCATCTTCGCTACCCGCGGCGGCTGGGTACGGGTCACCGAAGAGGGTAGAGAGCTCTTCCCCCGCACAGACCCCGCCGTTATTACAGCGGTTACCGCTGATGTAGGGGGTGAGAGCAAGGTTCTGCTGGGGCAGGCGCGGGCCTGGGGGAAAGGGCGCTTTTCTACCTTTGCCGGGTTTGTTGAGGGCGGCGAAGCCCTCGAAACCGCTGTCCTGCGAGAGGTCTACGAGGAATGCGGCGGGCTGGTTGTTTCGCTGAAGTATCTGGGGTCGCAACCCTGGCCCTTCCCCAGGTCGCTGATGTGTGGTTATCTTGCTGAAATCTCCAACCCCGACCAGGTTGAAGCTGACGGAGCTGAGATTGAGGAAATCCGCTGGTTCAGCCGATCAGAGCTCCTTGACGCCCACCGGTCAGGCGCTGTGCAGCTACCCGGGCCGAGCTCTATTTCCCGCCGCCTGATCGAGTTCTGGCTGGGACAGCCCCTGGGCCCTGCTGGGCGGGTAGACTAGATAGCTGGCGTGGCCGCTACCGGCCACAAGGACTGCGAGGGTAGGGGAGAAGCACCATGATTCACGATAAGCTCAGGGCCCAGCCCATTACCCTGTCTGCCCCCAACCCCGAGACTATCCTTGAGGAGCTTGACCCCGAACAGCGCCGGGTGGCTACCGAACTGGCCGGGCCCATGTGCGTGATGGCAGGTGCCGGCACCGGCAAGACCCGAGCCATCACCCACCGCATTGCCTACGGTATCGCCATTGGCCGCTACAACCCACGGGCCGTCCTTGCTCTCACCTTTACCAACCGGGCAGCCGAAGAAATGAAGGTACGCCTGCGCCAGCTAGGCGCCGCCGGGGTCGTAGCCCGTACCTTCCACTCAGCCGCCCTCGCCCAGCTACGCTATTTCTGGCCCCAGGCCATCGGCGGCGCCCTGCCCGAGATTATCAAGAACAAGTCCCAGTTCATCATCGAGTCAACCCGCCGCCTAGGGCTAGCTACCGACCGTGCCATCGTGCGCGACCTTGCCAGCGAAATCGAGTGGGCCAAGGTCTCCATGCTCACGGCCGACTCCCTCATGCCCCACCTGGCCCACCGGGAGCTACCGGCAGATATCAGCCCCATCGACATGGTGCGCCTGCTGCGCACCTACGAGGAGCTGAAGGACGAGCGCAACGTCATCGACTTCGAAGATATCCTGCTGCTGACCGTCGCCATCATCGAGGAAAACCCCGATATCGCCGCCCAGATTCACCAACAGTACCGCCACTTCGTGGTGGACGAATACCAGGACGTCTCCCCCCTGCAGCAACGCCTGCTGGATGCCTGGTTGGGGCGCCGCGATGACTTGTGCGTGGTGGGCGACGCCTCCCAGACTATTTACTCTTTCGCCGGGGCAACCAGCCGCCACCTGCTCGAATTCCGCACCCGTTTCGAGGGTGCCACCATGGTTAAGCTGGTACGTGACTACCGTTCCACCCCTCAAGTGGTCGACTTGGCCAACCGCCTGTTAGCTGCCCGCCGTCAGATGCCCGACTCCACCCGCTACTCCTGGGCCCCGCCCCTGCAGCTGGTCTCCCAACGAGAGCCCGGGGCTAAACCCGAATGGTTTGAGTACGCCGATGACGAGCAAGAAGCAATCGGTATCGCTGAAGACATCAAGGACCTCATCGACAAAGAGGGCGTCCCGGCAGCCGATATCGCCGTGCTTTACCGCACCAACTCCCAATCAGCGGCCCTGGAACAGGCTCTCACCGACGCCGGAATCAACTATCAGCTGCGCGGTGCAGAACAGTTCTTTGACCGCCCCGAAGTCCGTGCCGCTATCAGCATGCTCCAGGGCGCAGCCAAGGGCGCTGAACCTACCGACAGCGTCACCCAGCTCGTGAGAGATAACCTCAAAAACCTGGGCTGGTCAGCCAAAGCCCCCCAGCGCTCTGGCCAGGAACGAGCCCGATGGGAGTCCCTTGAAACCCTGGTGTCCCTCGCCGACCGCCTAGCTGACGAGCGCACGCAAGCGCGGGAGCGGGCGTCCGCTAACGGCGCCACCGACCTACCCCCCGAATTCACCCTCTACGAGCTGGTCGCCGTGCTCATTCAGCGCTCTCAGCACCGCGATGCCCCCTCCCTCAACGGCGTCACCCTCGCCTCCCTGCACGCAGCCAAGGGCCTGGAGTGGGAGGCTGTCTTCCTCTGCGGCCTCAACGAGGGCCTTATGCCCATCTCCTTCGCCCAAACCAGCGACGAGGTAGATGAAGAACGCCGTCTCCTCTACGTCGGAATTACCCGCGCCCGCTCCTACCTGACCTTGAGCTGGTCGCGCTCGCGAACCCCCGGCGGACGGGCCGGGCGCAAGCGCTCCCGCTTTATCAACGACATCGCTCCCAAGGGGGTCTAATGGCTACTTCGCGTGAGATTCTGCCGGCAACGGCGTCCCGCCCCGAGATTGAGGTGGTACGCTCTACCCGCCGCACCCGTACGGTACAGCTAGCACCGCATAAGGACGGACGCCTGCGCCTGATGGTTCCCGCCACCTCCACCGACAGGGAGATCGAGGACTACCTGCGCCGCATGCTACCTAAGGTAGAGGCCCGCCGGGCCCGTAAGGACGCCGGTACCCAGCGGGGTGCCCTCGATGAGTTTTTGCGGGAGCGAGCTGACTACCTGCGAGCCACCTACCTGCCGGAAGCCCCGGAACCGCTCTCAATCCGGTGGGTTACCAATCAGAAGCAGCGCTGGGCCTCAGCGACCCCTGCTGAGCGCACGATTCGCATCTCGCATACACTTCAGGGTGCACCGGAGTACGCCCTGGATTCTGTGATATTTCACGAGCTCTGCCATTTTCTAGAGCCTAACCATTCACCGGCTTTTAGAGCCCTTGAAGCCCGCTACCCCTACCTTGAGAAAGCGCGGGGATTCCTGGAAGGCGTTACTTTTGGGCAACGGGCGCAGCAGGCAGGAAGGGTCTAGAGAAGACTCCTCCCTAGACCCATTCCTCTTTATTCTTTGTCCTTGCCTTCGGACCCTTCAGCGGGCTCGTCGTAACCGCCGGCTAGAAGCTTTTCGAGGGCCGCGTCGAACTCATCCTCGCTGGCGTTGAGCAGGGCCCGACGGGAGGTGAAGCCTGCGGGGTCGTCCAGATCCTCGCCGGTGGGCAGAGTCTCGGGGCCCTCCCAGAGCTGGTCACGGGCCTCAAAGCCGTGGTTTTCTTCGTAGTGACGCCAGAAGGCAAGGGCCTCGCGCATCTTGCGGGGGTGCAGCTCAAGACCAACCAGCTGGGCAAAAGCGTGCTCTGCGGGGCCGCCGGTGGCGCGGCGGCGGGCCATGGTCTCAGCTAGCTGTGGGGCCATGGGCAGGTTTTTGGTGGCCTGCTCGGTGACGAGGCTGATCCAGCCTTCGATGAGGGCCAGCAGGGTTTCGAGGCGGTCAAGGGCCAGCTGCTGGTCTTCGGTGAGCTGGGGTTTGAACATATCGCCGGCGAAGGCGTCCATCATGGCTTCGGGGTTTGAGGGGTCGAAGTCGATGTCGTTAGCGGCTGCCTGTATACGCTCAATATCAACGTGTATGCCGCGGGAGAAGTGTTTGATGAGGTCGATAATATCCTCACGCAGCCAGGGGTTAGTCTTATGCAGGCGAATCAGGGCAGCTTCGCGCACGGCAAGGTAGAGCATGACCTCTTGGGCTGGGATTTCTAGGCCTTCACCGAAGGCCGCAACACCGGCAGGTAGCAGGGCTGAGCGCCCCTGGGCCAGCGGGATACCAATGTCGGTGGACGAGACGACCTCTTCGGCCAGGTTGCCGATAGCCTGCCCCATCTGCATACCGAACATCATGCCGCCGAGACCAGCGAAGAGATTACCGCCGCCGAGCATAGCGGCCATTTCTTCGGGCATCTGCTGCTGGATAGAGGAGGTCATGGCTGATGAGACTTCTTCGGCAACGGGGCCAGCGATGTCCTTCCAGGTGGCAAAAGAGTTCTCAACCCACTCGGCTTTGGCCCAGGCTTCAACACCGAAGGCAGGACGCTCGAAGATGGTCACGGGATCCAGCCAGAGATCTGCCAGGGCAGCAGCATCACGGACTGCGCCTGTCTGGGATGAAGTCACCGAGGGGTCTTCACCCATGGCCAGTACCTGGCAGGCGTGCTGCTTGGCCATGTCCCAGTTGACGGGCTCATCGCTAGACTGGGCGCTCATCATGGAATTGACCTGGGCGAAGATACCCGAAAGCATGGCCGGATCGAGGGGGATACCCATATTTTTGAGGGCGTCAGCATCGAAGCCCGCGGCCCCGTTCATGGCTGACGGATCAAACCCCTGCTCCTGTAGCTTTTTGAGGAACTCTTCAAGGGGGTCACGGCCAGCTGAGTCGTAGGGGTTGTTGGTCACGTTCTGCCTCGTTTCAATAGGGGGCTGCGGCGCCCGCCGCTCCTGTTTCTCACTAGCCTACCGACCTCATCGCATACCCCGGGAGGCTTTTAGCCCTGAGCCAAGTGGGAATTTGCTGGGGAGTGGGCTGAGCCGGGCGATTTTGCTAGTAGGCTAGTCCTATGGTTTTTTCGAAGAGGGACAATGCAGGTACCCGCCCCCGTGGAGGTTGGGCTGATCTGCGCACGGTCAGCGCTGTGGGGGCCCTGGGCCTGTCGATGCTTTCTTTGGTGATTCCGGTTGATTTCGTGACCGAGTCACCCGGCCCCACCTTCAACACAATTGGCGAGTTTAACAGTAAGCCCCTGATTGAGATTGAGGGCGCTCAGACCTACCCGGTGAGCGGCAACCTCGATATGACCACGGTGTCGGTCGCCGGTGGCCCTAACTCTTCTCTCTTTGCGATTGAGGCGCTGGCCACCTGGCTGGAAGATTCTACAGCGGTACTGCCCAGCGACCTCATTTACGACCCCTCAGTGACCAGCGAGCAGGTCACCGCACAGAACACTGCCGATATGACCAACTCCCAGGAGGTAGCTCAGGCGGCTGCCCTTACCCAGCTAGGTATCGACTACACCGAGATTTTAAGGGTGTCAGGTGCCGTTGAGGGTGGCCCCAGCCAAGGCATACTCCAGGAGGGCGACGTGGTTACCGCTCTCAACGGCGAGCCGCTGGCAAGCTACACCGACCTGACCGAGCGGGTGAACGCGTCCGCCGGGCAGCCCGTCACCCTCACCGTGACCCGCGGAGGCAGCGAGCAGGACATTTCCGTCACCCCCTCCTACAACGAGCAGGGACAGCGCTACGTGCTGGGCCTCTACATTGCCCGGTCCTTTGAGTTCCCCATGGCCGTTAACTACGGTCTAGAAGAAGTGGGCGGCCCGTCGGCCGGCATGATGTTTGCCCTGGGTATTATCGACGAGCTGACCGAGGGCGAGATGACCGGCGGCATTCACTTTGCTGGAACCGGCACCATCGATGCGGACGGTACCGTGGGCAGCATCGGCGGCATCGAGCAAAAGATTCGGGGAGCTGCGGACGCCGGTGCTACGGTTTTCTTGGCCCCGGCAGATAACTGCGATGAAGTGGTCGGTAACGTGCCTCGGCGCTTGAACGTTATTAAGGTGTCGACTCTGGATGAGGCGGTAGACGCGGTCACCCGCATCGGCCAGGGTGGAGACCCCGCAACCTTCCCCACCTGTTCATAAGGGGCGGGGCTGGTCACCCCAGAGCTGAAATGCTAAGCCCACTCTCGAAACTCACAGCTTTCTTTGGCAAAATAGTGTCTTATATGTAGCGTCGCCCACGGTGCGGCGTCACCCACCACACAGGCCGCACCTTTGCGGCAGACACGAAACACAACTGAAGGATACCCGTGAGTACCGGAAGCACCCCTCCCCGTTCATCATCACGCGCTCCTCAACGTAGAAACCGGCCGCTGACCGTGACCGTGGCAATCATTGCCGCCCTGGTCGTAGCCTTTGTTTTTGCAACCCAGGTGTACACCGACGTCCTCTGGTATGACCAGCTGGGCTACCTCAAGGTTTTCATCACCCAAAACCTGACCCGCGGTGCCGTCTTCCTGGTTGCAAGCATCGTTGTAGGTATCGCCGTTTGGGCCAGCCTCTTCTACGCCTATAGGCACGGCCAACTACAGACTCCTAGCCCCCGTCGTCCTGCCGGCCCCCGAGTGGATGCCAACGGCAACCCTGTGCCCGACCCCTACGGCGATATGCAGGACCTCTTCAACCAGAACATGGAGCGTTACCGCCAGGGTATTGAGCGCATGCGCAAGGTCCTTCTGATTGCTGTGCCGGTTCTTCTGGGCGCTTTCGTCGGCAGTGGGGCGATGACCCAGTGGGAGACTGTCCTGCTCTTCTTCCAGGGCGAAAGCTTTGGCACCGCAGACCCCGAGTTTGGTCGCGACCTGGGTTACTTCATGTTTACCCTGCCCTTCCTCAACGTAGTGACCGGCCTGCTGAGCACCGCCATCATCTTCTCAGCGATGGCAGCTTTGGTCATGCACTACTTCTACGGCGGCATTGTAGTGGGGGAGCGCGGTATCACTACCACCGTGCACTTCCGCCGCCACATCGCAGTGCTCGGTGCCCTCTTTATTCTGCTGCGCGGTATTACCCTATGGCTGGCCCGCTACAACGCCACCCAGGACCAGTCTGGCTCCTGGGCCGGTGCCATGTACAGTGACGTCAACGCCATCATCCCTGTCAATGCGATTCTGGCAATTGCCTCCCTGTTTGTCGCAGCCCTCTTCGTCCTGGCTGCCGTGCGCGGGAACTTCCGTCTGCCCATCATCGGCACCGCCGTGCTGGTGATCGCTTCACTGGTCGCAGGTGGCATCTACCCCTGGGTTGTGCAGCGCTTCCAGGTCGTACCGAACGAACAGGCCGCAGAAGCCCCCTATATCCAGCGCAACATCGACGCTACCCGTGCCGCCTACGGCCTGGACCAAATCGACGTTCAGAATTACGATGCCACCACATCCACCGCAGCAGGTGCCCTGCGCGGTGAGAGTGAGACCATCTCCAACATCCGTCTACTCGACCCCAACGTGGTGTCCGGTGCATTTGCCCAGCTGCAGCAGTTCCGCCCCTACTACCAGTTTGGGCAGAACCTCTCGGTGGACCGCTACACCATCGGCGGAACTGAGACCGACACCGTTATCGCCGCCCGCGAGCTGAACCCCGACCAGAATGCCGGGGCATCCTGGGTTAACCAGCACGTGGTTTACACCCACGGCTACGGCGTCATCGCCGCCTACGGTAACCAGGTTGAAGCCGACGGTAAGCCCAAGTTCATCCAGTCGGGTATTCAGGCAACCGGTGCAATTAGCGGCGACTACGAGCCCCGCATCTACTTCGGCCAGAGCTCACCCGACTACTCTATCGTGGGTGGCACCGCCGAGGCCGAACCGCTAGAACTTGACCGCCCCCAGACCGCTGACGACGAAAGCGGTGCGGACGCCAAATACACCTTCAGCGGCAATGGCGGGCCCGTCATTGGTAACGCCTTTAACCGTCTGGCCTACGCCATCAAGTTCCAGTCCTCAGACATCCTGCTGTCGGATGCCGTCCGCCCCGAATCCCAGATTCTCTACGACCACGACCCCTCAGAGCGCGTGAAGAAGGTTGCCCCCTACCTGACCGTAGACGGCAACCCCTACCCGGCTATCATCGATGGCCAGGTGCTCTGGATTGTGGACGCCTACACCACCAGTAACCAGTACCCCTACTCGCAGGCAGCCCAGCTCGATAATGCGACCTCTGATTCAGAGACCGCATCCGGCGTAACCCAGGCTCTGCCCAGCCAGCAGGTTAACTACATCCGTAACTCGGTCAAGGCCACTGTAAACGCCTACGACGGCTCGGTTACCCTCTACGCCTGGGACGACCAAGACCCGGTACTGAAGACCTGGCAGAAGGTCTACCCCGATACCGTGCGCCCCTACAGCGAGATGAGCGCTTCGCTCATTGAGCACGTGCGCTACCCCCAGGATCTGTTCAAGGTGCAGCGAGAGATTCTGAACGCTTACCACGTGACCAATGCAAGCAGCCTCTACAACGGGGACGACCGCTGGTCGATTCCTAACGATCCCACCAACGACAGCGGCCGCCCCCTGCCTCCCTACTACATGTCCCTGCAGATGCCGGGTGAAGACTCAGCTCAGTTCTCGCTGACCACCAGCTTCATCCCCCAGCAGTCAGACAGCAACACCCGTAACGTCATGTACGGCTTCCTTTCAGCCAATGGTGATGCCGGTACCGGTAAGGGCGGCGAAAAGGCTGAAGGCTATGGCAAGCTGACCCTGCTTGAGCTTCCCCGCTCGTCGGTTGTTCCGGGCCCTGGTCAGGCTCAGAACGTGTTCAACTCAGATACCGCTGTTTCAACCGAGCTGAACCTGCTGCGCCAGGGTGCTTCCGACGTGATTAACGGTAACCTGCTCACCCTGCCCGTGGGCGGCGGTATTCTCTACGTGCAGCCGGTCTATGTGCAGTCCTCCGGTGATGCTGCCTACCCCTCACTGCGCCGCGTCCTTGTGGGCTTTGGCGAGCAGGTTGGCTTCGCCCCCACCCTGGAGGAAGCCCTGGATGAGCTCTTTAGCGGTTCCTCCGGTGCTGAAACCGCTGCCGATGCCGGTGTCGATGAAACCGAGGCCGCTCAGGCAGTTGATGGTACTGCGGCCAGCACTGACAGTGCGAGCCTGACTGGCGCCCTGCAAGATGCCCGTAAGGCCATGCAGGATGCGGACGCCGCTATGAAGGCCGGTGACTGGGCCGCCTATGGTGAAGCCCAGACCCGCCTGAATGAGGCCCTGCAGCGCGCCATTGATGCTGAAGGTATCGAGGGCACTGCCACCACCGAGGCAAGCCCCAGCCCCTCACCCTCCAACTAGGAGTCAGGCTGTAGCAGCCCTGGGTAGATAAGGACGCCGCCTCCCGCACCCAGCGGGCCAGCGGCGTCCTTTTATGTAGAGTGCATCACAAAAGCTGGTTCTGGCTTGCACTGCTTGCGGGAAGTGCGTATAGTTATATGAGTCGCCGCGGGGTGGAGCAGTTCGGTAGCTCGCCGGGCTCATAACCCGGAGGCCGCAGGTTCAAATCCTGCCCCCGCAACCATTTGATAAGTCGTCCCGTTCGGAATAAATCCGACCGGGGCGACTTTTTTCTCGCCCTTTTCATCTTCCATATATTCGGGAGTGGGTACACGAGAGAGTAGAAGTGAGTCGCCCAGTAGCTCACTAAGGGAAAGATTTAGAATCCCGGCAATGCTCAGAAGTTCGTTCATTGTAAACGAGACCTCAGCGCGCATTTTGAGTGAGACACTACCAGCGCTAATGCCAAGACGATTAGCGAGCTCCTTCTGGGATAGACCTTCTCGGCTTAGGGCTGACTTGATTTCGCGAGTAATAACTTGGTTGACCCCAAGGGGTTTGACTGATGTATGCATGCTTCCATGCTATACAGATAACTTGACACAGTGCAAGCTAAAACCAACAGAAAGTTTAAGAATCTTATATTTGTCGCTTGAAGAGTTTAAGAATCTTGAATACTCTTTAACGTATGAGTTACAAAGAACAGATTGCACGCAACGTCCGTGCAGAGATGGCACGTCAGGGTCTTACACAAAGAGAGTTGGCTACGGTACTGAATGTATCGCGCCAATCTGTCAACTCCCGTCTGACCTGCAAAGTCGAATTCAAGGTCAATGAGCTGAAGCTAATCGCTGACCATCTGGGAATAGACGTTGAAAACTTGTATAAGACGTCTGGAGCTCAGGTGGTAGCGGCCTGATGGGCATTCTCAAGCAACCAGCCAGCACACTGCCACTCCGCACCCCAAAAACAAGGCCCATCCAAACACTGGCCACCTACAAAGCAGGCACCGCCAGCCAGGAACTCATGGCCCAAATCAAGGCCTACGAGAAACGAGAGAATCTGCCGACCCTACGCCCCGGCAAACATCGCAATACCGCCCGCGTTATCCGCTACAACTTCCTGCACGATGAGAACGAACCAGCAGTCAAAACGATGGCTCAGAACATCACCCACGCAGAAATCTGGATAGCACTAGCAGGCCTCAACGGGGCCAAACCATGAGGGCACAAAAACAGGCCACCTGCTCCAAGGGAACAAGCGGCCTGCCTGCTGAAATCTGGAGAACCTCAGATGATCTTACCTATCGAAGAAACCAGACTCAGCTACACGCAACAATCGCGCCAAGGCGAAAGAATGCGCCGATACGGAAACCCGTACCGAAAGGAGATTATACATTATGTCATCAAAAGCTTACGAATGGTCGCTCACACACGAGCTAAAAAGCCCAGCCCAATACCAGCTGCTGCACTTTCTCGGCATCACAGCAGACGATGAGGGCTACGTCTCAGACCGCGAAGGAATCAAAGGCATCGACTTCATCACCTACGTGACCGGTCAAAGCAAATCAACCATCATGCGGAGCCTACGCGAGTTTGAAGAAGCGAACCTGCTGCACCGTGAACGCCGTTACTCCGGCGAATTTGGGCCTCACCCTACTAACACCATCGTCTTGCATCTGGAGAACACCGGAACCAAGCCGCCCTATCTCATGAAACACAAGCAGCAAAATGAAGCCCCGGCACAGAGGCTCAGCCGCTAAGACCTTCACCAGATTCAACAAGTAGAAATCAAGCTACCCATGACACTAGAACACATCACCTGGGCCATGAAGCAAGACATCAAAGGCGCAGAATACAAAGTATTGCTTCAGCTGGCTAACCGTTGCAATCACCACGGCATCTACGACGCTGGTCAAGAAGTCCTCGCTGCAACCACCGGCTACAAAGAACGAGCTGTACGCGAAGCAGTCAAAAAACTCCGTGAACTTGACCTGCTACACACAGAGCGCCAACGCAGTGAATTCGGGCTAGGCAGGGGAGCTGACCTGATCATCTTGCACCCACAGGTAGACACCTATACCCTGCCTGATTACATCGAGTCACCCGAAGAAATCGAGCTCTTGCGGCTGTCAAGAGAGCTCAATGAGACCACTGGCGAGTGGGGAGTTTCCCCTAGTCAGACTCTACCGGCAAAAAATGCCGGTAGAGAGGGTCGGCCTGTGGATAACTTTCAGCAAAATAACGTTTCACCTAGTCAGACTTTACCGGCAAAAAATGCCGGTAAGGCAAGACTTACCGGCAAAATCTTGTTTTCTACCGGCACCACAGTGCCGGTAGAAAACAAGATTCTGCCGGTAGAGCAAAAAAGTGCCTTAATAGGAACCGCGCGCGCGCGACGCGCGCGTTAAAAGGAAATCTTTTGACTGATATTAATCAATCAATCAGTCAATCAGTCACCTCAAGTACAGGCGCGCGAGAAAAAATGACTGACGGACTGACTGAAGCGAACCAGGATTTGAAAAACCACCCGGCCCAGCCCATCGGGGCCATGCCCGCAGAAGTCGCCCAGCTTCAGCTACGAACCGCCATCAACCGCACTAACCCCGGCCTGCTCGACGCCGTGGACGGCCCAACCCTGGATGCCATCATGCGCCTGCTCGTCAGCCGCGAAGAGCGCCGAGGCAAGCAAGTGCAGAACCCTGTAGGTTTTTGCATCCGAGCCATCGGCAACGAACCTGGGGGTATCGAAGCCCTCACCGCCCTGGCTGCCATTGAGTGCTACACGGCTCAAGAAACCCAACCAGCTGCCGCACCAGCCCCGCTGCCCTCAGCACCAGTTGCCTTCTGCCAGGTGCACACCCGTGAGTACACCGGACACTGCCCCCTGTGCCTCAAAGAAGCTACCGGCTTGCTGGCAATCGTGAGCAGCGAGACCCCATCCGATCCTGAAGCTGGTAAAGCCTTCCGAGACCAAATCCGCGCCCGCCGTCAAGCCAAAAAATTAGCTGGCTAACCCCCTCCACCTGTACAAAACACCGGAGAGAAACCCATGAACACCAACTTCACCTACGAAGAAGCCTTCCGCCTAGGAACCTTCATGCGCTGCGACTGGATAGCCGTAGCCCTAGGGTACAAACTTCGCATCTGGGAACTCCTGGACTACGAGACCTGGGAGGAATACCTAGCCGGTGAACACTGGGAGCTGAACTATCAACCCGGTCGATTCCAAAGCCCTGACGTAGCTTTCTGGGCTTCTTATGGAATGAGCGTAGAGGCCATTAGCCGGATTACCACCCTAGAGCCCGAGGCTATCCGTGCTGAACTGGCAGCCCTTCAAAGCCAGGCAGACTAGCACCCTCCCAGTGACAAAAACATCAACCCCAAAGAGAACAACCATGACACATACACAAACCGGCGCCGCCCGCGCCTGGACACCCGAAATGCTCGAAGACTGGCAGAACACCATCTACCTCATCCGAGCCCGCCTCACCAGCGCCTGCCCCGCCCACGACGCCCACGACGTTCACCAAAACACCTGGCTTGCAGCACACCAGCGCCTTGACTCCTACGACCCCACCAAAGGCCCCTTTGGCCCCTGGATCCGAGCTGTTGCCATCACTGAAGTCAAAACCTACCAGCGCAAAAAACTCACCGAAGCCCAGCACGATGAAACCTACGGCCGCCTAGCCATTACCGGCATTAGCGAAACCCTCTCCCTGATTGAACAAGACATTGCTGACGGCATCATTGAGGAAGATGGTGACTATACTCGCCTGCACCACATCATGGGCATCCTCGCGGCAATCATGGAAAACCCTGCCCACCTAGAGCGCACCCTGAAAATCGTTCTAGCCTTTGATGGCAACGTAGCTGCCGCCTCCAGGGCTCTGGGCATCGCTGCGAAGACTCTGCGGGATAACCAGGCCAATACCGTGCGCTTGGCTCAGGTGATTCATCGGGCTCTGGATGCTCATGAGCGGCTAGCTGCCCAGGGTGACGCTGAGGGCGTTACTGTCGAAGATTTGCTCGACTGCCTTCCCGGTGAAGAAGCTAATCTACCTACTGGCTTTAGCGTATTGGTCGCGATGATAGCTACCGGCACAGACCTCAACGCTGCTGCGGTGGCCGTACTTGGTGAGCAGCTAGGTATCTCCCCTTCTTCGAGCCGGGACTACTACAACCAGACCATCAAGATGCTATCGGTGGCCAAGCTGGTCATTGATAGGGGTCTGGATATTTATCAGCCTATAAATGTGTAGCAGAAGCTCGTGTTTCTGGATAAGCTCTAGCACACTGCCTTAAGCTATATGAGAGCTCGCAAGGTTCTCTATAATGCCCTGGTTTAGGTGCACGGAAAGAGAGTTCGATCTCATACACCATTTCATCGACAACGCACAAGGATTTTCCATGTCTCAGGAACCTACACAAAACAACGATTCCTACGCCTCTGACCAGCATCTTGCTTCGTATAGTAACCAGAGCACCGGCCAGCCGGGAGCAGTGTTTTATCAGAAGAGCCCACAGCAGGTTGAAGCTGATAAAGCCGCGCAGGCTGCGCTGATTTGCGGAATCATTGGACTCTTTACTGTGCCAATTATTCTTGGCCCCATTGCTATTGTTCAGGCCAATAAAGCTGAACGTCTCGGTGCTGCCGCTACTGCTGGCAAAGTTTTGGGATGGATCGATACGATTATCGGCGGTTTAGCTCTGCTGACCATAGTTGGTTTTGTGGTGTTGGGAGCTATTGCAGCTGGTTCTTCAGCAGGCTACTAAAACGAGCCCCCTGGCGTCTTAGGCTTTGACTCTGATGGATGAGTGAGGCCTAACTTTTCAGGGATATATAAGAGCAATATAGAAGGAAACCATATCGTTTCATGTGATGTGAAACGATATGGTTTCTTTATTGAGTAGCTGAGAGTCATTCCTGGTCTTTGTCGATATTCTTCTGTAGGTAACCGAACCAGCCAAAGAAATTTAGTAAAGCTACAAATGATACAATCCAACTTGCTAGCCCTAGCCATGTGAAGTCAATCTCTTCGGGGACGCCGGATTTCTGGCCGACAGAGATGTTGAACTCTACACGTAGGTAGTAGAAAAATATGCCTAATGCTATTCCCTTTCCTGTGAGAAGTAGGCTTTGCCGCCAGAAAGGCTGGTCTTGATGGGGTGTCTTGAGCATGATTATTGATTCAGGTCTTTGCAGCTGAGGACAATATCTCTGTACCCTAATATCCTTCCAAGCAAAAATCCCATTTCCTTGCCATATTTGTTGGTTGTTCGCTTGACCCAATCTTCTTCTGCAGTTGATTGGAGAATCTGGGAAATACCCTACGCGAGCTCCACCACGCCACCAATGGTTTCTACAAGGGTCCAGAACTGTCCGATGGGGGTGCCACGTTTTACCAGCGTTGAAACAACAGCTTTAGCACAGGCACTGGCTTTTCCGAAGTCAATACCACTTGCAATTGCTCCGCGAGCTAGTGATGGAGAAGCGCCGGCCAGTAGAGCAGTCTGTACGTCCGGTGAATCTAGGGGCGCTTCCTTGAGATGGCTTGGCAGATTGTGGTAGGCGTTGACAACCTTTTGAAGTTCAATGGCAAGCTCTGTTGCGTCAGCATCTAAGCCTTTGGATAGGGCTTCAGCTCGAATGTCTGCCAGTGATTTGTAGGGAAGATTTGCAGGTGTTCCCTGAGCGTTTGTCTCTGTTGCGCTGATGGAAGTGCTTGAAGTGGGCGGCGATGGTGTTGCATGGGTCACTGGTAGTGTGCCTGCTATGAGAGCTAGGCTGGTCGTGGCCACTAGGACGGCGCGGGTCATTCTGGTGTGCATGTTCCTCCAAGGTTGTAGTACAGGACTTCTTTGTGATGTACGTCTTAAATGCTAGTGGAGCCTTGGAAGTATCGCAAGTGGGCTTATTAAAACTGGACGTTGCTCCGAGGGGTAATGTAAGCCGCCTTGTCATTTTGATGTTTTGAAGCTGGCAGTGGTTGCAGTGCCTAATTATCTTGTGCATGTGAGGGGCTAAGATAGGTGGCTGATAAGTACATGGGTGGTTCTGTTGGCTATCGGCCCAAAGGGCGTGATTCATTAAAGTGATATGGCATGATTTCACATGAAATCATGCCATATCATATGAAATTATGGCGAGTGTGCCGGAAGTAATCCCTGGAACAGGCAAATAAGCCTAACGCCTATGACTACCGATTTCCCTTTGCTCTATTGTGCATAATGCATAGCATCTCACAGTTAGCCGCATCCGATGAGCCGCCCCTGGACCACGCAGTCACATGGTCAGCGTCCATCTCACGCTGCGTATAAATGCGTGTGCGACTATTATTGTCTCCTGTAGCGCACAACGGGCAGTTCGAGACACCAGCAGCTTTCGCTGCTTCAGTTTGCCGCTGATAAACAGTTCGTTTGGTCTTATCATCAAACATACGGATGTTCAAAAACTCAGATCGACTCTCTCCGCCCAGAACATACTCATAGATACCACTAGACCTATGAACAGCAGGATCAGCTCTAAGCTTGTTAATGCGCTCATCTACGATACGACTATCATATGGGCGTAAATGGTACTCTTCATATAGCCTGCCCCACTCCAGGCCGCGCATTTCTTTATCTGGTGTACGACTGAAAACGGTGGAAACCCAATCAATGACAGAGGTGAAATACTGCTCTAATTCGGTCGCAGTAGCATCATGCCGATGCTCTGCCATGTAAGAAGAAACGGTCGTATCTTTCGCTGACGCTAGCCAGTCAAGCGCTACATGCAAAACTTCTTGCCGCTTAGGATCTCCCTTGGTGTAGGCGGACCATTTTTGTTGTCGAGAATCAGCTGAGTTTGAGAAAACTGTCTTAGCTGCGGTGACAAATGGCCCAGAATAAACAGCGTTAAGAAGTTCCTGCTCATTAAGGGGTACTCCAGCAATATTGATGGTCTGGAACCACTGCTTAATCTCTGGTTCACTGCCTGAGCAGATGTAGATGAGCAGTTCTGTATTTCGGATTAATTCTTGATGCTCTGGCGCGAGGGAAGAAAAAGTCTGCTCACGGCCATCAACCTTGATAGCGAACTTGCCTGTAATAAAGCGCCCAATTGAAGTGATGCGCTGCTGGCCATCGAGCACCTCGAGTTTGCCCTCGCTTGCATCGTTGAAGTAAATAAGGCCAAGAGGGTAGCCAGCTAGAATCGATTCGATCACAGCAACGTCCTTCTTGCCGTCGCCATAGATATAGTTACGCTGATATTCAGGCTGGATGGTGAGACGCCCACCTAAGCCATAGAGGCCTCGGCCCTCAGCTTCGTTATAGACAAAGCCTTGCACGATGTCGTTGATACTTATTTGTTCTAGTGAAGTTCTCATGAGCGTCCCTTTAAATGTCGGATAAAAATGCGGTCGTAGGTTTCTTTGCCATCGATGAGCGTCTTCTTATCCATCTCAGGCGGAGCGACGGTACCTCGGTAGGCCCGCAAGAGGATAGGTGACTTTGCCCAGCGCTGAGAGCCGAGTACTTCAAACTGTTCTGGGTTGTATCTATCAAAAAAAGTAAGGGGTACGCCCATAATTCCCGACCGGTATTCAATCTGCTCCGGAGCGTACCCGTATTCTTCGGTTAAGAGGGTCATGACTGCTTCTTTCGTATGACCAGCCGTGAGTACAAACGCTCTCTCTCTCTCTCTCTCTCTCTTAAGATAGAATCGGCTGGTTCCAGTCTTTCCGTTGCTGAGTTTAACGGGTTCGGCAACTTCAAAGTCTGCGCCCACGAGAATAAACTGATCCGGATTATATTTATCCAGGAAGGTGATGGGAACGCCCATGGCTTCTACGTAGTCGCTTGGGATTGCGTCGACAAAGGGAACCTCAATGGCATCGTAGTTGTCGTACTTAAGGTAGCCGTACTCTTTGATTGCCTTGTGTCTGCTGAATTTGAGGTTATCCTCCATCGTCATGAGAGATAGCGGTTCATGGCGTCGTCCGTGCTCAATGTTAGTAAACCAGCACGAGTTGCCTAGACGGGTGTAATCGTAGTTCTCATCTGCTGGGTAGCCTAGTCGTTCAGCTTTAGCTGCATCAGTTTCTTTGATGGCTGTACCTTTAGGGACGCCAAAGACCATATCGGTGTTGTTGGCTGTTGCCCCTTTCCATAGGCGGTTGTCTTTGATGAGGGGAAAAATTTCTTTATAGGTAATGGCGTTGTTTGAGCCTATGACCGAGAACTGCACCTCATCTTCCATAAGCCAGGCGATGAACTCCCGGAAGAGCGAAAAAGGTGGATTAGTGATAACAAAATCTGCGCTGTTTCGTAGCTTGGTGACTTCTTCTGACCGGAAATCGCCGTCGCCCTCTAAATAAGTCCACTTGAGGTCATCGATATTGACAATGCCGTCGCCGGAAATATCATCGGGCTCAAGGACAAACATACGTCCTCGTTCAAATGACTTGCCCTCATCATATTGTGGAGCATCACGCTCAAACATAGTGGGCTGGTAAGCGGACCTAATGCCCTTTGAGCTCGGAGCATACGATGTCGAGATGAGCTTCTTTAACCCGTACTCAGCAAAATGAAGTGCGAAAAACTTCGTGAAGTTACTCCACTCCGGGTCGTCGCAGGGTAGCAGAATAATTTTGTTGCGGAATAAATCCGGGTCGTATTCTAGGTACGCATTGATTTCGCGCTCAATATCTGCCCATTGGGTGTAGAACTCATCGTTCTTAGCGGCTTTAGCACGTGTGAGGTTGCTATTACCTGCCATATCTTCTTACTCCTTGGCGTGAAGGGGCGGGTGGGTCACTTGAATTTTACCGTTCTCTTGATGAGCTCCTAGCTGGTGGGTGTTATAAGTCGTGTATTATCTGGGTTTTCTTGTGCTGTGGAAGACGAATGCCGTGATTTGATTACATATGACATCATATTATTTCATGTGAAATAATATGATGTCATATGATTTTTCGGACTGAAAATTTTCCAAAAACTTCTGTCCCAGCCCGCCGAAACCACCAGCTAAGTGCATATACCTCTACGAACCCCACAAACGTAGACGAAAGAGCACACCATGGCTAAAACCCCCACCCGCTGCACCCTCTGCACCGGCACCACCAAACTCACCACCATCACCCGCCCCACCACCGGCACTACCCACCCCATCTGCACCAGCTGCCACACCCTCGTTACCTCCAACGCCATCAACCAGGACATCACACCCTGGCACGCTTACACCCAGCTTTTAGACCGTCTTGATAGACACTTCGGTAGAGGTCTCCAGCTCGCTGGCACCAGGTAAACCAAGGGAACGGCATGAAAAACAAAGGACTACTTGCCGGGGCCAGCCTTTTACTTGCTGCTCTTTTGAGCCTTGTGGCATGTATCCCTCTCCTCGTCGCGGTCTTTTTCGCCGCTTCAATAGATACACCTGAAAATACCTCAGCTAAGTGCAGCCCCGCAGCGACCACCACAAGCGAGACCAGCGAGAACCTCATCAACGTCCCGGCTGAATATACAGAAGACGTCAAAAAGGCCGGCGAAGACTCAGGCATTCCAGCAGAGATACTTGCCAAGCAAATTCAGCAAGAATCGAACTGGGATCCTAAGGCCGTATCACCGGCAGGCGCTAAAGGCCTAACCCAGTTCATCCCCTCCACCTGGGAGGCAATCGCACCGGGCGAAGACCCCTTTGACCCGCACGCTGCAATCGCCGCCCAGGGCCGCTACATGAAGCAGCTCAAAGACCAGATACAGCACCTAGCCAACGGGGACGCCAATCAGATTGTGAAGCTTACCCTCGCGGCCTACAACGCAGGACCCGGCGCTGTCTTGAGCTACGGCGGTATCCCACCGTATAAAGAAACTCAGCACTACGTTGACATCATTACATCCGGGGCACAGGTCAACTTCTCAGCCACCTGCTCACAGATCGATGGAGCAAAAGCCTGGGACGGCGACTTAGGTCCCGGCGAATGGACGAACCCCTGCCCAGGGTGTTCATTTACATCAGGCTTTGGGCGAAGGGAATTACCTGAAGGTTTTCCTGAATGGATGAAACAACACGTAGGCGTAGACCTAGCAACCCCAGGCCTGGACCAAGGACAAGCCGGTGTAGAAATCATTACCCCCACCGATATGACCGTAGTCGGCCTGCTTGAAGATGACGGCTGCGTTATCGCCAAGCAAAATGAAGCACCAGGCTTCCAATTCGGTTTTTGCCACCTGAACACCATCAACGTCACAGTCGGCCAAAACCTCAAACGCGGCGATATTATCGGAATTGAAGGCGGTACAGGCGGCGGCGCACAGTTCGCATTTGCAACTCACCTGCACTTTGAAATCTATGACCCTGAATCTCCTGTACCGGCCTACCCCTACAACGGCCACAACCTAAACCCCGAACCCATCCTCAAAGAGAAAGGCGCATGGGTGAACTCATGACCGATAAAAGGCACAAGGGCACACTTATGATCATGGGCGGCTTGAGTCTGCTGAGCGTGCTGGGCCTAGTTGTTGCTATCTTCATCCTCTGGCCTGATAAGGACACTAACGAAGAAAGCTCGACAGCTCCTGTCAGTACTTCACCGGCGGCAACGGCAAGCCCAAGCCCCTCGGCAACACTCAGTATCGCTGAACGGCAGGACCTTCTGGCAGAAGGCAGCTGCACCGACCCGACCACCGTCGATAGGTCAGACCCCGAAGCTCTCATCAAGGGATTTACCGAAATCGCCTTTTGCTGGGACAGCACCAAAGACCCCAACACCACAGCAGCCATTCTCCGCGCACAGCTCCTGCTGACCGAGGAATACTACAAAACCCTTGACCCCAATGTACGTAACGCCATGAGCGCAGACTTCCTCGCGGTCTCTCAGAGCCAGGCCTACACCCTCCCTCAGGTCAGCTTTGCCCCCGATGAAGCAGGCCAGATGCCTGAAGGCTTTGCCGCTAAAGAAGTCATCGTTGAATGGACATGGCTAGGGCGAGACGGCTACGAATACAAAGGCGGCCGCTCCCTGGCAACTGTTGCAGCGGTAGAAGAAGAACCTGGGAAATGGGCTATCAGCGGAATGCAGGTTAACTCAACTACCAGCGAAACCGGCATGCTCTACGGCAACACCAACCAGTAGAAAGGAATCACCATGAGCACCACTACAGAGAACCAGCAGCCCCTCAAGCGGCGTATCTCCATCACAGCATGGGCCCTTATCCTGCTGACCGTCCTGCTTGCCCTGAGCACCCTGGTGCTAGGTATCGGCTACTCCAAGACCCAGGCCGAACTCAAGACCGCACAGGATAACGTCGTCTCCTTGGAAAACACCATCCAGACCCAGCAGGCCACTATCGAGACCTACCAGGTTGACACCCAATACTGGAGCGTGGAAGAACAGAACAACGCTATCGCTGTTGCCGCTGCCGCCGTGGGCGTCGAACGCCGCGGCCCTGAACGTGATTTCGAGGCCTACCTTTTCCACATCGAATCGTACGGCACCGATAACTTCCGCACCCAAATGGATGGCACCCGCAACGGCCTGAAGACACGCGGCATTGTACGCCTTGTAGAATCAACCGACTTTTCACAAGCTGATAAGGCTATCGTACGTATCGGCTCATCAGGCGTTATCGGTGGCCGTGAACCTCGTGGCTTCTACGACGTAACTCTCATCAAGGCAGATGACGGCTCTATTTTGGTTGACTCTTTTTCAGGAGTGACCTACCAGTGAGCAACGAAAATACGGCAACCAACAAGCCACCAGAGCTACCGCTCTTTCCCGTCATTACGGTAGAGGTTGATGATGAGAACCATCAGCTTTACGCCTCAGCCCCTGGCTCTACCCTCGTCACCTATTCCTACGACAGAGAACAATGGGCCGATGAAACCCAAGTAGCCTACCGCAACGAACAGGTTGCCCAGGTCGCCGGTGCCATCGCCCAGGACATCGGTATCAAGCACCCCGTGCGAGTGAATGTAGCGATGGATGATGAAAACATCTACAAGATGTGGATGGATCATCAAGGCACAGAGCTACAGATGCTCCCAGAGTCCAGCCCTCAAGAATCAAAGCCCTCCAATGGTAAAACCTTTGGGGGGCTTTCCCCTAAGCTCTGGGTGGCAATCATCGCCTTCATCCTCTGCGTTGGAACCATGATTGGGGCAGTGCTATGGAAGAACGGCCAGGAAGAAGCCGCACCCATCTACACCCCACCCCCGGTACAGCTGCCGGTCTCTGCACCGGCTGGATGGGACACGTTCGCGGACTACTCCCTAGAGGCCACCACAGCCTCACCGCTGATTGTGGGAGACAAATTGCTCTACGCTCAGGGCGGCGAACTGAAAATCGCTAACTCCCTCGATGGGGTACAGCTTTCAGCTCACTCTGTAGGCTTTGACATCACCTCCATCACCACCGTGACAGGACTAGGGGAGAACATCATTGCTGTTGGCGGGGCTAACTCCCAAGCAGCTATCGGCACCCTGGGAGGGGAACTGCACACCATCAGCCGCCCCACGAGCCAAGCTACCTTGCACTGGGTGTCAGGCGTGCCAGTCTTTACCAGTACCGGCGCGGTGTGGGTGCCTAACTCTAACGGTGAACTGACTAAGCTCACCGCCCCAGCTGATACCGTCCCTGCCGCCGTCTTCGGTGGCACCGTCTGGATGGTCTCAACTGTCGATACCCAAGCATGGCTCATCTCATCGGATGCACCTGAACTACCGGCTCCGGTCAGTATTCCAGCCCCTGGAGGTTACACCTACCAGGGGTTTATCGCATCGGTCAATAACCACCTGGCCTTTGCCTTTAGTAATACTGAGTCACGCGAACAGGTCATTGTTCTAGCTGATGCCACCGAGACAGGCACCTTGGAGAACGGTCGCACCGTCAAGGGTAATTACAACCAGACACAGGTTTCTGTTGACCTGGCTCGCAACCTGCTACTGACCGGCTCAACCCTCGTGGATGTTGCCGCTAACCAGGCAATGAATGTTGGGTCGAATGCCTCTTACGGTGGCGGGTATGCCTGGGCTCGTGGCACTGACCCACAGCGCATTAGCGTCACCGGCGATATCACCAGCTGGGCTACTAGCTCCGCTACCTCTGTTATCCCGGCTGACGTTGATAGCCAAGGTAGGGCCGTGGTGCTGTACAAGCCCTCTGCCCAGGATGTGCCCTCAAAGCTCTACGTCCTACGGAAGGAGAATTAGCATGGCCGTTTTCTCACGCCGCCAAGCGGTACTGGAAAAACCCGCCCCGGCTAACCCCTTTGTAGCACCGCCTACAAAGAAAGAAGAAGTCGAGGATATCGGCGTTAGCGACTTATTCGATAACGACGTGTCCAAGCACTTTGAAGCCCCCAGCTTTGGGTCATCGTCCATTGGGCTCTACCCGGTGGCTGGGGGAGTGGGGCTATCCACGATGGTTCGGTACGCACGCGGTGCCTTGAGCGAGAATCACCAGGTTTGTGATGCGGTCATTCTGGTGAGCACCACAGCTGCTGACCACCTCTACAAGGCCCAGAATCTACTTCGCACCGGCACCACTGCCAGCGGCCAGCAGATTATCGGAATCGTGCTGGTAGAAGACCGTCCCAAGCTCTCGAAAGAAACTATCAAGGAGGCCAAGAAAACTCTTCGCATGACCAAGCACAGCTGGGGCATTCCCTTTGTCAATGACCTGCGTGAACCCAAGGACGTGACCAAGTTGCCCTACCGCTACCGTAAAGCGCTAGAGAGCCTGAGCAAGGTAGCAAGCTCCTAACATTCTGCTGCACCGCGCTGGTGCAGTTGCCCCTATCTATACCCCCCACACTGGGCCGGTTGCAGATAGGGGCATTTTTACACCCAAGATCACCATTTCTTCACGAATAGAAAGAACATACCCATGAACGTGACCCCCACCGCATTCCCCGGCGCAGAAAACCTGAACACCGTTATCGGCTGGGTAGCCTACGGCGGCATGATGGCCCTGCTGGTCTTCTTCATCATCGGCATTGTCAAGGCTGCCCAGTCTCGCCGCCAGCACGCAGAAGAACGTGTCGAGGCTCCTGTATGGCCTCTGATTGGCGCTGCTTTGATGGGTATGGCTGGCACTATCTTCAATTTCTTCATGTAAACCCGAACCTAAAACGTGTGGTGCTGCCTCATTACCTATGGGGTAGCACCACCATACATAAGCGCTGTGACTGGCACACACGAAGAAAGAAGCACTGATGCCTGTTATCAATTCTCTTCTACAATCTGCATTGGGCAAAGCTCTTGAAGCCTTAGCAGGATATATCTATATCTGGCTTGTGGATATGCTCAACCTCGTTGGAATCTGGTGGCTGGAAATTAAACCTATCGGTGATGGCGAGGAATCTGTTGTCAGAGTGATTAGCGACGTCACCCGTCCTCTGGCTGCAATGGTTGGCACAGTTGGTCTTATCGTTGCCTTTGTGAGAGTAGGGCGATCTGCTGGAGCCAAAGAAGACACCTCAATGCTTATCGAAGGGCTGATGCGTGTGGCTATTGCAGGTAGCGTCGCGATTCCTGGTACCCAGTTACTGATGGCTTTTTCCTCTCAGTTTTCCCCTTGGATTTTTAGGGGCATCGTCAAGATATCTGGCCATGAGGGAGCCACAATGATTTCTACGCTCCCACAAGGGACAGAAATTGCTACTACCGGATTTATTGCTATTGCACTTTATAATGTCGCCCCATTCGTCTTATTTGCTTCACTGATTCAGCTCATGATGGCTATGGGAACAGATATTGCGGCTTCCCTTTTGTCGGGTCTTTTGCCGATTACTGCGGCCGCATCGGTAACTGCTCAAGGAAACCGGGCTTTCTGGAAGCAAGTGGGCTGGATTATTTCCTGCGTGATGTTTAAACCAGCTGCTGCCATTATTTATGGTTTTGGGGTTGCCCTGACTCTTGGCGGAAATCTCAGTTCCTTTGAGGGGACATCTAATCCTGCTTTATCAATTATTGCGGGTCTGATGACTATTATTCTCGCTTGCTTTTCTTTGCCTGCTTTGGTTGCGCTGGTGTCTCCTATGTCTGGTGTCCTTGGCTCATCTGGTGGTCGTTTTCTTTCTTCTGCTGCGTCGGCGGCGGTGGGTGCAGCTATTGTGATGGCTGCGGGGGCGGCTACTGGTGGTGCTGGTGCGGCTCCTGCCGCTGCTGCTACCGGTGCAAGTGGAGCTGCTGGCGGCGCGGCAGGCGGTACTGCTGCTGGCGCAAGTACGGCCACAGCTGGCACCAGTGCAGCCAGTAGCGCAGGTGCTGGTGCTGAAGCCGCCGGAGGCGCAAGCGCAGAGCCCACTGCTTCAGGAGCCCAGGCCTCTGCAGAAGGCTCAGGCGCTGCCGGTTCAACTACTGCTGGTGCTGGTGAAACAACCGGTGCTAGTGAACTTGGTGCCGATGAAGCCTCTGCAACAGGCGACACACCAGGGGTAGATGCTGATGCTACTGATTCGAATCTCGGTGCCGGTGACGCTGCTGCTGCCGGTGCTGATAGCTACTCAGCTAACGGTGCCCCTGCATCCAATACCACTGCCCCCGATAGCTCTACTACTGAACCAGCCGGGACTCAGAGCGGGGCAAACACCGACGCCCCCGATACAGGTGCAAGCGCTCAGATGCCAGCTAGTGGGGACGAGCCAGACACTAGCTCTAGCTCTAACGCAAGCGGTGCCGCCAGTTCTACCAGCTCAAGTACCGGGGCAACATCCGCTGAGACCTCGGGCACCTCAACAGGTTCCGATACTTCTTCAAGCTCAGGTGCCAGCCTCTCATCAAGCTACTCAGACGGCAGCTCATCCTCAGCGCCCGCCGCTGCCAACGGGGCACCTACCACCACCAACAACACCTACCGCCCACGCGGGGGAACAGCCGCCCACGACGCTGCCCGGTATCTGCAAGATATGACCCGCGCGATTGGGGACGAAACCGAAGGTGCTATCAGACCAGAAGGAGCAGGCCAGTAAATGAGTACCACAGAAGAAACCCGTACCCGCTACGGCAACATCATCATCCCACCAGACTCAGGGTTCTTTGGCATCCCCAAAGCGGTCTCGAATCTAGCTGTGGGCATCATCTTTAGTGCCTTTGCCCTCTGGTTCCTCCTCTCCCTCATCCCCGCCCTGGCCCGCTACTCCATGTGGGTGGTGCTTATCTACATCACTATCTCCGGCGTCTACATCCTGCGTCGCCTCCGCAAGGGGGTTGCAGGCCGCTACAAATGGCAGGAAAAGAAAATGAAAAAGCTCTTTCTCAAAGCAAAAAAGGAAGGCCTGACCTCCTACCGTCCTGGCCCCTCTGGTGATACCCCCGACGGCTCCTACCGGCTACCGGGTGTACTGGCTACTACCGAATGCTCGGACTACATCGACTCATTCCATGAGACCTTTGGCCTGCTCTGGGATTCTAAACGCGAGGTCGGCACCGTCTTCATGTCTGTTGCCGCACCCGGTCTTCAGCTCCTAGACCAAAAGTTCGTCGATGGCATGGTAGCTCAGTGGGCCGCATTCCAGCGACAAGCAGGCACTAGCGCCAACCTCATCCAGGTGGCCGCATCCGTTGTCTCCACCAAAGACTCCGGCATGCGCCTGCCCCTGGCCGTGGCCAAGCACCGCACCTACGCCGGTGACTCCCCAGTACCCCTAGCTGCACGGGAAATCATGGACGAGGTACTGGAGCTGGAAAACCAGGCCCTGCCGCGTATCGAGCACACCGTCTCACTGACCTTTTCAGCTCGGGCCATGAACGATGAGGGCATTGCCGCGCGTACCAAGGACGAACTGGCTGATGAGGTCTCTACGGTTATCAAGAGCTTCAAAGACACCCTCTCAGCTGCCGCTGCCGGTACAGTGCGCCTGATGGATGCCCAGTCAATCACTGACAGTTTCTACTCAGCCTATAACCCCGGTCAGGCACACTCTATTGACGTGGCCCGCATGGCAGATGGTGGCACCAATCTGCGCTGGGAAGAAGCAGGGCCCACTCACGCGGACGCCGAAAAGGACTACTACGCCCACTCGGACTACTACACCAAGAGTTTCCAGATGTGGAAACCCCCGGCCACCCTCTTCATGGAAGATTCGCTCCGGTCTCTACTCTCACCGGATGCCAACCTAGAGAAGAAGCGCGTGACCCTTATCTACCGGCCCCTAGCCCAGGATAAGAGCCACGAAATTGCCCTGAGCACTGTCAACGATGCCCTCTATGAAGGCAACCAGAAGGGACGTAAGGGAGGCTCCCGCTCTCGCGTGCTGATTCAAAAGGCAGAGCAGACCGAAAACGAGATGGGACACGGGGCCACGCTGGTGCCCTTCACCATGGTTGTCAGCGCTACCACTGATAACCCAAAGAAGTTCCCGCGTATTTCCACTGATGTGCGCCGTGCCGGGGCAACCGGGGTCAACCTGGGCTTACGTGAAGCTACCTACACACACGATGCAGCCTTTGCCCTGGGCCTGGGAGCTGGCATCATCCCGCGCGAGTTCAAGCTCTAACCCACGCACCTCACCGTTTACCGCGTCCCCCTGAGCCCCTTACTGGCCCAGGGGGACGCCCACACCTACCCCCCCAAAAAACATCACCTCCCCACTACGTTAGGCAGGCAGACACATGGACTTCCTCATCGACTGGACTATCAAGATTCTTGATAAGTTCAATGGCTCCAAAAAAGACTTTGCCCCCGAAGAAGCCCCGGCACCAGAAGAAAAATTCAGCGAACTGACCTCCAGGGGGTTCAAGAAATCAGGTGGCGGCTACATGAGCATCATCGAACCTCCCGTAGAATTTTCAGCTTCATCCCAACAGGTTGCCGGTCTCTTCCCCTTCTGCGTTGGTTCCTCAGAACCACTCATCGGCACCATCTTGGGCCGCTCCCTGACCAACGGCCAGCCTGTCACCGGTGACCCTGTTTCCCTCTACCTTGCCGGTATTATCTCCGCTCCCTTGGCAATCGTCATGGGCCTCAACGGGCGCGGTAAATCAACGCTGGTGCAGCGCATGATGCTAGGAATTGCCGATGCCGGGTTCTTGATTATGGCCCTGGGCGATGTGAAGCCCGACTTTAGAAAGACCATCACGGCCCTGGGCGGGCAAGTCATTGAACCTGGCCCCGAACTGGACGCCATCAACCCTCTGGACGCCGGGCCCATGTGGCACCGCATCAAAGACCTCGAAGACTTTGACGCCGCCAACGGCACCCGCCACGCAAAGACCCTCAAGGCAGAGATTCACACCCGCCGCGTTTCCACCATGCAGTCCCTCTTCCGGCTCTCAGGCGATGAAAAGGCAACCCGAGTTGCCAACGACTCCCTGCTGCTCTCACTTGCTATCGACCAAGCAGATGCACAGTGCATGGCAGAAAACCCGCCCCGCCAGCCTCTGATCGAAGATGTACGTCAAGCTGTTCTGGCCGGCAACGAAGCGATGCGAACCGCCCTACTGACTGAAACCACAGAAGAATACAAGGCCGCTTCACGCGATTTGGTGCTGGCTTTGAACGTCTTCAACACCGGTGGCGCGTTCGGTGACGTCTTCTCCCGCCAGACCACCACCGAGATTGACGTGACCCGCTCAGTGGACTTTGACATCTCATCGGTACGCGAATCTAAAAACAAGAACCTTCTCGCTGCCGTCCAGATTGTCTGCTGGGCCTACGGTCAGGCTGCAATTGGCGCGGCCAAACGTCTAGCTGATGTGGGCCTGGAACCTCAGCGGAACTACTGCGTGGCAATGGATGAGCTTTGGGCCCTGCTAGAAATTGACCCTGAGATGATTCACCATATCGACGAAATCACCCGTCTGAACCGTACCCTTGGTATCGCCCAGATTCTCATCACCCACACCCCCAAAGACTTTGTGTTCAACGACCCCGGCCTGACCGAAAAGGCTAAGGGCTTCCTTGAACGCTCACCCATGAAGCTCTACGGGGCGCTGGCTGAGACCGATATGGAGGCCCTAGATAAGGTCATGCCCATGACACAGCGTGAGAAGAACACCCTCATCTCCTGGTCTCCTGCCGGTCACATGGATCCTGAAACCATGCAGGTCTCACCTCCCATTGGACGCGGCAAGTTTCTGCTCAAGTACGGTGAGGGCCCTGGTAAGCCTTTCCAGCTGACCATCACACGGGGCGAGAAAGAAATCTTTGAATCAGATGGGGCATGGGGCCAAGCTATCTCCCGCGCCCGCTCACCTATGCATGCCGCCTAAGAAGTAGTAGAAAGGACACACACCCTATGTTCCGCTCACGTTCATGGGTGGGGCTCTACACACTGGTACTAGGCTTTATCGGTATGGCCGTTGCCATCCAAGTAGGGCAACGGCTCACCGGAGCCAAAACCACAAGCCTCAACCCCCTCATCGGCATTCTCGAACTCATTACCGGGCGCATCAAAGCCTCACCCCTTAGCTGGGTGCTCGTAGCCCTGGTAGTAATCGGCTGCGTTATTTTCTTCGTGGTCTTTGGGGAAGAACCTAACGAGAAGTCCCCAGAGCGCAAGAACCAGCTACTGGGTGCACATAAGCTAGAGAAAACCGCCACCGGCAAAAACCTCTCCAAGTACGCTACCCTCACCGGCCTGACCATCGGACGTATCATCGGTTCAGGTAAATGCGTTATACAGAACTGGGAGTCGGTTGGTCTGTACTTTATGGGCCCCCGTATGGGTAAGACCAGCGGTATTGTAGTGCGCCACGCAATTGAGGCACCTGGGGCCTATGTCTTTACGGCCAATAAGCCTGATGGGGTCGCTGAGATTATTGCCTCCCGTCAGCACATGGGCCAAATCTGGTTATGGGATACAGAACGCCTACTACCTGTGCCTGTGGCCGATGGCCAAGAAAAGAAGCCTCTGATGGTCTGGAACTTCCTTGGTTCTATCACCTCTCGCTCTCGCGCTGAAGCCTACGCCAAGATCCTCAATGACTCATCCAAGCTCTCAGGCGAGAACGATAACGTCTCATCGGATGCTTTCTTTGAGCCTCTAGCCCAAAAAGTTGTTGTCGCCTCCTTGCTTGCTGCCTCATCACGCGGGTACTCGGTGGTGAAGATGCTGGAAATGACTCAAGAATCCACCCTTGCCCAGCTCTATTCCATCGTTCAGCAGGACTCCCCTCTGCTAGCTGCTGACATCAAGAAGGTGGCCGAACAGCCCGATAAGACCAAAGAGAACATCCTGGCAGGTGCCTCTCGTATTCTCTCGGCGCTCTCTAACGATGAGATTATCCCTTGGCTCGAATCCAGTACCGTCCGCAAGCACGAGCTCTTTGACCCTGCCAAGTTCGTCCGTACCCGTGACACCCTCATCATTCTGGTCAAGGACGGCGGCTCTTCTGCTGCCACCTTATCCTCCCTGCTCGCTGAGGCTGTCATGAATGCCGCCTTGGACGCTGCAAGCCCACGGCTTGACCCGCCCTTGGTCTGCGATTTTGATGAAGCGAACAACACTGTACACATTCGTACCATGCCTAAGCGGTACACCTACTTTGGGTCTCGCGGCATCATCGTCAATCAGTATTTCCAGACCTACTCAGACGGGGCCAGGCTTTACGGCGAAAAGGGCTTTAGGGCTCTGTTGTCTGCGGCTACTGTCAAGGTCGTTGGTGGCGGCATTGACGAAGAGCGCGAGTTAGCGGCTATCGCTAAGACTCTGGGCACCTATGAGAAGAAAACCGTTTCGTCTTCAGCCTCACGTGAGGGCGGGTTCAATACCGGGGCTACCTCAACCTCCATCTCACGCCGCAAGGAAGAGATTATGTCGGTGGCCGAACTCAGTAACCTGCCCCAGTTCCGGGCTGTCTGCCGTATCTCAGGTGTAGGTCGCGGCCTGGTCGAAACCACCCCGTGGTTCAGAGATGAAGCACTCAAAGAGAAAATTGACCCCGCAGAAGTAGAGCGAATCGCTAACAGCTTGGGCTACAGCCTGGGCCTCGCTAAAGAGAGCTCATCGTCCCCGTCCCCTGATAAGAAGGAGCCCTTGCGCCTTGTATAACCACCTTGAACCAAACCGGCTACTGACCCTTAGCCCTGCCCAACAGGACGAGTTTGAGAACTTTGTGCAATGGTATTTCCAGGTTCTCGAGTCCAACCGCGCGCACCAGCCCTGTATCAAGTGGTATCTGCACCCTGAAGCTGTAGACCGTCTCATCGCCCTGTGGGCGGCCTCCCTTACCGTGAGTATTCCCGACGTCGATATGACCGGTACACCGGTGGGGGATGAGGACGCTTTGAAACAGGCTACGAGCTTACGGGAATGGTGGCGAGAAGCTGACATCCAGAACAAGATGCTTTTTGATGGTTCGTCCTCCCCGTTCTCAGATTGCACGTCTTATAACCACGTTGCGCCTCACACCTATGAGCGGTCAATGACTGAGGCCAGGCCCTTTCCTACGATTGATTGGGATGTGCTCTACCCGGCAGAAGAAGAACCCACCCAGATGTTAGAGGGGCCCTCAGATACAGAAGAAAAAAGAATCTACCGGTAGCTAGCTACCGGTAGCTAGTAGATAGATGCCATTGCCGGCAACGGCCAGGGATAGTCCACAGATCCTGTGGACTATCCCTTTTTTGTTGTCTCTACTCAAGGCACACCAGTATGTCATACAATGAATACATGACTACCACTGCCATATCCGACAGCGTTTTGACCATCCGTATCCCAAGCTCTCTCAAAGAACGACTCACGAACCTAGCGGAGACCTCTGACCGTTCTGTAGCGTACTGCGCCAGAAACCTGATTGAAGAGCATATCGCAGAAGCAGAGTACGCGGCAGAACTCCACGCCAGGGCAAAAGCCGTGCGAGAAGGAAAAATCCGTACCTACAGCGCCGAAGAAGTACGAGCAGAACTAGGTCTATGACCAAAGAACATAACTGGACAGTTCGTTTTGAGCCATCCTTTACCAAGAGTCTCAAAAAGCTAGATAAACCGACCGCCCGTCGAGTCTTAAACTCCCTAGAACGCCTTGAGACTACAGATACTCCGCATTCTCTCTGCAAAGCACTAACCGGAGAGTTCTCCGGTCTATGGCGCTACCGGGTAGGAGACTACCGAGTCATTATCGACTTCCATAATGAGAACCTCATCGTCGTTGCACTTGATGTTGCTCACCGCTCAAAAATCTACCGATAGGTTCTCCTTCGAGAGAATCCCTGCGCCCATCCGAACAGGCCGTATACAGCGATTTCTGCTGAACTCGTAGAAGCACAAAACCCCGCTTACCAGCGGGGTTTTACGCAATGCGGGAGTTCCGTTACTTTAGGAGTCCTGCCCAACAATTATCTCACAGCTCAAAGAGAATCTGCCCTAACGAACAGTCGTCCTGTCCTCACTCTGCTGCCGATTCAAATAGTCAGTAGCGCTTTCACGCTTGGCCTGAGCATCAAGAGCCACAGCAATCTGACGCTTACGATGCTGACGGGCCTGTACCGTCTCCTGAATCTTAGCCAGCTTCGTCCGCGCCGCCATACGACCAGCATGAGCCTTATTAATCTTCTGCTTCAACCCAACAGATAATTGTTCATTCCTCTCTAGTCGTTCCTTAGCCTGAACCAGGCGTATCTGGGTCTGCTCGAAGTGCTCCCTAGTTTCACGCACAGTTTCCTGAGCCGGAACCCACTTCTCCTCTACCTCTTCAAGGGTGGCGAACCCACCATAGGCAGAAGCGAACTGAGCTGTGGCTTCTTCAAGCTGACGTGCGGCCTTGGTGCGGGCGAAGAAGCCTGCGCTCTCTACCGCTGCCTTAGCCTCCTTGACCGGGCGGTAGGCCTTCTTCGCACCAAAGAACACATCAGATTTAGCCTTGGCCAACTCCACACGGTATTGCTGCTGCAAGGGGGTTAGCTCTTCTACCAGCTGTTTGAGCTCACGGGTCTTGCGGGCCACCTCATCGCTTTGGGTAGATAGATTCGCAAGTTGCTCATCAAAGGAGCTGACCTGCTCCTGGAGGTAAGCCACCTTCTCGTCACGATTCTGCACATCAAGGACGTACTCAACCTCTGATTGGTCCTCGCGGGTCTCTTGCAGATGCTCAGCCCGCTGTGCAATCCTTGCGGACTCTTCAGCAGAGAGCAGAGTCGATGACAGGCGGGAGCTCTTGTGCATGGCAACCATCTGGGCTTGCAGATACTGGCCACGTTCCGATTCTTGGTACTTCTTCGGAATGGCCACAACCTCACCGGCAGGCACCTTGTACTGGTTTCGGTAGGCCTCAATCTCACCAGCGATCCTGTACCAGCGTTTGGCCGCACGGGGATAAGCAGGCACCTCACCCAGGGACTTGACCCATTCAGGGCGTTCATCGGCCAGCTGCTTACCGCGCAGTTCGATAAGCTGCCCGATTTGCTTACGGTGAGACGCTAGCAGGGCCTTGTTCTCAGGCTTGACCATCGGGTTAGTTGCCCAGTACGGGTCAACGGTGTGGTTCGATACGCCCGCACGTACCGCGTCCTTGGCCGGCATCTTGTACCCGGCATCTTCTACGGTCTTGAGTGCGGTTCTACGCAGACGCTGCTCACTCTTAAGCGCCTTGACGATGGTGAAGAGGTGGTCGCGGCGCTTCTCACCACGGACGAACTGCTCCACGGCCTTTTGCTCCGGGCCCATCTGTGCACGGCGTAGCCACTCGTTATCCATTGCATAGGCATTTTCACGCAAATCGTCGATGTAGGGGTCTTTGGCGTCTTCACGAGAGCGCAACAAGGCAAAGGTCTTCATACGCATTTCCCGTAGTTCTTCGGTCTTCACCAGAGCGTAGGGACGGTCAGCCCAGTTTGCATCTTCAAGGTTGGCGCTATCAGGCTTCTTCGGCAGGTTGGCCTCAGCGCGGGCAATCATCTTAGCCAATGTGGCATCAGAGTAGGCACCCAGGGGACGGGTCATGCGCTGCTTAAGTAATGCTTCGTTGTGCTCGCGTACCTGCTTCACGCGCCACTGCATGACGGCCGCTGCATCGTGGGCGTCCTCAAACCCGCGAGTGGGGAAGGCCTGGCGTACAGCATCACGGGGGTCGAACCCGGCACGGTAGACTTCATCCAGCTCGTAGCACAGGGCCCCGTAAGCCTCTGCGTTAATCATCTTCTCTGCTAGGGTGTCCCCAACTTCCTGGCGCAACATGGTGGCGTAGGACTGCTTCATGGAGTGCTCAGCCAGGTTGTTGTAGATGCTGACGCGGGTTGCCAAGTCCCGGGTCTCTGCGCGCAGACGCTCTACCTCTTCATGCACGGAGAGGTTCTTATCGTAGTTGTTAGTGATAGCCTCCAGCACGGCATCGCGGTTATTCTCAGCGTCGGTAGCCACGTAGATGCGGTTGGAGAAACGGCCACGGGTGATACCAACGTAGGCCCCGGCGCGGTCGGTGCTCTTATCAACGTAGGCGTGAACGGTGTCTACGGTCGCACCCTGGGAGCGGGCAATAGTTGAGGCATACCCCAGCTCAACGAACTTGGCAACATAGTGAGCTGATAGAACAGTCTTACCACCGTGCTTGAGGTTCTTGACCACCATAGACCCATCTTTACGGGTAGAGAGAACCTGCCAGAGGTCGCCGTTCTTCACAAAGTCTTTGCCACCACGTACCCGGTTACGGCGGTCATTCTCACGCGATACGACAATCTCGCCCTTGTAGGCTGTGGACGAATCATGCAGGGAGATACCCCACTTATTTTCCACTACCTTGCCCTGGGCAATGGCCTGAATCTGGGCGCGCATGTTCAGCTCTTGGACGGCCTGATTGTTAGCTGCCAGCATCAGTGACTTTTTGCCGGCTGCGGTATCTGCGCTCCATGCCTCAAAGACCTTGGAGAGCATGGCCTCAGATTCACCGGCCATCACACGGTTATTGTCGATGTACCAGGCAAAGGGTTTGTCGGCACCTGTTGCGGCAGGTTCGCGTAAGAGCATAGAGGCGTTGGCCTCTTCAATGTTGGTGCTGCCGTCCTCGTTACGGAAACGGAAAACGTCTTCTAGGTAGACCGCTCCGACTTCTCGTTCAATCAGTCGTAGGGCACCACCGGCACCTACAGCTGAGAGCTGACGAGTATCGCCCATACCTCGGATAACTGCACCGCTGTTGTAGGAATGGGTCAGTAGCTCGTTGAGTTTGGGGGTTGAGACCATGCCGATTTCGTCAACCAACAGGACGTCGCCGTGGGTCAAGGTGTGTTTGGTCTTGTCGGTTTCGTGCAGGAAACGGTCAAGAGTGGTGGCCTCGATTCCCAGTTCTTGGCTCATGACAGCTGCCGCTGCTGCGGTGGGGGCTAGGCCGATAACCTTGCGTCCTTGTGCCTTGACAGTCTTGACGGTAAGCACGGTTGAGGTGGTCTTACCGGCACCGGCAGGGCCAATACCAACGACTAGACGCTTGGGGCTGGTGGCAAAAGCACGGGCCATGTTTTCCTGTGCTTCTGATACCTGGCTGGCTTTCCGGTGGGCTTTGAGCAGCTCTTCAAAGGTGGCCTTTTGGGCCGGGGCGGTGGCGTTATTGCGTGCTGCTGAGAGTAGGTTCTGCTCGCCGTTGATGACGCGGTGGGTTGTATAGAGCTGGCTACCTGCACGGGTGTAGACGCTGGTGCCGTCCTTACGGAACTTCTCTTCGGGCACGTCCATTGTGTGCTCGGCCTGCATTGAAAGAGAGATATTTTTGACGGACTTGATGGCGTTGTTGAAGAGGTCGTCGTCAACAAAAGAGCCGTTGGTGAGCTCTCGGAAGTAGCGGTGTGCCTCAGCTTCAATATGGCGGTCACCCCACATCGAACGGGTGTTTTCAAGACGGCCAATAATCTTTTCGGCGTGCTCTAGGGGTGAGGTAGTGAGGGCTTCGCTCTTACCGGCAACAACCTTTTCAGCTTGCGTAGTAGAAGAATTACGCAGATGTAGTTCTAGCTCATCGCCGGTGGGTAGGTAAACATCTTTGAGAGATGCAGCTTTCTCGCGCCATAGGTCATTGAGGTCTTTGAGTGACTTAGCTTCGAGTTTCTGGGGGCGAGTTGAGAGAGTAACCTGCTGGTAGAGCTGCTTGACCTGACGCTCGTTCGGCTCATAGCCGTGGTCTTTGACAAACTGGGCATGAACCTTTTTGTACTCTTTATTGATACTGGCGCGGCGTGATGAAAAGGCCTGGATTGCCTCATCGTCGATACCGGCCAGCTCGTAAATGAACTTACCTTTACGCGGTACTTTAACGAACTCAAGGCCCAGGTTCTGGTGAATGTACTGGGCAATCTTGGTGTTATAAAGTTCGGAGGCGCTGACCCCGTAGCCGTAAATATTGCGTCCGTCGATGGCTGACCATCTACCATCTGCACCCTTGACGCGGTTGACGATGACCAGGTGGTCGTGGATATTGGGGTCGCCTTCTCGGGAGTCATAGTGACGGAATTTAGTACCGATAATGCCACCGTCAACGTCAATTTGCTCAACACCGCCTTGCCCGCGACGGGTGTAAAGAGCGTTTTCTTCCAGGTAGGTAATGACATCTGCAATGGCTGCTTCGTGGGCTTTTTCGATGCCCTTGCGGAGGTTTTCGTTACCCAGTCCCCATGCAATTGAGACTGATTTGGTGGGGGAGAATACGAGGTCGTAACCGGCGATTGACTGCTGTGCAGGCTTTTCTAGGCGCTGCATGTAGCGTACTAGCTCTTCGTTTTCGGGGTTGTAGCCGTTCTCTTCGCGGAACATTTTTGCGGCTACTTCAAGGCGGTAGGCACGCATTTCAGCCTTGGAAGGTTCGGCCTTTCCAAGGCTGTTGTGCTTGTCGATTTTCTTCTGAACTGCCTTGAGGAAGTCCTTATTAGCGGTGGGGTAGGAGTGGTCTCTGTTGCCAAAGTCGTGCTCTTTGATCCACTTTAGCTTGGCTTTTTCTTTGGCTTCTGCTGCCTTGGCTTCTGCTGCCCTGCTCTGGGCAGGGGTCATGGTGTAGGTTGCGATGATGCTCTCTTTGGCTTCTGCAAGAGAGGGTACTTTACCGCTGTACGGTTCAACGGTATTGAGCTTCATCATCTTTAGTTTGCGCTTATTCACGGCTTCTCGAGATAAGCCAATCATGCGGCCAATACGCTGTTCGGGGGTTCCCTTCCTGACCTCATGAATGATGCGCCAGTTCTCTTCTGCGTACTTAACGCGCTCTTCTTCCATGACTCGGATACGCGCAAACTCACCAGCTACACCAGCAGCCTCAAGAGCTTCGGTGTACATCTCGGGGGTCAAGGGCTTGGCTTTACCGCTAAAGAGCATTTCCATCTGAGCTTCAGTGACGTTGCCAGAAACCCCGAGCTCATGGATAGATGAACCAACCCACTGACCAGGGGGCATACCCTCAACGGTGTAGTAATCACCGATTTCACGGTCATTTGAGCGCAGTGCATCACCGGTGGCCACCTCATGGGTGTAGTAGGTGTGGCCGTCCCCGTGGGACAGCTTATGCACGGTCATCATGGGACTATTCTATTTCAGTAAGTATGCTTGGTACAACCTGAGTTACTGAGTGCAAGAGGTGTGACGAAAAAAGAGCGATTAGCGACTGACAGCGAGCACGGCGAAACTGGCAATAATGGGGGAGCCTGCGGAGGAATTATTGGCAGGAAGATGTGGCGGCGAGCTGGAAGGAGAGGTTCTAGCGCAAGTGGCTTTGGCACGTTTTCAGGTGAGGCACGAACAGGAAAGCAAACGTGACAAAGGTTGCTAAGAAGCTGTACAACAGTGAGGAACGAACAGTACAGCACAGCGAACAGCAATAACGAGCAGCGAGAAAATTGATCATGAGTCCGGCACACTTGCCGCGATTTTGCACACGAGACCAGGGGAGTGTAACTGCTGTGCACAGCTTAGAAAGGAGCCTTCGGGATGAATAGGCTGTGTGTCAGGAGTTCACTCTACTGAGCGTGGTGTGTGAAACTTGTGGATGAACCTGTGTGCATCTGGGGGAGCCCTGCGGAGGAAGATGTGCCCAGGTTATCCATCAAGTTTTACACGCCCTTGAGCGTGTCGATTGTGTAAAATCGAACCCGGCGCTTGCGCCCCTGCGACGGCCCCGCCGTCCAGGTGCCCACAGAACAAAGCAAAACTGAAGAGCCCACGTGCTCAAAGAACACCTCCACAAATTTGCGGTAAATGCCGTGACCGCTAGGTTTGGTGGTGAGGATAAAACATGGCAGATGTTAAACTGAGAACACCAAAACATCAGCCCACAGAACCAAGGAGTTCACCATGACTCGCAAAAGCAGCAAAGTATCAGAAGCCCGCAAAAAGGCAGAACTAGCAGCCCAAAAAATTCAAGAGAAGCAGGCCAAACTTCTAAGCCTTGCAGAAGAATACTTCTCCGTAACCGCTGCAACCGGCATCGATGACCTCGAAGCAAAAATTGCAGAACACCAAGCACAGATTCAAACTCTCCAGCAGAAAATTCAGGACGCCCACACTGAAACCCAGAACAAGCAGTCCCTAGCTGTCCAGAAAATGAAAGCTGAGGGTATTAGCAACAGCGAGATTGCAGAACGACTGGCCCTTTCCTCAAGCGAAGTCTCCAGTCTGCTCAAAATTGCTAAGGAACTTATCGAAGTAGCAACCTCTAAAACAGAGTCTGTTGCTCAGGACGCAGACCAAGAACAAACTGACTAACTAGTTGCTGGTCATACCCATTAGCTTTGATAGCATCACGAAGTTCACGTGCCTTTTGCGCGTGAACTTTTCTATTTCCATGCACAACCTGCCGCCTGCGCTCGGCCCTATCTTGCATATTCAGTTCATGGTCGCCCACTACCAAATGACTATCCGAACCATCGGTCGCTCGAACACACAGAGGATTGTCACAACGATGCAGCACATGAACCAAGTTCATCTGAGCATCAGTAAAACCGAGAGCAACTTGTAAAGCAAAATGATGGGCTCGATAAACTTTCTGCCTACCGGTCGCACTATCCTTGACCCAAAATCTTCCGTACCCGTCATCCCCCAGAGCACCTACCCATACCCAGCAACCTGCAACATTTTCACTCTTAATCACTCGTTTATTGAATCGTTCTGTGGCATCCATAGCGCAATTTTAACAACTACAGCGTGAAAATTTGATAGATACTGGGGTGGGGGAATGCGTAGCAGATTGCTGTTGATATGGCGCTTATGGTTGTTTAGCGCCTGAAGTGTTGCCCCCTCTAAATAAATGTAGTACAATTAATGCATGGAAGTTATCATTACACCATCAGCCCGGAAGCACGGGGTAACTGACGGTGAAATCTACGAAGTGTTAACCAACTATCTCTACAGAATTGACCGTTTTGATACCTCAAGAGTTGAAGGTATGAGCGACCCTGACCTTTTCATTGGGACTACAGCAAGTGGAAAGTTCCTAGAAGTACTTACCTACACCAGGAATGGAATTGTGGTCTTTCACTGCATGAGGCTTAGAGGGAAAACTTATCAGCGGGCAATGAAGGTTCTAGAAGAGAGGAAACATCATGGAAGATAAAATGACCCGAAAAGATATAGAAGCTGAGGCCGAACGATTCGCAGCATGGGCCGAATCTGACGACTTCTTTGAAGCGTTCTCCACTGCCCGCATCATAGAACGAACAGAAGATACATCACCCAAGGCGCAAGAACTGATGGCTGCTTTGAAACGTGGCCGCCCTGCGCATACGACTGATTCGGTTCCTAAAGGCTCATCGCCTGTGTTGCAGTTGAGGGTTCCAGAGGAGCTTAAAGAACTCCTAAGGCAGCGATCGGCTCAAGAGAAGAAAACTCAGAGTGAGATTGCGCGAGATGCTTTAGCTCAGTACCTTATGGCATAGACGCTATACATGTAGTCTAGCTCTTGCAGGTTTTTGGTGGACTGTCGATATCAATTCGGCAGTCCACCGCTGGTTTAGTCCCACTCGGTGTAGAAGAATGCTTCTCCGTCCTGATTCTCTTCGCTATCCTCGTAAGCCTTCTCTATGCTCTGTTCCCATAGTCGCTGGCAAAGAGCCTCAGCTCTGGATCCATCGGCTATGTAGGCCTCGCCCATCTCATACATCCATCCGGCGTTCATGCACTCACCGGTTTCTGAATCTATTCGCCATTCTGAGCCGCTGAAGTTTGCCTCATAGGGGTCAAGCGCGCAATATTCCAACTCGTCCCCATGTACCTGGCAACGGTTAGAGGGCAGAAGGCAGATGCGCTGAAGACTATAGCCTTTATCGACAAAATTTTTCAGGCTCTTATCCCACTGAAGGTACTCCAGTTCGTGAGGTGCTTCTGCTTCCTCGACTACTGCATTACCCCAGTCGTAAACATATCCCTGCTGGCTCATTACTTGTGTTCCTTTCACGTGCTCCGGCAGGTCGGCGCTACCTGGCTGGTAGCCATCCCGTTTCCTGCTGGCAGAAGAAGGCGTCAAGGGGCTAAAGACCCAAAGCTGTGCAACCCCGTAAGGGGCATGGCGGCATCGAAATTTCTGAGGAAATAAGCGACGCAGGAGCGCCGAAGAAATTTTGAATACGCTGTGGCCTTTAGGCTTGCACAGCTAGGTCCAAGCCCCTAGCCTCGAGTGCCAGCAGGGCCACACGGCAGAGGTAGACGGTAACTGAGGTTAGAGGGGGGCCTATAAGGAGCCTGCGACGCAATAGGATCCCCCTAACCGATGAACTTTAAACCAAAAAGGCGTTGATCTTAGGTAAGATGCTCTGCATCGCACCTAAGATCAACGCCGTGGCTATAGCTTGTTTATGCCACTTTGGGTAGGAAGTTATCAAGCGCTTCACGAATAACTTCGGATGTGCTCAACCCCTGTTCTTGGGTATAGCGGTTAAGTCGCTCTTTGATGTCAGGAGTTACTCGCGCGTTAATACTGGGGGAGTGGCCACTAATAGCTTCTGCAAGAGCGGGGCGGCCGCGTGTAGCTGCCTTGACGATTTTTTCAGCGCGGGCTACACCTTCAGGGGTTCTCGGCATGACGGTTGCTGTGTCTAGTGCCTCGAAAAATTTATCGGATTCTGCCCATTGTGAGAGCTTTTCTCCAAGAGCTTCTAGCTCTTCCATACTAAGGTTGTGATTCGCAGCCATGCCTTCCCTTGTTTTCGATCAAGTATTCATTACCTTCGTAGGGCCACTATGCGCTGGTAAGAATCTTAAGGCTCTGCCCATTAGGGATTTCCACGCTAATGGTGATAGAAGTTCCTAGAGCCTCAAGATACTTCTGAAGAGTTTCAATCTTCACATTTGGAAGATTGCCATTCTCGATTTGGGATACCCTATGTTGGCTTACTCCCAGGCGTTCAGCTAGCTGGGCTTGGGTTATGCCGGTATCTTTACGTAGCTCTCGTAGTTGGTAAAGGCGAGTTTCTGCTCGCATTTCTTGAAGCTCTTGCTCGATGTATTCAGGATCTACGGGATGAATTTTTAGAAGCTCATCGAGAGTCATGATGTTAGTCTTCTTTCTCTAGGTTCTTGAGGTGTTGCTCGTATCGTTCCTCAGCGAGGGGAATGTTCTGTTTGTACCACTTCTCCCAGTTGCCGGTTTTATCGCCTGCTACTAGTAGGATGGCTTGCTGGATAGGGTCAAAAATGAAAAGTATTCTGATATTCTTTGCTGCTTTGCGCGGACGTAGCTCTTTAAGGTTGTGATACTTGCTGCTATGGATTCTGTCGATGTAAGGTCTTCCTCCGTAGGGACCTTCTACGGCTAGGAAGTTCAAAGCAGTTAGCGTATCTCGTCTTTGATCTTCCGGTAGTTGGCTAATCCACTGTGTAATGTACGTGGCATCGATAGTCCATCTGCTCATGAAAACATTATATCATATATAACTGATATTTTGCTGCTATGGTGCATACAAATAAAGGGGACTCTCTAAAGAATTTGGTTCCTTAGAGAGCCCCGTACCTGCAATCGCGGCTACCACACCGCAACCAGACACACCGGGCACAAACTGCACGCTACAAAACATCAGCGCCAAAGAACGCAAAATAACGAGCAACCTGCGCCACAGCCAGCATACCAGCCACTACCGCACCATACCCTGCCCCCTCTGCACATCAGCACCACGAGAACTAGCCAGCTCACGCGCTACCCCGGCCCCTCGCACCTTCTGCGCCCGCAACACAGGGTCAACCTGCACCCTCTCCTGCTTCACAGCCTCAGCCTTACCCTGAACCAGCTTCAACGCACCATCAGCCTTCTCGATCCTAAGCCGCGCATCAGCCGAATCCTGCTCAATACCAGCCTTCCTAGCCCTCACATCGGCCAGTTGCTTATCCCACAAAGACAGCTCTTCATCAGTCTCCTTAGCCCACTTCATCCCCTCATACGCTTCGGTAGCTCCGTGGTACTTACCCTGAACCTCAGCCTTCACCTGCTCCAGGGCCTCACGCTTGGCAGAACGAGAGAAAAAGCCAGCCTCTTCAAGCTCCTGCTCGGCAGACCGTAGCCGCTTGAAATCACTCTGCGCCTGAGCCTCAATAACCCGTTCACGCTCCTGCATCTTCCCCAGAATCTCAGCCTCGGTATTGCCCACCTTAAAGAGCTCCCGCTCGGCCTTACCCAGCTCATCCCAAGCCTCAGTCAATTCAGCCTTGACCCCATTCGTCTCATCTACCAACTGGCGGTGCTCTTGCTCAAGCTGCCGGGCACGCTCCTGAGCCTGAGTCTGAGCCTCAACGCCCTGGCCCTCAGCGGCCCTCTCATCATCCACCAGCACACCGTTCACCTTATCCTGCTCATCGCCCGCAGCTTCGGCTACCTGTAGCTCTTCCATTGGTTCCTTGCCTTTCTCTTCCAGATTCTCCACCGAATCTGCAATCAAACTAATCTCTTCCTGCTGGCTCTCCAGTAGCATCTGCTCCCGAACCTCGTCCTTAGCGGTCTTGAACTTCTCCACCAGCTTCCTCAGACGTAGCTCCTCAGCTTCGGCTACACGCACCTGCTCCAACTGGGTAAACCCAGCCTCCGCCTTGGCCTTATAGCCAGGCATCAACTCACGAGCCTGAGCCAGCTCCTTCTCCATGCCCTCAGCCTTCACCGCCACAGATGAGACCGCGTTCTCCAGGCGCATCACCAGACCCCTGTTGCCCTGACGCATCTCCGCATACCCGGCCTCAACCTTGACCCACGGCATACCCTCAACATGAAGCGTCACAGGGGTCTGACTGATATGACCAGGAGTAGCCGCTTGAAGAACACCCACAAAGTTCAGGCCACCGACTGAGATAACAGGCCCAAGCTGCTGGGCTCGCACCCACGAGGGCGAACCGATACCATCAGCCCACTGCTTCAGGGCATCAGCAACATCAGCGCGCGAGTCGAACCGCTGACCATTCATCACAGCTGCGAATTTATCCTCAGAGGTCTCCACCACCTGGCCCGCTGCCTGCCGCATGGCCGGAATCTGTGCCTCTAGCACCTTGACACGGGCAGAGAGAGCATCGTACTGGAACTGGGCAAGACGACGTCCGTTCTCAAAACCAGTCATCACATTCCGTAGCTTCTGAACCTTAGCCACAGCCTCAGAATGCTTCATGATAAAGGGGTTGCCTGTGGCAATCGCCTGAGTCTGGGCCATTGATACCTCAGCCTTACCCAGATCCTCCATCGTGCGAATAGACATATCCCCGCGCATGACCTGGGAGATAAACCGCTGCTTACGCAAGAGCGTTGACCACATCACCGCATCAAAGGTCTCAGCGGTCACCACCTGAGTAATCCGCACTTGCTGGTTCTGATTACCAGGACGCAAAATACGGCCGTCGCGCTGCTCCAAGTCAGCAGGACGCCACGGGGCATCCATGTGCACCAGGTGCACCAGGCGGTTCTGAATGTTAGTACCGGTGCCCATACGAGAGGTAGAGCCAATCAGCACTGCCACTTCACCATCCCGGCACTGCTGGAAGAGCTTGGCCTTTTTTGCCTCAGAGTCAGCATCTTGGATGAACCGAATCTTGTCCTCGGGAATACCGGCAATAACGCACTGCTTCTTCAGCTCGTTATACATATCGAAACCACGGTCTTTACCAGGAACACCGTAGTCACAGAAGACCACCTGCAACGCACCGGGGTTAGGATGGGCCTCATCCGTGCCAGGAATCAGGTAGCTACGGTTCTTATTCTTCTCATAGACTTCAGCTAGCACCTGGGCGGTCGCCTCTGCCTTGGTTGGCACTTCCCCCGAGGGGATAGCAGAGGGGTCAATCAGCCGGTAATCAGCTGCTGCCTTACGCCCATCAGAGGTAATGACCAGCGCGTTATCCTCACCCTTGTCAGCGCGTCCAGATAGCCCCTCATACCGTTCGGCCAAATAGGTGATGTAGGCGGCCTGCTCCGGTGAACGCTTCAAGGAAAGAACATGCGGTGCGGCCTCACCTTTTTCGTTAGGCTCAAGCTCAGGACGCTTCAGGTAGGACAAATCATCTGCTAGCTTCACATCGGCATAGGTGTGCATGGTGCGAATGAGCTCAGGGATATTAACGAACTTCGGGAACCTGGTATTCATCTTGTAGGAATCACCACCGGCCACGGTTAGCTCTAGCTCTGTGACCGTCTTACCGTAGGTCGCGGCCCACGAATCAAAGTTCTCCACGCCCTGCTCACGTAGGAGCTCAGGGGCAAGGTAGCGGTTCATCACATAGAGCTCTGCCATACTGTTAGCCACCGGCGTTCCGGTCGCTGCGGTAATGACCCGGTTGCCGTTAGTATCACGCAGATACTCCACCACTGAATGCAGGTTCGTTGCCTTCTTCGAGCCCCCAATAGAGGCACCACGGATAGTAGAGGGTGTTTTCAGGTTCTTGAACTCGTGCATCTCATCAACACACAGGTAATCAATGCCGGTCTCTTCAAAAGAGATACCCGCAGGGGAGGGGTTGGCCAGCAGTTTCTTAATGTCCTGTTCCAGGGCCTCGATGCGTTCCTGTAGCTCCTTGGTTGTTTTGGTGGGCTTACCTGCTTGGGCCGCGCGCTCATTATTCTTGTAGAGAGATTCGGTGAGCAAATCGACTTCTTTTTGTAGATAGGCCGCTTTGCCCTCGTTCGACAGCTCCAGCTTGTTAAAGGCAACGTGGGTCATAATGACGGCATCCCAGTTATTGGTGGCCACGCGTGCGATGAACTGCTTATGCTTCTCCCCGTTACCAATATCTGATGATGAGGCAGTGAGTAGGCGCGCCTGGGGGTACAGTTCTAGCCACTCGCGAGAGAACTGCTCCAGCATGTGGTTAGGCACAAGAATGGCCGGCTTTTTCACCAGGCCTAAGCGCTTTAGCTCCATCGTACCGATGACCATTTCAGCGGTCTTACCGGCACCAACTTCGTGGAAGAGACCAACGCTCGGTTCATTAATCATGCGCGCAATCGCAGTGCGCTGGTGAGCATGAGGGGTAAAGGTCTTGACCAGACCCGGTAAGGTCAGGGCCTTGCCAGCCTCGGTATAGTTCCGTAGCGCGTAGTTATTGTGCCTGTCGTTGTAGGCTCTCGCCAGCATCTGGTGACGCTCAGGCTCTTCCCATACCCATTGTGCGAACCTGTCAGCGATACGTTCGGCCTGGTCATTTGCGTGTGCGGTGGCCTGCGGGTTCAGCTGCTTGTCGGTGATAATCTGAATCGGCTTTTTCTCGATAGCTGCCTGGAAGAGCTGGGCCGGGGTGCGCTCGGGTGTCCCGTAGTTATTGGGGTCAGTTCGTGAGCTGTTGGTTAGTTCCCACATGCCGCCATGTACTCGGCGCAGGTTAGCTCGCCTATCACCTAGCTCTTCGCGCAGGAATTGCTCGTGGACTTCATCGGGAATCCAGACAGTGCCGGGCTGGACGGTAATATCCGCTGAAGCAATATCCTCGGGGATAGCCTTTTCTAGGGCCTGAACATGCTTGGTGAAGTGGGGGTTGAGTTCAGCGGCGGCCTGGGCTTCTTTCAGCTTGGCTCGCACATTTCCTGATAGGTACTCTTCGGCGGTCTGATATTGTGGTGCCTCAGCAGGGGAGTTGGGTAGGACATAGATTCGGTCTCCTAGCTCAGAGACAACAGCCTCGGGGGCCTCGTTCATCAGCTCACCCATGTACTGAACATCAACCTGGCCCTTAACATCTAGCGATACTGCCAGGGCATCCAGAGCGTTATCCACGTGGGTGACAGGCTTGCGCGGCTCTAGGATGCGGCGGTTGAGCAGGTCAGCAGGGGTCGCCGTGTTGGTGGCCTGGGAGTAGTTCTCCAGACCAAGAACGAGGGCACCGGCAGGGTCTTTGAGGAAGATGCTCATCACCGGGCGGCGGCGCACGCTGGTCTCGCCACTGGCGGTGTAGGTGATTTTGCCACCGTTCAGGGGCCCGTACTTTTCGGTGTGTGCCAGGTAGGTCTCGCGTAGCTGGGTACGCGCGGCATCCATCGTAGTCTCAGAGACAGCATCGGTAGCTTCTGCCGATAGAAGAGCCTTCGCCTGGTCACGCAAGGACAACAGGCCCTTTAGCTCCTGCACCTGGGTCTTGGGCACCGGCAGGGGCACTTGCTCTTTGTTCTGGTAGATAGTGAACGAATCGTCGCCCTGAAGACTAATATGCTGGTCAAGAAGTTGCTCACCGGGCAACAGCAAGGGCATGGCTTCTGAGACCTTGGCCGGGGTAGTAGAGTAGCCGCGTCCTGCTGAAAGAGCCACCTTAGCGTCGGCTTCGATAGCTTCAGCTAGGCGCTGGGGCAGGTTCTCGCGCTCCTGAGATGTAGCTGTAATAGCCTCGCTCATCTGACCAAAGCGATTGGTTTTCAGCACCTTTTCACCCAGCAAGTTCTGGGGATTATCCTCAAAGTATGCGTTACGGTGGTAGCTCTGCCCGTCCTCGGCGGTGTATTCCTTACTGGTGAGCCAGGCATCAGAGAGCTGGGCCTCACCCTCCATGCGTTTACGGAAAATCAGCAGGTCGGTCATCACTGAGGTGCCCGCATTATCAAAAGCACGCTCAGGAAGACGGTAAGCTCCCACTAGGTCAGCTTGGGCATACATAGCCTCACGAGCTGCAGACCCCGTAGCATCAAGGGTTCCTGTTGAGGTAATGAGCGTAACCATACCCCCTGGTTTGGTCAGATTCAGGGACTTGATGATGAAGTGGTTGTGCATAGAGTGCCCCGCTGCGTTATGCCGCGGATCATGCAAAACCGTCTGAGAAAAGGGAACATTCCCGATGGCGGCATCAAAATAGCCGTTGGGGATAAAGGACTCAGCAAAGGACTCATTGCGGATGGAGGCCTCGGGGTAGAGGTAGGCTGAGATGGCCGCGCCGGTCGGGTCAATCTCAATGCCGGTGACGCGGGTGTTAGCTGGGGCCTTGCTAATAAAGTTGCCGATACCGCTACCAGGTTCTAAGACTTGACCACTGGTGAAGCCATATTCTTTCAGGCCCTGCCATACCGCATTGGTATAGGTCGGGTCAGTGTAATGGGCATAGTTGACCCCTCGTGCAGCCTGCCGGTAGCCCTCTTCACCCAGTAGTTCTTTGAGCTCGAAGCGCTCGGGTTCGGTCTCTCGGTTGGCCTCGTTGAAAATTTCGGATAGGCCACCAGCACCCCAACCGGTGTACTGGGCTAGTAGCTGCTTCTCTTCATCGGTTGCAGCTCTATCGGCCCCTTGCAGAGTCTGAAGAGTCTCTAAGGCCGCGACGTTGCGCCGGTAGCGCTCAGCAACGGTGAGAGCCCCACTTGGGCTGCTCACCGTAGCCTGCTCTACTGATTGTTCTTCAAGGATTCGAGCATCTGCTGAAGCTCCTGCTGTCTCTCCAAGTACGGGGCGGCCTTCTCCTGGTAGGCCAGGTTCGCTGAGCGGATTTCGATGTCCTGCGGTTCCTCCGAGCTCAGGTACTGGCTGTTGATGCTGGTCTTCAAATCGCGCAGGTACTGGTCGTTCCACAGCATCTCGCTCTGAATCTCCCACTCGCTCATCGGCTGAGGCACCTCCTGCTCCCACAGCTCCTGCGGGGGAGTCAAAAGCTCCTGACGCACTGTTTCCTCCGCTCGCTTCTTGGCTGCTTCCAAACGGCCCACCTTCTGTAGATAGCCCTCGTTCGGAGAGTCCTGGCCCGCGTACTGGAACATCAGATCCTGAACCATTAGCTCGGCCTGTTCCTGAACCTGCTGAAAGTGCTCGTCCAGGTTCATTTCCTGCTGCATCTGGGCGTAGGTGCTCGGCGCTAGGGTCTGCCAGTTCTGCCTGGCTATTGTTGCGTAGTTGCTCATCTTGAACCTCCTGGGGGTTTGAGAATAGGAACTCGAAAATATCGAGCTGGCCCTCAATTAGGCCGTGTTTTTTCGCCACGATGTACTCCATGTAGATAGCTGATAGATGCCACCTACTTTAATCGTGGAAAGATATGTTTAATAGAAAGTTATTTATTTACGAAACTAGGCTATTAGGGGTTAGTTAGTAGGTCTGAGGAATCTCAAGGTTGCCACTGAGCAGGTTGTAGATAAACAGGATGGTGGACACTGAGAAGAAAGTCAGTCCAATGTAGCCCAGCAGGATGCGGCTGTAGCGGTTCCAGCCCAGGAATGGGATGAGGATGTATATCCAGCTCAGGGCTACTGCGGTGTGGTGGAAGGCTAAGAGGAGCCAGCGGAACACGTTTCCGACCCCACGGAAGAAACCAGCTACAGGATTCTGCTTGCGCGGTGCAGGTGCCATCATGGGCTGCTGGTAGTAGTACTGATGCTGAATCGGTGCAGGCATCGGGGCCTGCGGCACCTGCTGCTGGGGGTGGTTTGGAACGGTGTAGTAAATCTGGCTCATCTTAGCCTCCTGGGTGAGAATGTGGTGCTAGCTAGCTGTCCCAGCCTGCAAGGGGCGGGCGCTGCGAGTCGGGGGAAGCGGGTACGGGTGCGGCAGTCCAGGCTGCTTCTTCCGGTGCGCTTGGTGTGGGCTTGGGCTTGCGGTTGATGGTGATAGAGACGAACCGGTTCGAGACTGCTACCTCATCAGCAATTAGGCTCAAGGAGCGAATCGTTTCGCCGTCGCGCTTGCGTTCCTTGGTTACAAGCATGCCGGTGGCCATAACTCGGTCGCCCTTTTGCAGTTCTTCGCTGATGCGCTGAACGTAATCGTTCTGACGTTCGCTACCCTTGGAGCGTACTTCGACGTCCATGTAGGTGGTGACGCCAGCAACGTAGTCTTTTTCTGCCGCTGACCAGACTCGCGGGGTGTGGGCAACGGTCATGTAGACCACTGCTGCCCCTTCTTTGAAGAATCGCAGGTCGGGGTCTCGGGTGAGGTTGCCGGTGATGGTGAGGGAAATTTCGTTGTTCATGGGGTTCTCCAGATATTCAGAATCATGTGACATGACATGATGTGATTACTTGATGGGGATGTCCGCACCAAACTCAAACTCGATAGCCTCAAAGAGGTAATGGCTAATCAGCTCGTTTTGGCTCATACCCTTCTGCTTGGCCGCATATTTCAGTAGCTCGGCCTGAGACTCAGTGCCTCTGAGGGTGTAGATACCGTACTTGCGTCCTGCCGCTCGCTTTTCAAGACGGGCCTCGGGTGAATCTGCGGACTTATCCGCGCCCTGCTCGGGCTCGGATATGGTGCGCGGTGCCTCTGCTGCCTCAATAAAGGCATCCTCATTTTTTGGGGTGGGCCGCTGGCGAAAAGTAGATGCCATTATCGTCCTTCGGTCAGTGTGAGAATTTCTTGGGCGAGTAACTGAATCTCAGCCTTGGCCTTTGAATCAGTACCCTCGGTAACAGCCTTACCCTCAGCTAGTGCCGCCTGATACGCCTTGCGGTGATGAACCACCACATCTGCCAGGGCTGCCTGTGGTGCGGCCTGGGTCAGGTACTCCTTAGACTCCAGAGCCTCAGAGCTCATCACGTGGGTGGATGCCTGCGAAATGACAATCAGGGGAATGAGGGTGGGATTCATATCTTGGGCCTCATCCACCATCTGCATCAAGTCCACGGTTGCATCCAGGTCGGCTTGGGCTGGGCGTGTGGGGATAAGCATGAGGTCAGCAACCACCATCGCTGAACGCAACTCCTTGGAGTCCTTACCTGCGGTATCGACAAGAACCACATCGTAGCTCTCGTTCAACTCCCGCAAGGTTGCACCCAGGCGGCCCTCTTTGCGGAGGGTCATGATGGAGCCGTGGCCAAGTTCATCCCTGTCATCTGCCCAGCGTGAGGCGGTGTGGATAGAGGGGTCGGCCTCAACAATAGTGATGCTCTTTCCCTGCTGCTGGAGGGTGGTGGCTAGGTTGACGGTCAGGGTGGACTTGCCCACCCCTCCTTTATGGTTTCCGATAAGTAAGATCATGCCTACAGTCTAACCCCTAACTAATATGATATGCAACCATGTGATATGAAATGATATGAATAATTTTTTTGACCAGCCCTCACCCACGCCTCGAAAGGCAGTGAAAGCACATACCGTAAAATCAGGGTAGACCTCCGACAATCTGCAAGGAAGCACCCAGTGAATATTGCATCACCAGCGTTCACCCGGTGGATAGAGGGCATCGCGCCAGATGCTACCCTCCTGGACATCTGCACCAAGGCAGGCCTGAGCCTCTCTACCATCTCAGAACAGCGAAGCGGCAACCGCATTACTCCCAAGACGGTTATCGCCATCGCCAGAGCATACGGACAAAACCCAGTGGGGGAGCTGGGGGGATTTGACGGATATGAAGCACTTCGGTGCAGCCAGCTCACCCTCCTCGAAGCGGTGCCGCTTTACTCAGCCCTCGAACTGCTTCATCAACGGTTTGTAAGAGAGGGTAAAGCAATAGCTGGGGCAGGCTTTGGCCCTCCGGAGGCACAGCTCAAGCGCTGGCTGGATGTAAATCGACGTGCAGCAACCCAAAAAGAGCTGGCCCAACATATTGAAATGCAGCCCTCGAACTTCTCTCGGCAGGTTAGCGATGGAACTTTGCCAATCTATCGCATCCTAGAATTGGCAGCCTATCTAGAAACCTCCCCATTGCCTGCATTGGTGGCAACACAAAATCTGTTCTTTGAAGAAGCCTTTGGCCTGAACCGCCAAAAATATTTAGCCGGTCGGCCAGATGCAGAGCTGGTAGAAGCCATTGAGCGGGCCAATCTCTTCCTGGAATCTGATGTGAAACTCTTCGTGTCGCCCTAAAAAACTACCTTTGACCTGGGACTCCTCTTTTTGTGCCTAAAAGTTTCGGAAAACAATAACTATTTCTTATTCTCATATATAATTGAAGTGCTGGCGGGGTTGACCACCTGGAAAGCGGACACCCGCCACTCTCTCGCGAGAGAACCTCTAAAGGTGCAACCAGAGTGAGAGAGTCTGTGGCAATGTCCCCCACGAACGTATTGCCACAGCTCTTCACCTGGCACTCTTCCCTCACTCACATACACCACTTTCTTAGAGAGAAGCACATGAGCATCACCCACTATCTCGACATCAACGCTCTGCTGGGCGACACCTTCGGCCAATGGCTCACCGCCCAGGGAGCCACCTTTGAAAACGCCCAAGACCTCACAGAGGAAACCGTCATTGCACAAGAATGGGCCACCCCGGCACCGTATGGCTATCAAAAGCCGGTAGCCCGCCGCACCCTCACCGCCAATAACGTCACCATCGACGGCGAACTCTACCCCAGCATCACTTTCACCCTGGGGCTGATGGACTTAATCGACGCGGCTATCACTAAACAGCCTGTAGCCCCTGCATCTGGCTACCCGCTGAACTTTCACTCTGGCCAGTAGTAAGCCCCTGATTCGGGATAACTCGGCACCTCAATAGCCCTCCGCAGTCCCTACCTAGTTCACCTACCAGTGAGCTGAAGGTATCTGTGATGGAAACCCCGCCTACCTGATAGGCGGGAAGAAACAAACACCACGCGAATCACTCGATTCACACATATCTGAAGAAAGGACACCTAAGAAGTGTCACGAGCATCCTTTAAGGTAGTAGCCAGCAAGTCTGGCGCCCTGGTTGCAACCGGCCTGGTTGCATCCTCCATTTTTGCCTCCATGCCCGCATCAAACGCGGTCGATACTGGCTCATTTGGCTCAGTTATTTCCGCCTCCGAGGCAGAATCAACCACCCGCGAAGTTCCTGTCGATAACTCGGCGCTACTCGCTGCTGTTGCGGCCGCTAAGGACGCAGGCCTGAACATCTCAGAAACCCAGGTCAAGACCATTACCACCGGCTCAACCGCTGAGGTTCAGGCAGCACTGGATACCATCACTGCTGACTCTGAGGCCAAGATCGCTGAGATTACCGCCAAGATCGCCCAGTACAAGGAAGAGACGGCCGCAGCTGACGCTAAGTACGAGGCTGAACTGGCCCAGTACCAGAAGGACGATGCCGCTTACAGGGACGCTGTAGCTGCTAAGGCTGAGGCTGAGAAGATTAACGCTGAACGCCAGGCCGCTTACGAGGGGCAACTGGCCCAGTACAAGGCAGAGGCTGCCTCCTACGAGAGCGCACTGGCTCAGTTCAAGACTGACAAGGCCGCCTACGACGCTAAGGTTGCAGCTGCTAAGGCTGCTATCGAAGCTGGCGAATGTGCGCCTCCGCGCGTGGCCATGACCTTTGACCTCTCCCGCTCTTTCGATGCTTCTGAAACTGCAACTATGAAAGACCAGGCCAAGCAGATGGTCGAGCGTCTTTCCAAGGTTGATGGTGCTGAGGTCTCTTTCTTCACCTTTGCTCGTGACTCTGCTGTAAACTTCCAAGACACCGGCTCCGGCGAAGTTCCCGTTGGCCCTATCACCACCATCGCAGGCAACCAACCCTCTGCCGTATTCAACATTGGCACCGATGCCGGTAAGGCCGCTGCTTTGGCCTGGATTGATGGCATCGACAAGCACTCCAAGGACGCTCCCGTAGGCACCTCCGGCGATGAATGGAACGGCGTCAACTTCCAGACCCTGGGCACCAACTGGGAAGCTGCCCTGGCTGCTATTGAAAAGCACCAGGCTGATACCGGCGTTAAGTACGACACCGCCCTGCTGCTGACCGACGGCGCACCCAACACCTATACCGTAGATGGCCAGGTTGGTATTCACTCACCCCTGAATGCCTCCAACGGCTCGGACGAAGCGTTCAACGCTGCCAAAGCTGTTGCAGACCGTCTTGAGGCATCCGGCACCGACGTCATCCCCGTGATGATTCGTGATGAGGCCGTCAACAACCCCTCTGACCCCTTCCACTTCTCATCGGACGAAGCCGGTATGTTGGGCTACATCAAGGGCATTTCCGGGGTAGCCTCACCCACCGAGGGCCGCGACTACTTTGTCGGTGAGATGAACACCCTCTCAGATTCCATCTATGAAGCTGCCACCGTTGCCGCTGAAAAGTGCATCGTTGAGGACGAACCCCCGGTAGAGCCCACCAAGCCCACCGAACCTACCCCTCCGACTCTGGAAGAGGTTCCCTCAGTACCCACCAAGCCCACTGAGCCTACCCGCGAGAGCGTTGAAGCACCCTCTGTTTCCTACGGCCTGACCAAGCTCTTTGCCCCCATCCCCGTAGTAGAAAAGGTTGCTAAGGACGAGGGTAAGAAGATTATCGCTGGCGAAACCACCACCCAGACCATCTCTTACGCCACAGGCTACCAGGCACCTGAGTCATTCATCCTGGGCGACCACATCTACTTCACCGAGGACGGCCGCATGCCTGTCTCCGTGAACATGAACGAAGTAGCTGTAACCGACGCTGAAGGTAACAACGTCACCGACCAGTTCACCATCACCTCCGTGGACGGCGTCCACAACGGCAAGGCAGGGCACCAGATTCTTGCCACCGCTAAGAACCCCGGGCATCTGAAGCTGAACACCACCTACACCCTGCACGTGAACCAGACCAGCCTCTTTGACGGTATCGCAGACACCCTTATCGACTCCGGTTTCGCTATCGTCAACGACGAACTTCAGTTCACTCAAGACAAGACCTACTACGAGCCCAAGATTAACCCCGACAAGACCGTGGTTAACTCTTCAGGTGTAGAGGTCGATAACACCCGTGTACTGCCCGGTGCGGAACTGAACTACCAGCTGACCCTCTCAGCTGCTGACCTTGCAGATACCACCAGCGAAGTGACCAAGCTGGGCAAGTACGATAACTACGATGAGACCAAGTGGGCCCCCACTGGCGAGTTCACCGTCGTTGATTCAGAAGGCAACACCGTTTCTTCTGAGGCGTTCACCGCTGAATGGAACCTGGAAACCGGCGAAGTGACCATCTTGGCCAAGAACCCTGCCGAACTGGTCGGTAAGGACTATCGTCTCACCCTGCTGGGCCACGTGAAGAAGGACGCCACCCCCGGCGAGTTCACTAACCAGGCAACCCAGCTGACCAACGAGGATAAGACCCTCACCAAGGTTGTCCGCAACTACGTGCCCGTTATCGCCCCGTCTAAGGTTGATACCTCAGCTACCGATGGCTCCAACATCGACGGTAAGACTGTGACCGTAGGGGATGTAATCTCCTACAAGCTGGTTGAAGATACCACCAACCTGGAAAACACCGCCGACACCATCAAGGTCTCGGGCATGGTTGATGACTTCGATGAGCGCTACGGTCAGATTGACGCCTCCCAGGTACGTGTCTACCAGGTTCCCGGCGACACTGATACTTCTACTCCTGAGAAGGTTTCTGCTGCTGTGAAGCTGGCAACGGCTAAGGAAGTTACCGACTCCTACACCGTCACCAACGGTGAGGTAGACGGGTTCACCAACGGCGGCGCTGTAGGCATCTCTTCCATGATGAAGACCGATGGCGGCAAGGTTGTTCTGCCGATGGGGTACAAGTACATCCACGTACTGCCCTACACCGTGACCGCAAACGCCGATGGGGACATCCTCAACACTGCATGGCAGGTCACTAACGAGCACCGCACCCAGACCGACACCGTTGCTAACAAGCTCAAGGAAATTAACCCCACCAAGGACGTCGTTATCAACGTGGGGGATAAGGATTCGATTGACGGTACTGAAATTGCTCTGAACACTGTTTTCAATTACCAGCTGAACTCCTCAACCTTGCCGGCTGACCGCGCTGGCCTGACCGAGTCCTGGTCAATTGTTGATGACTGGGACGAGTCAAAGGACGCCTACGAGGGTAACTTCAAGGTTCTTTCTCAGCACTCTTTCGTGGATGCTGACGGTAAGACTGTAGCAGTAGGAACCGACATCACTGGTTACTTCACCCAGAAGCACGAGAACGGTGTTGTCACCTACGAGGCAACCGACGCTTTCCTTGCGCTCATGTCCTCAGAGGCCAACCGGGCAACTGAGCAGGGTTTCACTGTCTTTATGCAGGCCCAGCGTATCGGTACCGGCGATGTTGAGAACACCTTTGTGGAGAACTACAACGGTGAGAAGCTAACCTCTAACACCGTGAAGACTTTCACCCCTGAGCCGGTTGTTCCTGTTATCCCTGAGAACCCCGGCACCCCTGATGTGACCACTCCTAGCACTCCTGCTGTGGTCAAGGGTGAGGGCGCTAAGACCGGTGGCGAAGCTCGTGTTGCCGGTATGCCGGTGGCTGGGTTGCTGACTGCTGGCGGTGTGCTGCTAGCTGGCTTTGTCGGTGCTGGTGCGTGGGCGCTGGTGGCTGGGGCCCGAAAGAAGAACAGCTAGTAAGTAGATTCCCCACCGCATAAGGGCAACTTGGCCCTGGTACTCAAGACAAAGAAGCATGTACCCTTCTTTGATTGGACTTTCTTGAGTATCAGGGCTGGTGCCTGTCTGATGGTGGGGTACCCCTCAGTGACGTTGTGAGTCAAGGGGGTTGGCGTTGGCAGAGAGAGATGATGCAGGGCTTGGGCTTGGTGTATGTGCCTGGGCGCTGCTGGAGGTTTTTCTCTGTCAGCGCCTTCTTTTTGTAGGGGTCTGGTGACGGAAGGTAGTTGGTGATGAAACAGGTAAGACAGAAGAATCGGTTCATCGGGGCTGTGGTGGGCCTTGCGGTGCTGATAGTGGCTGTTGTGGTTCTGGGCGCTTTTTTATCTGGATGGAAAATTGTCGATGGCCAGGTGTATGCACCGTATGAGCTACGCCACCCGGATGCCAGCGGGGAGATTTTCCAGCAGGACGGCCAGGAATTCTATGAGCCGGCCTACGGATTCATGGCCGAGAACGTTGACCCGATAGCCGGCTTCTCTACTCCTCAGGTCAAGAATCTGACCCCGGTGCCGGTGCAGTGTACCGGTGAGGCGCTGGGGGAGGTGGTCCCTGAGCCTGGTTCGTGGGTGGTGCCGTCTTTGTCTGATGGGGCTGGTGGGTATGCTACGGGGTATTTCACGGATGGGTTGTTTTCTGATGGTATTCCGTCTGCTCCTGGTGGGTTGCTCTCATCGTTGAGTGCACCGCTAGGTGCAAAGGGTAAAGCGAGTGTGCTGGCTGGGCATGTGAACCTTGACTATCCTGATGACCGGCTCTCTGGGTGGGGTCTGTTGCATTACGTTGATAGGTGCGCGCATGTGTATATCACGGATGAGGCAGGTGTGACCCGTGAGTACCAGGTAATTG